>JBEILM010000001.1:0-110604 GCA_040379205.1 Gemmatimonas sp.
CCATGCGCTGCAAAGCCGCCTTAAGATCGAGCCCCGTGACCGGGGCCGTACCGCTGACGGCGCCGCTGGCGGCGCCGGAGACCATCGTCATGTCGTCACGTCTCAGCCGGTCGGATCGATGCGGAAGAGCACCTGCCCGTATTCGACGGGATGCGCATCGGTGACACCGATCTCACGCACGATACCATCGTATTCGGACTCGAGCTCGTTCATGATCTTCATCGCTTCGATGATGCAGACGATCTGGCCCTTGCTGATGCGATCCCCGACCGAGACATAGGGCTTTGCACCTGGCTCCGGCGCACCATAGAACGTCCCCACCATGGGCGACTTGATCTCGAGGGCCGCGGACTTGGGCGCCTCGGCCTTCGGCGCCGGCGTCCCCCCCTCCTCGGCAGGACGCGCAGGAGCGGCGGCGGGCAACACGGCAGGCGCGGCCACAGGGGCCGGGAGCGCGGGCGCCATGGCCACAGCCCGCTGCTGCGAGCTCTTCGAGATCCGGAGCTTCATCCCCTTGTCGGAGGAGATCTCGATGGAATCCACCGTGGAGCTGTCGAGCATCTCGATCAGCTTCTTCACGTAGCGCAGGTCGATCATGGCGAGCGGGGCTAAAGAAAGCGCGGCAGCCGGTGAGGGCGCCCGCGCGGGCGATCAGGCGAGTTCGAGCAGGTCCCGAGGATACGACGTCAGCAACCGTCCCCCGGATTCCGTGATGAGCACATCGTCCTCGATTCTCACCCCGCCCCACCCCGGGCGATAGATGCCTGGTTCGATGGTGACGACCATGCCGGCAGCGAGGGGAGTCTCGATGGTGCGGGCGAGGCGGGGCCCTTCGTGCACCTCCAGGCCGATCCCATGCCCGAGAGAGTGTCCGAAGGCCTCACCAAACCCGCGCGCGGCAATGTACTCTCTCGCCACTGCATCTGCAGCCATCCCCCGCATTCCAGCCCGAACCGCCCCCGAAGCGCGTGCGTTGGCCTCGCGAACGATGTCGTACACCTCCTTTTGCTCGGCCGTCGCCCGCCCCAACACGACCGTGCGCGTGATGTCGGAACAGTAGCCGTCGGCCACGGCACCGAAATCAACGAGCACGAAGTCCCCCCGCGCCAGCACCCGTGCACCCGCCCGCGCGTGCGGCAGCGCCGAGCGCGGCCCGGACGCCACGATCGTGGGAAACGGAAACGCCTCGCTGCCGGCCTCACGCAGCGCCTGCTCGAGGATCCCCGCGGCACCCGTCTCCGTCAGTCCAGGCGCGAACCGGGCCAGCGCCTGGGCCAGGGCGGTCTCGGCCATCGCCACCGCTTTCTCGATGCAGCCGATCTCCCCGGCATCCTTCACCTCGCGCAGACACTCGACGAGGTCCACGGCCGGCCGCCAGTGCCAGCGGCTGCCCTGCTCCAGCAGCCGCGCGAAATCCCGGTGCAGCAGGTGCGCCGATTCGAAGCCGATCCGGTCGACGCCAGGCATGCCCGTGAGCGCCGGCCACAGGCCGCCCCAGAGGCTGGTGGCTTCGATGCGCAACGTCGCCGCCGCCCCGACCTCCTCTTCCACCTGTGTTTCGTAGCGGAAGTCGGTGAGCAGCAGGCAGTCCTTCGCCGTCACCACCAACAACGCGCTGCTCCCGGAAAAGCCGGTGAGGTAGCGGATGTTGGGCAGCGCAGTCACGAGCAGACCGTCGAGGTCGTGCCGCGCGAGTTCGTCACGCACCGCGGCCAGCCGCCGCGGCCTCGCGTCATCCATGATGCCGGCCGCAAGTCTGTGGCCCGCCACGTCAGCCACGGGCGCGCAGACTCCGTACGAGTCCGCGCAGGGCGTATTCGTATCCCTCGGCCCCGAGACCGCATACCATGCCGAGCGACGCACTGGCGAGCATCGAATGGCGCCGCTCCGGCTCCCGGGCGTGGATGTTGGACAGATGCACCTCCACGAACGGAAGGGCGGTGGCCGTGAACGCGTCGCGCAGGGCGAGGCTGGTGTGGGTGTAGGCGCCGGCGTTCACCACCACGCCTGCCACGTCGCCTCGCCACGCATGCAGAATGTCAATGAGTTGCCCTTCCCCGTTGGCCTGTTCGGCCCGGAGTTCGACCCCCAACGTTGCGCCGACCTCGCGCAGATGCGCCACGATGTCGGCGAGCGTGGCCGTGCCGTAGATGGCGGGTTCACGCGTCCCCAGCAGATTGAGGTTGGGGCCATTCAGCACACCGATGATCACGTGTTCCCCAACCCCTTGAGCCAGGCCGAGAACTGGGTGAGGTCGTCACCGGCGCTGGGCGGTGGCGTGACCGGGGGCTGCTCCGCCGCCGGCGCAGCGCCGGGAGCCGACGCCCCCCCACCGGCAACCGCCGGATCGGGAAAGAAGCGATCGAAGGAGTAGCTGCCGCTTCCGGGGATCGACGTGCTGGCGATCGGTGCGGCCGAACGAATCGGGGTCAATGGCCGCAGCGGGGTCGCCTGACGGACCGTGCCCGCCGCCGGGGTCGGGACAAAGAACGAGGCCGATACGGGCACCTCGGGAGCAGGCGCAAAGGCGGCCGCCAGCGACCGGGCGGCCACATCGTCCTGCGGCATTGGCGCCGATCCGAACAGCGCGGACAGCGAATCGTCGCCGCTGGCGTCGGTGGTCGATGCGGCCGATAGGGTCGCGGGCCGGGACGCACGCCGCACCGCCAGGCGGTTGAAACGCTCCCGTGCGGTGAACGCCGGGGTGGCCGTCTCCGGAGCAACCGCCGGCACCGGGGCCGCCGGCACAGCCATGTCGCGCACCTCGGCGAGTCGTGCCGAGAGGAGCGGGTCATACGGCCGCCGGCGCACCAGCTCTTCGTAGACCGACACCGCCTGCGCGGTCAGTCCCTGCGAGACGAGCAGTTCGGCCATCGTTTCGGTCACGAATGCGGCCGACCCATCGGGCTCGCCGGACGAAGCGTCGTCCGCGAAGGCCCATTCATCACTCTCGGCGCCCACCGCAGCGTCCGGCATCACGTCGGCAAAGCTCGCCTCCACGGGCACGGCCGCCGACTCGCTGCGATCGAGCACCTCCACCTCGTCGTCGTCCCCGCTGGCCCGCGCATCGTCTTCCAGCGCGTCCGCGATGGCAGAGACTTCGTCGTTCTCCGATAGGTCATCGGAGGGAACCGCGAGCCACGACAGCTCCTCGTCGTCGGCCGTGGAGGTCACCAGGTCGTCGAGTTCATCCGACGCCGTCACGACCGCGACCGCGACCGCGAAGACTTCGCCGGCAGGCTCGTCATGGTCGTCGATTCCCGCCGCGAACGGCAGGTCGGCCGCGACCGGTTCGAGGTCGACCTCGGTCGGCGCGACGGGTTCGTCCTCGACCGGGTCTGCGACGACCAATTCGGCAACGACCGGCTCGGGTTCCGCCGCCGCGACGAGCTCGGGCGCCGCAGCGTGCGCCGCGGGCGGCCGCTCATCACCCGGTCCACGGCCGAAGGCCTCAACGGCTTCCGGCGGAATCGGGACGGACAGCGGTGTCACAGCGCGCGGCGTCCCGATGCGAGCCGCGAGCGCGGACGTGTCGGGCCATTCCGGCGCCGCCAACCCCTCCTCGAATGCCGCCTCGACATCCACGGTCGCATCTGCGCCGGGCTCGGCGTCGGTCATCATGACGGTAGCAGCCGCAAACGCGAACGGATCGTCCCCAGTAACCGACGCCACGACGACGGCCGTCTCGGGCGCAAGGTCGGCCTGCCGGTCAGTCTCCTGCACGTCAGCCACCAGCGGCAGCTCGGCGACCGCCTCGACCACCGTTGCCTCGGCGATCACCTCATCGACGACGGGAGCGTCGACGAAGGCATCGTCGTGGGAGGCTTCCTCCGCGACCGCGCTGTCACCGGCCGGCCGTTCCGGCGCCACGCCGGCGGGCGCCAGCGCACTGTCACCGCTGTCAGTGAAGGCCTCGATCGCGTCGAGATCGAGCAGCGGTGGCGGCTCCGGCGTTCGCAGCGGAATGGCGCCGATATCTACGGCGCGCATCACGGCATCCGGCGTCGAGAGGGCGCCTAGCTGGATGGGAGGCACGGCATACGCCGGCGTTGGCGCCGCGACGGGCGGATAGGGGGCAGCGGGCACGGCCGGCACCGGTTCGGCCGGGGTCGCCAGCATGGCCAAGTGGGCGGCGATGTCGTCGTTCCGCGGGTCGGCCTCGAGCACGCGTTCGTACCAGCGACGGGCGAGCAACGGCTCTCCCTGGCGCCGGGCGATGTCGCCGAGGTGCCGCAGCGCGATGAGATTCTCGGGGTCGAGCGCGAGCGCCTTCTCAAACACGCCACGCGCCTCGCTCAGCTCGCCGCTCTCATACAGCGCCTGACCGAACACGATGTACCCGCTCATGTGGCCGGGTTGCTTGGGCAGGTGCTCGCGACACAGCGCGATGGCCTGCGACAGTTCGCCGGCCTTCCGGAGTTCGTTCGCCAGCGGCGCGAAGAAGCGACGCGGGTTTTCCTCGAACTTATTCCGGAGCTCGTCGATCCGGGCGGCAGTGGTCATCCGTGCGGTGCCCTCAGGTGGTATCCCGGTACGACGCCTCGCCGTCCTGTCACGCGGGTGGCACCCGCGAGGGACCGCGCTGACTGGTCGATTGTATTGATTGTCGCCATCGTGCGGGAAGTCAATTGTGAGAAGACGTGGGGAAGTCGTGGCGTGTCTTGCCTTTAGCAGAAGGCGGCCGCTAGGTTTCCGGACTCTGCGGCACACGCCCTTCTTCGGGGAGGTGCGTGTGCCTTTCCGTTTGGCCGTTCTTTCCGACTGAAGGAGTCACGCCCCGTGCTGCAATCGATGCGGAGCGCCGCGAAGTACATCTGGATCATCCTCATCGTGGCGTTCGTCGGCAGCTTCCTGCTGTATGAGACCTCGGGCCTGGCCGGCCGAGCCCCCGTCACCACGACCACCTCCATTGCGAGCGTGAATGGCGAGGAGATCCTCCTTACCACGTGGCAGAACGCGGTCAACGCCCTCGAGCAGCAGCAACAGCAGCAGCTCGGGAGCGCGCTCACGCTCGACCAGCGCCAGACCCTCGAGGATCGGGCGTTCGACGAACTCGTCACGGATGTCCTGCTCACGCAGGAATACAAGCGTCGGGGCATCACGGTTACAGACGACGAAATCCTCCAAGCGGCACGCATGGCCCCGCCGCCACAGGCGATGCAGTCGCCGGACCTGCAGACCGACGGCCAGTTCGACATGCAGAAGTACCTCCGCCTCCTGGCCAGCCCAATGGCCCGGCAGTCGGGCATGCTGGCCGGTCTCGAGGCGTACTACCGCAGCGAGATCCCCAAGCAGAAGCTCTTCGACCAGGTGGCGGCTGGTGCCTACATCTCGGACGAGCGGCTCTGGCAGCTGTATCGCGACCGTCACGACAGTGCCGCGGTGAGTTTCGTCATGCTGCGTCCGGAGTCCCTCACCGACACGGCCGTCACTGTCACGGACAGCGAGATCTCGCAGTACTTCGAGCGGAACCGCAAGCGCTTCGAGAAGCCGGGCCGCGCGGTGGTCTCGCTGCTCACGGTGCCGCGCAGCATCACGGCCGCCGACTCCGCTGCGGCCCGTGAGCGCATCGAGCGCCTGCGGGGCGAGATCGCCGGAGGCGCCAAGTTCGAGGATGTTGCCAAGCGCGAGTCCACCGACTCCGTCTCCGGCGCGCAGGGCGGTGTCCTCGGCCGTGGCGGCCGCGGGCGCTTCACGCCGAAGTTCGAAGAGGCCGCGTACGCACTCAAGGTCGGTGAGCTGTCGCCGCCCGTGCTCACCCCGTTCGGCTGGCACATCATCCGCATCGACGACCGCAAGGGCGATACGCTTGACCTGCGGCACATCCTCGTCAGCATCACGCAGAGCGACTCGAGCGCCGTGCGCACCGACCGCCGGGCCGACTCCCTCGCGGCCAAGGCCGGCAGCCAGGAAGATCCGAAGCTGTTCGACGACGCTGCCAAACAGCTCGGCCTGACGCCCGCGTCGGTGGTGGTCATCGAGAAGGAGCCGCTGTCGTTCGCGGGCCGCTACGTGCCGAGCGTGAGCGCGTGGGCGTTCACCGGCGTGCGTCCGGGTGAGACCAGCGACCTGTTCGACTCCCCCGAGGCCTACTACCTCGCGCGCATCGACTCCGTGGTGCCGGGCGGCCAGCAGACGCTGGCCGAGGTCAAGGAAGACATCCGTCGCCGTCTGGCGCGCGACAAGCGCCTCGATAAGCTGCGGCCGATGGCCGAACAGCTGCTCGCGGCGGCCAAGACCAGCGGGCTCGAAGCGGCGGCAGCCCAGCGCAACCTGACGGTGGAGAAGTCGGTCCCATTCACCCGCGTCGAGGCGGTGCCCGGCCTGGGGCAGTTCTCCCCGGCCATCGGGGCGGCGTTCGCGGTGCCGGCTGGCCAGCTCGGTGGCCCGTTCAAGGGACTGGATGCCATGATCGTGCTGCGCGTCGACTCGCGTGTCGAGTCCAATCGCCAGACGTTCGAAGCCGAGAAGTCCATCCAGCGTGCGCAGTACACGCAGTCGCTGCGGCAGCAGAAGGTCGAGGAATTCCTCACCAACCTGCGCGAGAGCGTCAAGGTGGACGATCGCCGCACGGAAGTGCTCAGCCAGCTTCGGCGCCAGTCGGGCGTCTGATCGCCCTCTGGTCATGACAAAGCGTCCGCGAGCCACTGGGGCTCGCGGACGCTTTGTCTTTCCAACCGACCGAGAAGAAAATGCTGCCTTGCGGCGCGCTCCTCCGCGGCTGCGTCAGCCGTTACTGCAGCAACCGCTTCGGCTCCGGGCGCTCTTCCGCGGTGTCGCTCGCCGCCGGCGCCGCCTGGGAGATGCGCTGCTCGGTGCGCGGCGCGGGCTCGGTAATCTGCCGCTGCGCGTCGCTGATGTTGCGCTTGAACTCGTTGATGCCCTTGCCGAGCGACCCGGCGATTTCCGGGATACGCTTCGCGCCGAAGAGGAGCAGCACGATCACCAGGATGATCATGATCTCCATGAACCCGAAATTCTGTATACCCATGGGAAACGCTCCTAGAAGAGGGACCGCGCGATGAGGTAAGCTATCAATACCCCGAGGAGGCTCAAAAGGGAGACATCCAGGGCGACGGGTCCAACCGCGAACTTCAATATAATCAGGTCGATGGGAAGCGGCCCGATGGCCGGGGTCACCCCGGTGGTCAGGAACTCCTTCACCGCCCCGGTGGGCAGAAATCGGCGCGCCACCTGGGTCAGCAGACCTCCGCTCACGAAGCCCGACGCCAGCACCAGGACGTGGAACAGCGGGCGGTGCCTGGAGGGGCCGCGGGCCATCACCAGCGCCGCTCCACCACGTAGGAAATCGCGTCCAGCAGCGAGGCGCGCGACGGGCACTCCGGCAGTTCGGACAAGGCCTCTTCGGCCTCTCGCGAGAACTGGTCGGCGCGACGGCGGGCGTACTCGAGACCACCGTACTGGCGCACGATACCCACGACTTCGGCGACCGCGTCGTCTTCCGGCTCGGCAGACGCAAACAGCGCTTCCACCCGGCTGCGGGCACTGCCGTCCATTTCGCGCAGGGCAGCGATGAGCGGCAACGTGACCTTGTGCTCCTTCAGGTCGAGCCCGCTGGGCTTGCCGGTCATCTCCTGCTGCTCGGTGTAATCGAGCAGGTCGTCGGCCACCTGAAACGCCATGCCGAGCCGCTCACCGAAGCGTGTGAGGGCGGTCCGGTAGCGTGGGGCGCCGCACAGGGCGCCCACGTCACAGGCGGCCATGAACAGGGAGGCGGTCTTCGCCCGGATGAGCGTCTCGTAGTCGCGCTCCGAGAAGGCGAGGGCATCGAATGCGGCCAGCTGCCGGATCTCGCCCAGCGTCATCTCGTTGGACGCGAAGGTGATGGCCCGCATCGCCTCCAGGTCCCCGATGGTGACCAGCTCCCGCAGCGCGCGCAGGTACAGGTAGTCGCCCATGATGACCGACACCTGATGGCTGAAGAGCGCATTCACGGTCGGCATGCCGCGGCGCAGCGCCGAGTGGTCGACGGCGTCGTCGTGGACCAGCGTCGCCAGGTGGATCAGCTCGATGATGGCGGCAAAGGTGATCGCCTTCCTGGGCCGCGCCTCCTCGACGCTGGCTGACAGGAGCAGCAGTGTGGGACGAAACAGCTTGCCCTTCATGCCCATGAGGTGCTCCTGCACCTCCTGCACGAGTGGCACGTCGGCCGACACGATGCGCCACAGCTCCTGTGACACCGCCGAAAGGTCGGTGCTTACAGGCGCCTGGATGTCACGCAGCGCTGCGGCGAGCGCGGACGGCGTCCGCGTCGTAAGGGTCATCGGGAGACTTGTTCGAGTGCCGCCAGCCGGGCGGCGACGTCACGGAATTGGATGTCGATCGCGT
Source organism: Gemmatimonas sp. (assembly GCA_040379205.1). GTDB lineage: Bacteria > Gemmatimonadota > Gemmatimonadetes > Gemmatimonadales > Gemmatimonadaceae > Gemmatimonas. The sequence continues at coordinate 8,350 of JBEILM010000001.1, forward strand.
ACACGCGCTGATAATAACTACGAGCTTCGTCAGACCGTTGCAGCACCTCGCACGAATACGCGAGGAGATACAGCACCCCGACCCGCTGCTCGTCGTCGAGCCCTGGCTCGTGGAGCGCGCGGGACAGCACGGTGGCAGCCACCTGATGTCGCCCCAACTCCACGAAACATTGCCCCAGCGCCTCGTATGCCGGTAGTCGGTGGGCCCGACTCCGGAGCGCCTTCTGAAACTCGGCAATGGCATCGTCCAGGAGCCCCATCTCCTTGTACGCCACGCCCAGGTCGTAATGGCTCTCGAAGTCGTCCTCACCGAGTGAACGCGCGACCCCCTCCTTGAAGTGCCTGAGCAGCGCATCGAAGTCGGCCTGTTCATCGCCGGTCACGGTCGGTTCGCGCATCCGCATCCGGGTCGTCACCGGTTCGTCGTCATCGCGCAGCCATTCGGCGAGGTCCACGAACCGGTCATCCGGGCGCTCCGGCGGCGGCGGCGCGGCCGCACCGAGGGCCAGGCGGGCCCGATCGTCGTGCGGATCGATCTCCAGCACCCGCGCGTAGACGGCCCGGGCCCGTCCCTCCTCCCCCATCCGCACGAGCACATCGGCGAGGTCGAGGTAGGCCAGCCGCAGACGCTGGGAATCCTGCACCCGCACCGCCAGTTCGACCCGCTTCTGGTGGTACGGCACCAGGTCCGGACTCACCCGCACCAGTTCTTCCGCAATATCGGAGGCCGACACGAGGTCGCCCTCGTTCACGAGGCCCTGCTGCGCCGTCTCGAGCTCCGCCAGGGCCGCCTCTCGCTCACCCACCTCGAACAGCGCCTCGGCGAGACGGCGGCGGAGCAGCCAGTTCTGCGGCATGCGCGTCACGGCGGCCCGGAGCCCATCGCGACGCGACGTCGCCACGTTCACCGCCTCGACGGCGACCGCGGCGATCGGGAGGGCCGGCGTGGACATGACAGGCTGCGCCTCGTCCAACGAACAGTCGTGACTCTCGCTCGGCGCGTGGTCGGTCTCGCCCGCCTCGGCCTCCTGCGCCACTTCGTCCCACGCCGCATCGAGCGCCGACGGCAGCGGGGCCGCCGGGTTATCCACTGCCAGCAGTTCCGGGAGCACACCGGCACCATCATCCGCCGGCGCGAACCCGGCCAGGCCAACCTCGACGAAGGCGTCCTCGAGCAGCAGCGGCGGCAGTTCGCCGGGCAGGATGAAGTCGTGCGGATCGAGGCGGAACGGCGGCCGGTCAGCCTCGAGGCGCTCCTCGACCGCGTCGATCGCGGCCAGCGGGTCGATCGGGGCGATGGGGTCGAGCACCTCGAGATCACCGAGTTGCGCGAACTCCGCCTCAGCACGGGCGACGAGCGCCGCGCCGGCAGCGATCGCCTCGTCGAGCTCGGGCACCGGCGACACGACGAGCGGTTCGACCTCGATGGGCCGCGCATCGACGGGGGTCGGCTGGAGCGTCCCCAGCGCCGGCACGTATGGCGGCGTCTCGGTCGAGATCAGGTCGGCGATGCCCGAATCGTTGGTGGCGTCCGCGAAGTCCTCCAGCACCACGTCTTCGAGTACATCGATCGGCTCGGCTGGCGTGGGCGGGACGAGCCAGTGCACCTCGGCGTAGGGCACGTCGATGGCCACGAGGTCGCCTGCATGGACCACCGCATCGGCGGTGAAGCCGTCGAGTGGGACGATTCCGAGGTCCTCGAACACGCCGTTGGCTTTCAGCCCCTCGAGCGGCGCCGACTCGGTGGGCATCACCGCCGAGGCATCGGCGGCACCGGGCGTCAGCGCGTCGAGTCCTGGCAGAGCGGCGGCGCCAGCCGAAGGCGTGGGGGCGGCGGGCGTGGCCCTCGAATCGAGCCCGTCGAGACGCGGCACGCTGCTGGCATCGAGGAACGGCAGCGCGACCACCGGTTCGACCATCTGCTCGACGGGCCTGAACTCGGGCAGCGCCACCAGGGCAGCGGGAGCGGGGATGGCCGGGGCCGGGGCTGGCGTGGGCACGCGGACACTGCGCGCCGGGGTCCGACGCGCGGCGTCGCCGTAATCGACGTCGAGAAAGACGAGATCCTGGGACTTCTGCTCGCGGAAGGAGGGCGCGGCGTTGGGATCTTCCACCGTCACGACCGGACGCGCCGGAGTGCGCCGGCGCGGCAGCGCGATGCCGGCCCGTGCCGCGTGCTCCTCGACCAGCGCTCGCACCTCGGTCAGTTCGGGCATGAGGTCGGCGACCTCCGCCAGCGCCCGCATGCCTTCGTCCACCCGCCCTTCCTGCTGCATGCGGGTGGCGTACTCGAGGAAATTGCGCGTGGCGTCGCCGCGGAGCCCCTTGCGCGCGCAGATCCGGCCGAGCGTGAAGTACACGTTGGCGCGCCCGGGCGCGTTGCGGAGAATCTTGTTGCAGAGCGCGATGGCGTTGTTGAACAGGCCGGAGGTCGCGTAGTGCTCGACGGCCCGCTCGTAGTACGTGATCGCGTCCGGCACCCGCCCCTGCCGCAGTGCCAGGTCGCCCACCTTGTTGAACAGGGCGACGTCCACGTCCTCGCCAGCCGCCTCGCTTTCCTCGATCGCCTTGACGTACGAGGCGATGGCGCGGTCGATCTGCTTCAGCTGCTCGAACTCAGCCGCCTTCTTTCGGTGCTTCGCGGCGTTGGACATGCGTTCGAGGCCGACTCCGTTGGACGGTGTTCAGGACAAGCTAAGGGACGCGGGAAAGTGGGGGCAACTCGCAGGGAGCTGATCGGACGATCCTATCCCTCAGCAAGTACGATGACAAGCGCGCCCACTCGCCCATGACCCGATGCATAGACGCTCCCCGAACCAGTAAGGCAACGCCCGGTAGTCGTCCACGGCATGCACGGCGATGTCGGCCCGGAAGCCGGGCGCCAGCTGTCCCGTCCGATCGGCGAGACCAACGGCCGCGGCGCCATTCACCGTGGCCGCCATCCACGCTTCGGCCGCGGACAGCCGGAGCTCGCTCACCGCGAGCGTGAGGACGAACGGGAAGGCCTGCAGCGGCGACGTCCCAGGGTTGAAGTCACTGGCGAGGGCGATGGCCACCCCCGCCTCGATCAGGGCGCGGGCTGGGGCCTGCCGCCCCGTGCCGAGGAAGAACATCGTCGCGGGAAGCAGGGTGGCCACGGTTGGCGCCGCCGCGAGCGCCTGCATACCCGCCGGCGAGATGGCCGCCAGATGATCTGCGCTCACCGCCTGCAATTCGGCCGCGAGGGCTGCGCCGCCCCCGTCGTGCAACTCGTCGGCGTGCAGCTTCGGCCGGAGCCCGTGAGCCTGTCCGGCCACCAGGACGCGGCGTGCTTCGTCGGCGCTGAACACCCCTGGCTCGCAGAACACATCGGCGAACCGGGCCAGCCCGTCCGCCGCCACCTGCGGATAGATCTCGTCGCAGATGGTGTCGATCCACTCGCGACGCCCCTGCGGCCGCTCGCGCAGCTCCAGCGGCACCTCATGAGCGGCCAGGCAGGTGGCGACGATGTGCATCGGCCCCAGGCGCGCCAACTGCCGAACCACCCGCAGCGTGCGGAGTTCGTGCTCGACCGACAGGCCGTATCCCGACTTGACTTCCACCGTGGTCACACCACCGGCGGCCAGCCGCGCCAGTCGCGGCCCCGCCAGCTCCAGCAGCGCCTCATCGGAGCGGGCGCGGAGGTCACGCACGGAGGCATGAATGCCCCCGCCGCGGCGTGCGATCTCGAGATACGGCACCCCGGTGGCGCGCAACTCGTGTTCGGCGTATCGGCCGGCCCCGAAGACGGCGTGCGTATGCGAGTCCACAAACCCCGGGGCCAGCAGGCCGCGGTCGCAGTCGACTTCCCCCGCTCCGGGGAACTGGCGGCGCAGCACGTCATCGGGCGCGACGGCGGCGATGACCTCGCCTCGCATGGCCACGCCAAACCCGGCGGTTGCCCCGACGTCGCGCATCTCGGCGCCGCGGCGGGCCCGCGGCGGGCCGGCGCAGGTGATGGTTTGGGACGCGTTCACCAGCAGCGTCACCGGTGCGGCGGCGTCGAGGTGGGGCCCGACGGTCACAGGGTCTCCGACGGGGTGACCGTCGCCATGACATCACGCACCCGCGACACCAACCGCAGCGGCGCCTGCGCCTCGCCGCGGCAGGCGTAGAAGCAGGCATTGCAGTCGATGGGGTCGTAGCCGCGATACGATTCCCACGGGCCGTCGGGCTTGAAATCCGGGCAGCGCCGCATCTGCCCCTGCGGGTCGATGTGGATGGTCGTGGACCCGCTCTGACACGGCTCGTTCATCTCGCCTCGCACGTATCGCGGGATCTGCTCGAGGTAGTAGTCGGAATTGGTGATGACGCCGCGCCGACGGCGCTTGTAGGCCAGCAAGGCATCGACCACGCGCTGCACCTCGGCTGGATCGATGTCTTGCAGCTGGTGCGCCGTGTTGCCGTTCTTGAGCGCCGTGTACACCGAGAAGTTCACCCCACCGCCAAGCGCCGCCGCTTTTTCCACGATGGGCAGGATCTGGTCGAGATTGTCGTTCTTGATGACGGTGTTGAAGCGCACGCCACCGATCCCCGCCGCCCGCATGCGCGGCACCAGATCGAGGATCTTCGCGGTCAGGCCCGGGATGCCACGCGCCGTATCGTGCCGGCCATCGAGGTAGTCGAGGGAAATGTTGAACTGGTCGACCCCCGCATCCCACAGCGACTGCGCGCGCTCGAGCGACAGCATGCCGGCGTGCGTGATGAGCTGCACGTAGGTGTAGCGCACCGACTGACGCACGGCGCGCACGATGTCCTCGAGGTCGCGGCGCAACGTGGGCTCGCCCCCCGTGAACGTGACCAGCATGGGCGAGAAGTGCTTCGCGATCTGCGCGAAGTTCGCCCACTCCCGCTGCTTCTCCTCAGCCGGCGTCTGCCAATAGTCGCAGAAGCCACAGCGCGCGTTGCAGCGCATGGTGACTTCGAAATTGAGCAGCACAGGACGACGGTGGGCCCGAAGCCACGCGTACTTGGCCAGGAAGATCGGCACGTGATACGGGCGATACCGACTGGACAGCATCAGCGCTCCACCATGGGCAGCTGCAGCCCCTGACGGGCCGCGGTTTCCAACGCGAGGTCGTAGCCGGCATCGGCATGACGGGCCACCCCGATCCCGGGATCGTTGGTGAGCACCCGTTCGAGGCGCCGCCGCATGCGCTCGCTGCCGTCGGCCACGATGACCTGGCCCGCGTGCAGCGAATTCCCGATGCCGACCCCGCCACCATGATGAAACGACACCCAGCTGGCGCCGCTCGCGGTGTTGAGCAGCGCGTTGAGAATGGCCCAGTCGGCAATGGCATCACTGCCGTCCTTCATGGCCTCGGTCTCGCGAAAGGGCGACGCCACACTGCCGGTGTCGAGGTGATCGCGTCCGATCACGATGGGTGCCGAGACCTCCCCGCTGGCCACGAGGTCGTTGAGGGCGAGGCCGAAGCGGGCCCGATCCCCCTGCCCCAGCCAGCAGATGCGGGCCGGGAGCCCCTGAAACGCGATCCGCTCCTGCGCCAGCGTGATCCAGCGCTGCAGCGCGGCATCGTGCGGAAAGAGTTCACGGACCAGGGCATCGGTGCGTTCGATATCGGCCGGATCGCCCGACAACGCCACCCAGCGAAACGGGCCTTTGCCCTCGCAGAACAGCGGCCGGATGTACTCCGGCACGAAGCCCGGCATACGGAACGCGTCATCGACGCCGGCATCGAAGGCCACGGTGCGGATGTTGTTGCCGTAGTCGAACGCCACGGCGCCGCGATCCTGCATGGTGCGCATGGCCCGGACGTGCTCCACCACACTCGACGTGGCACGCGCGAGATAGCTGACCGGATCCTGCGTGCGCAAGGCGGCCGCCTCGTCGAGCGAGAGCCCGCGCGGGATATATCCCACGAGCAGATCGTGGGCACTGGTCTGATCCGTGACCACGTCGGGGGTGATGCCGCGACGCACCAGCTCCGGCAGTACGTCGGCGGCGTTGCCCAGCAACGCCACCGAAAGAGCCGAGCGCGCAGCGCGGGCCTCGGCCAGCCACGCCAACGCCTCATCGAGCGACGCCGTGTGGCGATCGCAGTAGCGGGTGTCGATGCGCTTGGCGATGCGGCTGGGTTCGACCTCCACCGCGAGCACGGCCGCGCCGTGCATGGCGGCCGCGAGCGGCTGCGCACCGCCCATGCCGCCCAAGCCGGCCGTTACCACCAGGCGCCCCTCGAGAGTCCCGCCGAAGTGCCGCGTCGCCACCGCGCCGAAGGTTTCGTAGGTCCCCTGCACGATGCCCTGACTGCCGATGTAGATCCACGAGCCGGCCGTCATCTGGCCGTACATGGTGAGCCCCATCTGCTCCAGCCGACGAAACTCGCTCCAGGTGGCCCATCGTCCCACGAGGTTGCTGTTGGCGAGCAGCACGCGGGGGGCATCTTCGTGCGTGCGAAACACCGCGACCGGCTTGCCGCTCTGCACAAGCAGGGTTTCGTCGTCCCCCAGCGTTTCGAGCGTGCGCACGATGGCGTCGAACGCCTCCCATGAGCGCGCCGCGCGACCGGTGCCTCCGTACACGACGAGATCGTCCGGCCGCTCGGCGACCTCCGCATCGAGGTTGTTCATCAGCATGCGGAGTGCCGCCTCCTGCTCCCATCCGCGGCACCGCCGCACGGGGCCGCGCGGCGCCCGCACCGGGCGCGGTCCACTCGTCGGGTTCATGTCCGGGGACTTCTCGGGGTGATCATGCCGGCACCTCGGCCGTGAGCGCATCGAAACGTCCGGCGCTGAGCGCTGCCGCGAGATGCGCGATGTCCGGCGCCGGCGAGCGATCGCCGGTCCCGGGCGCCACGAACTCGCGCACGAGTGCATGCGCCTGCTCGACGGCGGCGCTGCTGCGGAGCGGACGCCGGTACTCGAGCGCTTCGGCCGCCGCGATGAGTTCGATGGCCAGCACATGACGCACATTGCGCACGCTGCGGCGCAGCTTGAGGGCGGCGTTCATCGCCATCGGCACGACATCTTCCTTGTTGCCGTCCGTCGGGATGGAATCGACGCTGGCCGGGTGGGCCAGCAGCTTGCACTCGCTCGCCAACGCCGCCGCCGTGACCTGCGACATCATGTGCCCGGATTCGAGCCCCGGATGGCCGGCGAGGAACGGCGGCAACCCCTGGTTGAAGTCCGGGTGAACGAGGCGGTCGATGCGCCGCTCGCTGATGACCGCGAGATTGGCACAGACGATGGCGAGGAAGTCGCTCACCATGCCCACGGCCTGCCCGTGAAAGTTACCGCCACTGAGCAGTTCGCCCGTCGCGAATACGAGCGGGTTGTCGGTGGCGGCGTTGAGCTCGCGTTCGATCATCTCCCGCGTGAAGCGCAGCGCATCGAGCGCCGGCCCGTACACCTGCGGCGCGCAGCGCAGCGCGTACGCGTCCTGCACACGGGGATCGCCGTGTCGGTGCGATTCACGCAGGGCACTGCCGGCCAACAGATGACGCAGCAGCGCCGCCGATTGTGTCTGGCCGAGCTGTCCCCGCGCCTCCTGAATGCGGGCATCGAAGGCGTCGGGCGTGCCGAGCAAGGCTTCGAGGCTCATGGCCGTGGCGATGTGCGCCACGCCCCACAACCGGGTGACCTCGGCGCAGGCCAGCGCGGCCACGGCGGTGTGCGCCTGGGTGCCGTTGATTAGAGCCAGCCCTTCCTTGGCCTCGAGGGTCACCGGCGCCAATCCGGCCACCGCAAGCACTGCGGCGGCCTCGCCGGCCTGGTCCTGCCAGCGTGCCTGACCTTCGCCGATCAGCGCAAGCGCAAGATGGGCCAACGGCGCGAGGTCTCCACTCGCACCCACGCTGCCTTGCTCCGGGACCAGCGGCCACACGCCGGCATTGAGCATGCCGGTGAGTTGATCCACGAGCGTCGCCCGCGCGCCCGCATACCCGGTCGCAAGCACGTTGGCACGCAGCAGCATCATCGCCCGCACTTCGCGCTCGGGGAGCGCATCCCCAACGCCGGCCGCATGGCTGCGCACGAGGTTGCGCTGCAGCGCCGCCAACTGGTCCGGCGCGATCGTCACTTCCGAGAGCTTGCCGAAGCCGGTGTTGATGCCGTACACCGGCGCCCCATCCTCGATGGCCCGATGGACGACGGCGCGCGTCGTCTCCATGCGGGCACGCGCCGACTCGGCGAGGCGCACCGGCATCCGCTGGTCCGCCACGGCCAGCACATCGGCGATGCGCAAGGTCCGCCCATCGAGTTCCAGCACCACCCACTCTCCTGCGCCGGTACGGCGCTTCAGAAATTGCTCGACCGGAACGTCTGGCGGTCGTAGTTGAACTTGAGCTCGGGCTGGGCCTTCAGGGCGATGAAGAAGTTGAAGGCGAAGTTGCCGTTGGGAGTCTGCGAGAACGAGAACACCGCGTTCCAGTCGTGCAGCGCCCGCTGAAGCCCGAGTTGCTGACTCGAGAAGCGCGCCCGCTCCACGTCGTACTGGGTGGACCACTGCGCCGACCAGTTGCGCGTGATGCCGAACGACATGGTGGCGGTCACGTTCTGCGTGGGCGGCTGGATGAAGATCGGCGCGCCGATGGCGCTCTGCCCGGTGGTCAGCCCGGTAGCCGGTGCGCTCTGGGCGTTGAGGATGCACTGATCGTACGCAAAGAAACCGAGCGGTCGTTGCGACTCGCACAACGCGGCCGGGTCGTTTGCGATCTGCGTGCCACCGCGCGGCGGGCGTTGTCGCGCGGCGTTGTACTGCAGGTTGAGGTTCCAGCCGTCCCCCGACGACGGCAGCGCCAGCTGCATGCCGCGCATCGCCCCGCCCCCGGCAGCGTTCATCTGCCGCGTCTGCTGCGCGATGTTCTGTTCGCCCAGGCTGCCGCTCGCCCGACCGGCCGAATCGGTATTGATCTCCACGTCACGGCCAAGGAGCCGCCCCAACAACCCGAAGATCCCCGACTTACCGTTGAGCGAGAAGGTGACGCCGAAGTCGGTGCGGTACGGACTGAAGGTGGCCGTATCGGACAGCGGGTCACCTTGGAACAGTTCATAGCTGGTGCGGAAATCGAGTCCCGGCAGCAGATCGGTACGCCCGTTGATCGAGAAGGTCCGGTCGGAAAAGCCGTTTCCGGCGCTGTCGGCGCGCACGAAGTCGTAGGTGAGCGACGAGAAATTCAGCGACAGCAGCTTGAGCTTGCGGGCCGACTCCGGTGCGGAATCGGAAGCCGCCTGCAGCTTGGCCTCGAGATTCGTGGAGAGGTTGAGCGCCACCCGGTTCTGCGCCAGCGCGCCCAGATAGCCCACGCGCGAGCGCCCGATGGCCGAGAGGTACTCGTCGCTCACCCCCTTGGCCGGCGAGTAACTGTAGCTGAGCACCGGTGTGATGGAGTGCCGCAGCTTGCTGATGGGTCCGAGGCCGGGGACGGTGGCATACAACGTGGGCGAGGCGCTCAGAGCGTAGCTGAGGCGCTTGGCCTGCGACACGAAGCGGCCACCGCTCCGCTCCGTACGGACAAACAGCCCGCCCTGATCGACATTCGCCACCGTGATGGACGGCGAGAGGTTCCACGTGCCCTGAAAGAAGCGCGGCAGGTTGAACGACGTGTTCCAGTCGATGTTGGTCTCGTAGGTGCGCGCGAACACGCGGGTGACCCGCTGCGAGGTGTCTCGTACGCCTACGATCTCACGCTGTTCCGGGAAGTCGCGGAACTGGTCGTTGATCGTGAACGAGTTCTGCCACTGGAAGTCCCAGAGCTTGATCGGCGTGTCGAACGAGAACTGCATGCTACGGCGACTCGCGTTGAAGCGGACGCTGTCGATGCCACCGTCCCGTCGCGCATTGTAGACGAATGGAAACTGGAGCCCCTGATCGATCCGGCTCTGGCCAGACACGCCCAGGCGGAGCGACGGCGTCCACGACACACGACCCGCCTCCAGCGTGCCCGTGGTCACGTTGAGCGAGGGGAAGTCCATGTCCACCTGGGTACGCCCCGGATACTGCACCCGCGAGCCACCGATGTTGATCTGGGCCGGTCCGACCTTCGTCTGATAATTGAGCTGCGACCTGATGGTGGCATTCGCCGCCACCGGGTTGACCGTGGTATTGCGTTGGATCTGGGTGTTCTGGACCCAGTTGAGCCGCGCGGTCAGCTTGGTGTCGCGCGAGAAGTCCTGGTTGTGGTTCACCGTCCACGAGGCATTCGTCGTGCCGTTCCGCAGCGCCATGTACGACACCGCCAGTTCTCCCGTCACGAAACGGTCGAGCCAGCGATAGCGCATCTCGGCGTTGCCGCGCACGAACCCTGGATCGGCATCCGAGCTGCGCGCACCGCTGCGCCAGTCGAACGAGGCCTCGGCGTTCATGTAATCGCTGATGGCGAAGAAGTACCCGATGTTCTGGACACTGCGCCGGTACGACGGGCTGTTGCGGAAGAGTTCGGCCACGCCGAAGCTCGGCGTCAGGATGCCACTGCGCCGTCCCGATCGTACGTCCTGAAAGAAGAACGGAATCCAGAACACCGGCACCTCGCCGATGTACAGCACCCCCGGCCGGGCCACCATCACATTCTGCGACACGAACTTCATGTCGCGCGTGGTGAAGTGGAAGTGCGGCTCGGTGTGGTCGCAATAGGTGAACGACCCGTTCTTGGCAAACACGATGTGCCGCCCCTGGGCCATCGTGTCGCTGACGATCGCGCTGCGCTGGGCACTCAGGAACAGGCGCTGCCCCGACTCGAACGAGGTCGCGAATGCCCCCGTGAGGCCCGATCGTGATTCGAGGTCGTACTCGATGCGGTTCGAGATCACGTCATCGGCGCCCTGCTGCGTGGGATCGCGCAGCAGTACCGTGTCGCCGACCGCGACCACGCGTTTGGTGGAATCGTTGTAGGCGATGGAATCGCCCACCATCATGGTCTCGTCACGCTGCACGCCGGCTGGCTTGCCCTTGAGCACCAGCTCGCGTGACGTCGCGTCGAAGCGGACCGTGTCGCCCTGGTACTGGACCTTGCGATACCCCTCACGCTCCAGCAGCCGCCGCATGACCGAGTCGGGGGCGATCCAGTCGAACACCTGCTTGTCCTTGCTGAGCTGCACGGTGCTGTCCCGGCCCCCGGCACCCGTCTGGCCGGGCCGGGGCGGTTGCGCGGTGCGAGGGGCCGCCCCGCGCGGCTGCGCGCCGGCTTCCGGCGCAGCGACGGCTCCTGCCAGAGTCACCCACGCCAGTGCCATCCGTACGGCCCGCGCCGCGCGGCGCCACGAGCCGAGCACCAGCGTCACGCGGCCTCGGCGGCGATGCTGCGCTCGCGGCGCCGGACGATCAGGCGGGACACCGTGATGGAGACCTCATACAGTGCATACAGCGGAATAGTGAGCAGGAGCAGCGATGTGGGGTCACTGCCCGGCGTGATGACGGCCGCCGCAATGAGGCATCCCACCGCGGCGTGCCGCCGGAACTTCGCGAGATACTGCGGTTGCACGATGCCCAGTGCCGACAACAGCGCGATCACCACCGGCAGCTCGAACACGGCACCGAAGGCCAGGCACATGGAGATGACGAAGCCGATGTACTTGTCGACCGTGGGCACGACTTCGACGGCGCCGCTCTGGAAGCTCATGAAGAACGTCAGCGTGACCGGTACCACGTACTTGAAGGCGAGTGCCATGCCGGCCAGGAACAGCAGCGCGGCCCCGACGAGCGCGGGGATCACCACCTTCTTTTCGTGCGTGTACAGCGCCGGCGACAGGAAGCCCCAGATCTGCCAGATGATCACCGGCGACGCCGCGATGAGGCCGAGCGTGATCGCCGCATCCATCGCGATATCGAACAGATCGCCCGGGTGCGTCACCATCAACGGCCGCTTTAGGAACGGCTGGATGGGCTCCGCCAGCAGCGCCACCACATCGACCTGCTTGGAGAAGATCAGGGCGAAGGACACACCGATCCCCAAGGCCAGCGCGACCGCGACCTTCAACAGTCGCCAGCGGAGTTCCTCGAGGTGCTCGAGGAAAGGCATTTCCGCGGGGTTGTGGCCAGCCATGGAGGTTCCGTCCTGAATTGACGTCGCTGCGACTCAGCGCAGCGTCTTGAGTGTCTCGGCCGCCAGCTCGGCTTCGTCGCTGCGCGGGTAGCGCGCGACGACCTGCTCGAACAGCTGCTTCGCCTGCGGCGTGTTGCCCTGTTTGAGCAGCAACTGCGCCCGCTTGTACAACGCCGTCGGCGCCTTGGGCGCGTTCGGGTACGTGCTGACCACCGCCGCATAGGCGGCGTCCGCCGCCGCCACGTTGTTCTCCTTGGCCAGCGACTCGGCGATCCAGAACTGCGCGTCCGGCGCGTAGTCCGAATCGGGGTAGGTGCTCAACAGCTCCTGGAAGAGCGTACGGGCGGTGGAACTGCTGCCGCGCGTGAGCTGGTCCCGCCCGTTCACGAACAGCTGGCTCGGCCCCGGCACGGGTGCCGCCACCGCCGTGTCGGTCTTTGCGGGCACCGCCCCGGGACGTGCAGGCGCCGGCGTAACGGCGGGTGGCGGGGTCACGCCGCTGGAGGGCACCATCCCCGCCCGCTGCTCCTCCATTTCCTTCCGCAGCCGTGCAATCGTGGCCTGGCTCTGGCCGAGCAGCGTCTGTACCTGCAGCAGCTGCTCACGCACGGCGCGCATTTCGCCACGCATGTCGCCCTGAATACCCACCGTGCGCGCGCTGACCCGCGCCAGCGAATCGCTGGCCACCTGCAGCAACCGCAACGTCTGGGTCAGGGCGTCCTTCTGCTCCTGCTGGTTGCGCAGCAGCTCGGTGCGCAGCGACGCGATGTCGGTCTGCACGATGCGGACGTCGCCGCGCGTCGCGAAACAGCCCCCCGTAGCCACCAGGGCCACGAGGGGAACCAGGCGCCACACCCGGGACATCCGCAGGCGCGGCGGCACGACGAGGCCGGCCGGGGTGGCGTGCGGCATCACGAAGCGGGCTTGAGGTTCTCGCCGCCCGCCGTGATCTCGAACTCGTCGCGACGGTTCTTGGACCACGCCTCTTCACCCGTGCCCTGCACCGCGGGGCGCTCGCGGCCGAACGACGACGTCTCGATGCGCGAGGCGTCGATGCCACGGTCGGTCAGGTAGCGCTTGGCCGCTTCGGCGCGACGACGGCCGAGGGCGATGTTGTACTCGTCGCTGCCGCGCTCGTCGCAGTGCCCGTTGACCTTGATGCGCAGGCCGGGGTTGGCGTTCATCACGGCAATCTTGGCGTCGAGCGACGCGCGGGCGTCGTCACGCAGCTCATCGGCATCGTACTCGAAGTAGATCGTCTCGAGGAGCCGCATGCGGGTAGCGGCCACCTTCTCGTTGTACTCGGCCATGGTATCACGTGGCGCCGGCGTGGGCGTCGGGCGCGTCGGCGCCGTCTCGGCTGGAGCGGGAGCGGGCGTCGGCGCAGGGGCCACCGTCTTCTTCTTGCAGGCGCCCAGGACCAACGACGAGGACACCAGCACCATCATCGCACGAGAAGCACGCATCATGTCGAGAACCCCATGAGTGGAGAAAAATGTGGACCTGCAATCGCGAACGACGGCGGCCTGGACTGACCGTCGGCTACCACTGCTACTGCGCCAGCAGCCGCGGAGACCACGCGGCCAGTCGGGTTTCCGCACCACGCGTCAACTGCCGTGCGCGACCGGTCTCGGTATCCACGACCCACAGTTGCCGAATGCCACTACGGTTCGACGTCAGGACGAGGTGCCGCGAATCGGGCGCCCACGACGGGTCGTCGTTCCGGCCGTCGTTCGTCACCTGGCGCACCGACTGATCACGCAGGTTGATGGTCATGATCTGAAAGGTGCCCCCGTTGCGCGACTGAAACGCCACGAGGCGCCCATCGGGTGACCAATCCGGACCTGCCCGGTAGTCGCGATCCCCGAAGGCCGCCGCCGTCAACAGCTCGGCGTTGGTCCCGTCCAGATCGCTAATATAAACCTCCGGATGCCCCGAGCGATCGGACATGAAGACGAGACGCTGCCCGTCGGGGCTGAACGTGGGCTGCGTACTGGCACGGCCTCGGCCGACCGTAATGCGCTGCGGCGTCCCACCGTCGATCGGCACCACATGCAGATCGGTCCCCGACTCCGACCCGCGGGCGTACACCAGCGTCCGGCCATCCGGCGACACGGCGGGTGTGGTGTGCTCGATACCGCTCGCGCTCACCAGGGTCCTCTGCGCGCCCGTCACCAGATCCTTGAACATGATCGGGTTGCGCGCGCCATCGAGCACCGCGTACACGATGCCGCGTCCGCTTGGCAGCCACTGCGGCGACATGCCGCTGGGTGTCACCGGTGTCACATTTTCGCCATCACTGTCAACTGTCCACACCCGCCCGCCCCGCGTGAAAGCGATCCGGGTCTGCGCGATACCGCGCTGGCCGGTGATCCATTCCTCGATCCCGTCGGCGACGCCGTGCACCGCCAGCCGCCAGGCCGGTGACAACGCCGGAGTGGGAAGGGGAAAATCCTTCGTGTTGCGCACCTCCTTCGTGCCCACGTCATGCAACGCGACCCGCAACCAGCCCGAGGCGAGCACCGACGCCTGCACGATGCCATCCACCCCGATCTTGCTGAAGAGCGGGTAGTTGATCGCCCGCGACGACGCCGGCGCGCTGGTGGACGACACGACGGTGAAGCGATCGCTGTAGTCGAAATCCCGGCTGAGCATCGCGGTCAGCGAATCGCCGCGCGTACCGGTGATGGGGAGCACGATGAGCGTCGTCTTGGCCCCCGGGCGATACTGCAGCCCGAGACTCACGCCGCGGTCCTGCGCGGCAGCCGACGCCGGGAGGGCGATGCCTCCCGCAAGCAGGACGACGACACCGGCACACCGATGCGCAAGGCGGCGGAGACGGACGGATCGGGAGACGGGCACCGAGGCAGGAAGAGGGTTCAGCACACTCAGTTGGGTCGCAACGCGTAGTCGAATGTGAAATAGACCACCAGCACATCATCGGCCCATCCGGAGGGCAGCGCCCCGAAGGAACGGGTGGTGCCCACCGCTTCGACAGCGCCCATGGCATCGAGGTCGTACAGACGGTCCCCTGACCCCTTCACAATTTCGATGCCCACCACGGTGCCATCGCGGCGAATGAGGAACTTGAGCTCGGTGACCAGCGCCGCCGAGGTACGCTGCGGCGACCAGTTCAGCGCAACCTGGCGCTCGATATTTTGCAGGTACCCAGGAAAGGGGAACTCGATCCCGGCCGTCCGCACGTTGGCCACATCGGCGCCCTTGGCCCCCACCGCACCTGCCCCCGAACGTGGGGCACTCGTGCTCTTCGAGGTCGTGGCCGGTGCGGTCTTGGAGCCGTCCTGGCGCGAGCGGTCGGTGGACGGCGTCGCGTTGGGAGAGGGGACCACCTTCTTCGCCGTGGTCTTCGTCGGGACCACCTTCTCCTCCTTCACCCGCTCGGCGCCGGCCACGTCGCGCGCCGCCGTGACCGGCTCGGCGGTGGGCGTTTCCACGCCGACCTGCCGCGGCCCCGCCTGCCCCACGAGTTCCACACGGTACACCGGCGGTCGGACCGGCTCCGAGCCGCGCCCCACCAGAAACATCAGGTTCATGAGCGCGGCATGCACCAGCATCGAGACCGCGAACCCGCCTCGCAGTAGACCAGCCGCCCGAGCCGACGCGCCAGCGCTCCGCGCCGGCGTCACCGATTCTCCTCCGGCTCCGCGACCAGCCCGACTTCCGTGATGCCGCGGGCCTTCATGGCCGCCACGATGCGCACGACCTGTCCATACGGCACACGCTCGTCGGCGCTCAGGTACACGCCCCCGCCTCCCTTCTTGTCGGAAAGCGCCTTGATGCTCCCCTCGAACTCGGCAAACGTCAGGCTCGTCTTGTCGACGAAGATTCGGCCATCCTTGTCCACCGTGACCACCAGGCCGCTCTTGGGTTCGAGCGGCTGGACCTGCGCAGTGGGGAGTGAAATGTCCACGCCGCCCTGCATCATGGGCGCCGTGATCATGAAGATGATCATGAGCAGCATCATGACGTCGATCAGCGAGACGACGTTGATCTCACCGTTGACGCCCATGCGCTCGCCGCGCCGTCTCCGTCGCATGCCTCAGATCCGCCCGTCGCGGACCATGAGCGCGATCAGCTCCGAGCCGAAACCCTCGAGGGCGCTGTCGAAGCGGTTGAGGCGGGCGGCGTACACGTTGTAGGCGAAGGCGGCGGGAATGGCGACGGCCAGAGCGGCCGCGGTGGCGATCAGTGCCGTAGCAATACCCGGCGCCACCGCCCCGATGTTTCCCGACCCCTTGGTCGCGATGCCCTCGAAGGCCTGAATCACGCCGAGCACGGTGCCGAACAGCCCGATGAGCGGACTCACACTGCCGACGGTGGCCAGCCACGGAATGAAGCGCCCGAGTTCTTCGCGCTCCTTGCCCGTCTCAGAGTCGAGCACGAGACGCAACGCTTCCACCTGCGAACCGGACAGGCGGGCCGCGCGGTCGGAGGTGGCGCCGAGCGCCGGCTTGGTGTCGTTGAGGAACTGCACCGCGCGGGCAAAGACGGCCGTGAAGGCACTCGGCCGTGCCCGCTGGGCGATCAGCATGGCGTCGTCCATGCCTCGAGCCCGTTCGAACTCGGCGGTGAACGCGTGGCCGTGCTTTTCCGCCGTGGCGAAAGCACGCCACTTGGCGAACATGATCGCCCACGAGACGAGCGACAATACCATCAGCAGCAGGAGGACCGCCTTGGTGACCAGGTCGCTCGAGGCGATCAGTTCGATCAGCCCCCGTTCGGCGGCCTCGCCTCCCCGCGTGGACAGTTGCAACAGCAACAGCGCAGTCGTACCGGTCACGCGGTAGCTCCGGCGCGCCGTTCGGCGAAGAAGCGATAGGTGTTGGTGAGCCCGTCTCGCAGCGAGACCTGGGGGGCCCACCCGAAGAGATCACGCGCCTTCTGGGTCTGCAGCGCCGACCGGGCCAATTCGCCGGCGCGGGCTGGCGCGTACTCGATGGGCGCCGTGGCGCCCGACACCTCACGCAGCGTTTCGGCGAGCGTGTTGACCGACGTTTCGATGCCCGTGCCGATGTTGAACGCCCGCGCATCGAGGCGCCCGCGGGGCGGCAGCACACTCGTGGCCGCCGCGAAGTTCGCACCCGCCACGTCGCCGGCGTACACGTAGTCGCGCGTCTGCTCGCCGTTGCCGAACACGGTCAGCGCCCGGCCGTCGAGCACGCGGTTGCAGAAGATGGCCACCACCCCGGCCTCGCCGTGTGGGTCCTGACGCGGCCCGTACACGTTGCCATAGCGCAGCGCCACCGTGTCGAGGCCGTGCACGCGGCCGTAGTAGGCGAGATAGCACTCCACCGACAGCTTGGCGATGCCGTAGGGCGCTTCCGGATCCTTGGCCAGCGTCTCGACGCTCGGCGGCGGATCGAAGTCGCCGTAGAGGGCGCCGCCGGTCGAGGAGAAGATCGTCCGCGTGGGATGACCGCTGGCCTTCACCGCCTCCATGAGGTTGAGCGTGCCGAGGATGTTGCGGGTGGCATCGTAGACCGGATCGAGCACGCTCCGACGCACGTCGATCTGCGCGGCCAGATGGCAGAGCGCATCGAACCGGCCGTCGCGCACGAGGGTCGCGGCCTCCGGCGTGGTGATGTCGCCGCGGACGAATCGCGCCGCCGCCGGGATGTTCTCCTCACGTCCGCTGGACAGGTCGTCGAGGATGGTGACGTCCCACCCCTCGGCCACAAACCTGTCCGCCACGTGGGAGCCGATGAAGCCCGCACCGCCCGTCACCAGAACCCTGTTGGCCATGCCGTGCACTACCTCTGCGCCGAAGGTGAATGGAATCCCCCAATGTACACACGCGCCGGGTCCCTCGGGGACCCGGCGCGTGCCGGAGCGAGAGGCGCGTCACCAACCGCGCCTCCAGGGTGAGCCGCCCGTCAGGGGGCCTTGGCGAACCGGCGCGCTGTCAGGCCGACGGCGATATCCGGCGTATACTGGCGTGTGACCACGGCCGTACTGGTCTCCCGGTCGACACGTACCACGCGCACCGTCGCGGCGAGGCTTTCGGTCGCCGCGCCCTCGGGCTGGCGATAGATGGCCACCTCGTCGCCGGCTTGGAGGCCCTGTGACGCGCCTGCGCCGAGCAGCAGAAAGCTCTGCAGCGTGGGCAGGAGCTCGCCGGCATCGAGCCAGCGCACCGTCGTGCTCAGGTCCGGCGCCGAAAGGGCGACCGCCGTCACCCACTCAGCCGACGCGGTGGGGGCCGCCACCACGCGCTGCCCCTGCTCGACGCGCCCCATCTGCCGATCGAGTTCGGCCAGAGCAGGCTTGCCCGGTTCGGCGTGCGTCACCACGAGCACTCCGGTCGGGATGGCGATTCGGGGCGCCTTGCTCGACGGATGCGCCTGCGTGGTGATGACGAGCAGCCGATCGCCCACCTTGTACGCCACGCCGGCTGGCGCGACGAGCGTGACCCGGTCCGTCTTGATGGCGCGCTGCGGATAGTCGTCAGGGAAATCGATGCGCGACCCGATGCGCTGATCCACCCGACCGGCGGCCACCAGTTCGGCCTCCGTCACAAGGAACGGCGCCGACTCGAGTTCGGCCCGCCTAGGCACCGGCGTGTTGGGGCGGAGCGTGGCCCGGGTGCGGCGTTCGGCTTCGGCGGCATCCGGCATGTCCCGGTGAAAGACCGTCTCCACCTCGGATGCCTTGCGTGAAGCGGCCTGACCGCCCTGATCGACCAGCCCGATACGACTGACGCCCCGGCTCACCAACAGGGTGCCGCGCTGCGGCGACAGGTCGGCCTTCGTGCTGTCGGCCTTGGCACTGTCGGCCTTGGCGCTGTCGGCAGCGACGGAGACGGTGGCGGACACGGAAACGGAGGCGGAGAAGGAGGCGCGGAAGGATACGCCATCCGCTCCGGAAGCAGCCGCAGCCACCGGACGCTTCGCGCTACGAGCGCCGGCAACCGCATTGCCCTTGGCCGCCGTCTGCGCGGCCAGCGTGCCCGACTTGGGCAGCGGCTGCAGCGTACCCTCACCCGCCCGCGCCAGGGCCACCTTGGGCACCGTGCTGTCGGCGGGCGCCGCGGCGACGGCGGCGGCATTGGCCCCACGCACGGTCGGTCTCGCCGGCACCGAGAGCTTCATGCCAACCTCGAGCCCACGCTCACCGTTTGTGGAGATCCGGTTGGTACGGGCTAGCGACTTCCACTCGTCGCCGTCGCCGTAGTAGCGGGCCGCGATCGACCAGAGGGTCTCGCCGGACTTGACCACGTGCGTGGCGGTGGCACCCTGCCGCGCCACCGACCCACTGTCGGCCGCTGCCGATGACACCGGGGGCTGACCGTCCACCGCGGTGCTGTCCTGCGCGTGCACCACGGCGGGACGCCATACCAGCAGCAGGGCGCCGGTGGCCACCATGGCCACAACGACGCGGATGACAAGACGTGATGCCTCACCGTTCACGACGGCGGACCTCGCGTGCGCCTGCCTGGGAGCGCGCATCTGCAAGCCTCGACAAGGGGAAAGTCCATGCGCCCGAACCGGACGCCCAAGCACCCCCGGCGTGGCCGGCGGGGTATCTACACCGGAGACGCCCGCCGCGTCAGGTCGTCACATGGAAAGCGTCAGGCGCATGGCGCTTGCCGGCACACCACTGGCCACCGCCATCGGGACGGGGCGTACGGACCACGCAGCCGGTCCGCCGCCCCACCCCCCTGGCGGGTCAGAACGGCAGGTCGTCGCCCTCGTCCTCGAGCGCGCCGGGGAAATCGCTGAAGTCGTCGCCCCCCGCGGCCGGTGCGGCCGCCGCCTTGGGGCGCGCCGGCGCCGCAGAGCGCCGCGGCGACGAATCCATGTCGTCGCCCATGCCGCCGCCGCCACTGCGCCCGCCGAGGAGCATCAACTCCTTAACCTTGATCTCGGTGGTGTAGCGCGTCTGGCCGTCCTTGTCCTGCCACTGGCGATACTCGATTTCGCCTTCGACGTAGATCTTCTCGCCCTTCTTCACGTACTTCTCGACCACATCGGCCAGTCCCGAGCCGCGAGCGTTGTTCCACACCACGCAGCGATGCCACTCGGTCTTTTCCTGCTTGGCGCCACTCTGATCGGTCCACGCCCGGCCGGTGGCGAGCGAGAACTGAGCGACGCGGGCACCATTGCCCACGGTACGAATCTCAGGGTCTCCCCCGACGTTGCCGATCAGGATGGCTTTGTTCAGGCTGCGGCTCATGGTACCTCCTCGGGAAGCGGAAAATCGTGAAGAAAACCAGCGAACAGTGAAGGACGACGGGAACGTACAGCGAAAGAGGCAGAGCTCCGTCACCGAAACATCGCGGGCGGGAGCTTGAAAACGCAGCCGCTACGCGGTCCGGGTTCGCCGCAGGACCAGCGCGTCCTCGGCCGGTTTGTCGTAGTAGCCCCGGCGACGCCCCGCCAGGCGAAAACCGCGTGACGCGTACAGTGCCCGCGCCGCCTCGTTTGAGACGCGGACCTCGAGATACACCGCTTCAGCCCCTTCGGCGTCGGCGGCGGCCAAGGCCTCGTCGAGCAGTCGGCCCGCCACCCCCTGCTGCCGCACCGACGGTTCGGTCGCAATGTTGGCGATCTCGCCTTCATCGGCCGCACGGAGCAGGACACAGTAGCCCCAGACCGCGCCGTCGGCCGCCAGCGCCACCCGCAGCCGCGCATACGACCGCTCGAGCAGTTCGGCGAAGGCCGATGCCGGCCAGGGATCGCTGAACGCCTCGGCCTCGATACGGGCCACCGCGGGCACGTGCGACGCCGACATGGGCCGAACCTCGAAGCGCCGCTGGGTGTCCTGCGCCACTGCCTCGGGCGCCATCAGGCCACCCCCGACGGCGGCAGGGCCATACCGTGGCTGGCTTCCCACTTCACCTGCGCCTCGGCGAGCCGTCCGTACGCTGGCTCCCAGGTGGCCAGATCGACCGGGGTATCGCGCCACGCCCCGTGCGCCAGCGGCAGCTGCCTTGCGTGCGGGGACACGGTATGGGCCCCGGACACGGCCTCGAGCGGCGCACCCACGGCCACTCGCTTCGCCGCCTCCGAGTGCTCCGAGAGCCAGGTGCTCGTCACGCGCGACACGTCGTCCAGCAGCACCACCGTGCCGTCCGCATGGCGACGGACACGCAACAGGTACCGCTCGCCGCGCAGGGCATCGCCATGCATGAGATACTCGCCGGGCGCCGCCTCGGGAGGCAGCGACGCGGCCGCGAGCAGCAGCGACGGCACCGCGTAGAGCGGGAGCGACGCGCCGTGCGCGAGTCCCTTTGCCAGCGCGGCCGCGATGCGCAGCGACGTGAAGCTGCCTGGCCCGGCCCCGCACACCACCGCCGCAAGCGCCGCCGGAGCGACGCCGGCCTCGGCGAGCAACGCCGAGAGTGCCGGAAACAGGCCATCGCTGCGGCCGACACCCATCGGGACGTCGGCAGATGCCATCAGGCGCCCCTCGACGAAGAGTGCCACCGACCCGGCGACGGTCGAGGCCTCGAGGGCCAGCACAGGATGCACACCGGAGAGCGAAAGCACCCCCAATTCTACCTCCGCCGCGCCCTGTCCCCCAAGTCCTTCCCGTTCGCCGCGCGGCCGACTACCGGTGGCGGATTACGCGGCGGCCGCGCCGTTCGAGGCCCCCGCCCCCGCGGTGGGAGCGAGTTGCCGCAACGGCTCGAAGCCGTCTTCCGTGACCTCGGCGAGGGCCGCGAAGCTACCCTGCTCAGCCAGCGCCACCGCCGCATCGAACACGGTCGCGTCGAACGCGGTGCCACGGTCACGGGCCATGATGTCCACGACCTTCGCCACCGGCAGCCCGTCCCGATACGGCCGGTTCGCCGTGAGCGCTTCGTACACATCGGCGACCGCCAGCACGCGGGCGCTGGTCGACAGCTGCTCGGCCGGCAGTCTCCATGGATAGCCGCGTCCGTCGAGGCGTTCGTGGTGCCGCGCCGCCTCGGCGGCGAAGTGCTGGAACGCCCCCACGTGCTGCAGAATCTCGAGCGTCCACTGCGGATGCTTGCGGATCTCGGCGAACTCCTCGTCGGTCAGCTTGGCCGGCTTGTCGAGAATGCGATTCGACACGCCGAGCTTGCCGATGTCGTGCAGCAGGCCCGCGCGCAGGATGTCACGGGTGGCATGCGCATCGGCGCCGAGCACGTTGAAGATGCCGACGGCATACCGGGCGACATTGGTGGAATGGCGCGCCGTGAAGGGCGTCTTCGCGTCGATGACCGCCGCGAAGGCGAAGGCGATCCGGTCGAGCCGCTCGTCGGTTGCCACCATGGGTACCCCGCCCGGCTCGAGCGCCACGACGGCCTCGTCGAGCCGGTCCCGGTCGGCAAGCGCGCTCCACCAGCCAGCGTCCGTGCGCCAGGTGAGCAGCAGGTCCACCAGCGACGGATCGAACCACGTGCCCCGCCGCGCCCGGGCCATGTCGAGGGCGCCGCCGATGCCGTGTTCGCTCCAATAGGCTTCCACCGTCTGCGCGAGCAGGAGGATGCGCGAGAGCATCGGAATGTCGTGCCCGGCAATCCCGAACGGATGCCCGAACCCGCACCAGTGTTCGTCGACGTGCAGAATGGCGTCGCTCGTGGCGGCCGGAAAGCCGAGCACGTTGGCGATCTGCGCTCCCCGCTCGCAGCGGGTCTGGATGATCTCCCGCGTCAGCGACGGGGTGCGCGCGACCATGAGGAAATGCCGGATCCGGGCGAACGGGTCGAGACCGACGCCACAACTCATGGCCGTCCGCATGGCCAGTTTCCAGCGGTCGTGCCAATCGACCAGGCGCATGTTGCGCTTGAGATCCTGATCGTCGCTGCCGAAGAGCGCCGCCATGCGTGCCGCGTTGCTGGAGCACCCCGAGTCCTTGAGCAGCGCGGCGTAGTACATCGCGCCAAGGGCTTCAGAATCGAGCCCATGCTGCTCAGCGAGGCGCATCGCGATCAGGGTCGTGCGCAGAGTGTGGCCCGGACGCTGCCCCTCCGTGAGGTCGAGCGCGTAGGTGAGCGCGCCGATCACTTCGGCGAGGCGCACCGTGGCGCCGAGTGACGGCGCCGCCGCCGCAGGCCCGGCAATGAGGAACGCGTGGGACACGGACGATCGACTGAGGGAAATGGCGGCACCCGCCTCCCTGAAAACGATCATCGCTCGCTGAGGTTTCCCTGCCGGCCTGGTGCAGGGCCCGCCGACCGGCGCCGCCGCTAGCCGCGGGAGGGCGCCTGCACCTTGAGCAGGCGTCGCGCGGGGTTCTCGGGGTCGTGGGACAGGGTGATGGCGATGGTGTCCGACGGCAGCGTCTCGAGGGCGCGCTCCGGCCATTCGATGAGCAGAACCGGTGCCGTGTCCACGATCTCCTCCCAGCCCAGCGCGTCGAGTTCGGCGCGACTGCGCAGGCGATAGAGGTCGACGTGCACCACTGGACCGCGTGGCGCATCGTAGTACTGGACGAGGGAGAAGGTCGGGCTGGTCACGGCATCGAGCGCGGTCACCCCGAGCCCGGCGCACAGTGCGCGGGCGAGGGTGGTCTTTCCCGCCCCCAGGTCGCCCTCGAAGGTGAGGACCACCGGGCGCGGGAGCACGGCGCCCACGGCCCGTCCCCACGCCTCGAGCGAGTCGCGATCCGGGGAGCGCGGGGCGCCGCGCCCCAGCAGGTGCGCCAGCGTGTCAGCGGCCACGCTTGCCTCCGGCGCGCCGCTGCGGCGCGCTGCCCGGCGGACGCTTGGGCGGTTTGGCGTTGCCGCGGGCCTGCGCGGGCGCCTGACCAAGCGCCGTGCGCACCTCGAACAGCTGGTCGCGCAATCGGGCCGCCGCCTCGAAGTCCAACGCCGTGGCGGCCTCCCGCATTGCCACTTCGAGCTCGCCGACCAGCGTCTCCAGCTCCTCGCGAGAACGTGGTGCCTGCTCGCTCGGCAGCTTCTTCGGCGCCGGCTCCTCCCCGTCACGCTCCACCCGGGCGTCGGCGACGCGGGTGATGAAGCGCACCTCGTCGACGCTCTTCATGACGCCGCGCGGCACGATGCCGTTCGCCTCGTTGTGCTCGCGCTGGATGGTGCGGCGACGGTCCGTTTCGTCGATGGCCCGCTGCATGGACCCGGTGATGCGATCGGCGTAGAGGATGGCGCGTCCGTTGAGATTGCGCGCCGCACGGCCGATGGTCTGGATGAGCGACCGATCACTGCGCAGGAAGCCCTCCTGGTCGGCATCCAGCACCGCCACCAGTGACACCTCCGGCATGTCGAGCCCTTCGCGCAGGAGGTTGATGCCCACCAGCACGTCGAACTCGCCAAGGCGGAGGCCGCGGACGATTTCCATGCGCTCGATGGCGTCGATGTCCGAGTGCATATAGCGCACCCGCACCCCCATCTGCTGGAGGTAGTCGGTGAGGTCTTCCGACATGCGCTTGGTGAGCGTGGTGACGAGCACGCGCTCGCCGCGACGTTCACGCTGGCGGATCTCGTGCAGCAAGTCGTCCACCTGCCCCTTCACGGGCCGAATCTCGATGATGGGGTCCAGCAGCCCGGTAGGCCGGATGACCTGTTCGACAACAACGCCCTCCGACAGCTCCAGTTCGAGTTCACCCGGAGTCGCCGACACGCTGATGAGGTTGGGGACGAGCATCATGAATTCGTCGAACACCAGCGGTCGGTTGTCGAGCGCGCTTGGCAGGCGGAATCCGTAGTCCACGAGCGTGAGCTTGCGGGCCCGGTCGCCGTTGTACATGGCGCGCACCTGCGGCAACGTGACGTGTGACTCGTCGACTACCACCAGGAAGTCCTGCGGTGGGAAGTAGTCGAACAGGCACGCCGGCCGCTCGCCCGACTCACGGCCGCTGATGTGGCGCGAATAGTTCTCGATACCCGCACAGGTGCCGATCTCGGCCAGCATCTCGAGATCGAAGTTGGTACGCTGCTCGAGGCGTTGTGCCTCCAGCAGCTTGCCCTGCATGCGCAGCTCCGCCACGCGCGTGGCCAGTTCATCGCGAATGGCCTTGCTGGCGCGCTCGATGGTGGGCCGGTTGGTGATGAAGTGCTTGGCGGGATAGATGGCCATGCGCTCGAGCGTGGCGATGGTCTCGCCGGTCAGCGGGTCGATCTTGGAGATGCGCTCGATTTCGTCGCCCCAGAGTTCGACCCGCACGGCCTGCTCTTCGTAGGCGGGAAAGATCTCCACCGTATCGCCGCGCACGCGAAAGGTGCCGCGATCGAAGGCCACGTCGTTGCGCAGATACTGGATGCCCACCAGCGCCCGCAGGATGTCGTCCCGGGCCACCGTCTGGCCGCGCGCCAGGGCCACCATGCGCTCGCGGTACGAGACCGGATCACCGAGGCCGTAAATGGCGGATACCGTGGACACGATGATCACGTCTTCGCGCTCCATCAGCGACGAGGTGGCACGCAGGCGCAGGCGATCGATGTCCTCGTTGATGCTGGCGTCCTTCTCGATATACGTATCGCTCGACGGCACGTAGGCCTCGGGCTGATAGTAGTCGTAGTACGAGATGAAGTACTCGACCGCATTGGTCGGGAAGAACGACTTGAGCTCGCCGTACAGCTGGGCCGCCAGCGTCTTGTTGTGCGACAGCACCAGCGTCGGCCGCCCCCACGCCGCAATGACGTTGGCGATGGTCATCGTCTTGCCCGACCCCGTCACGCCCAGGAGCGTCTGATGTCGGTCGCCGCGCCGCAATCCGGCGGTCAGTTCGGCAATGGCGCGGGGCTGATCACCAGCCGGGGCGAAGGGGGCCTGCAATTGAAAGGGGGCGGACATGGCAGGAATATACCGATTCCGGGGTTTGTTCGGTATGCATTCTCGCTCCGTCCGCCGATCCCGCCGAACTCCGCCTCACTCCTCGGCGGTGATCTTCTCGCGGCGCGTGACCACGGCAATGCCCTTCACGCGCCGCGCGGCTTTCATGATGCGCTCGAGGTGGGCCAGGTTCTCGACCTCCACCATGGCCGAGCCTGATACCTTGCCGTCGGTGACGTCAGGTTGCTGGAAAATGCCGCATCGGCATCGGGTAGTCGTGGTGTGACTGAAAGGCCGCGATGGCATTGATTGTGCGAAATGACATCGGGTCAGCACTTCGCCAGGCGCACTAGCGCGGCGGTGAGAAGGCATCTGTGTGGCCCGCCGCTGGGTGTGACGACATTGCCGAGCACCGCGGCGTTGCCAGAGCCTGGCACACCCGCAGCGGACCTGATGCCAGCCACCGCTCCGGAACCTTCGTTGCTTCTGCACGGGTGCATGATACTTGATGAGCCGGTGCTGAGCAGCACGGCGATGAAGACATGGCGGCTGCTCGTGCTAGAGGGGACTCGGCAATGTTGTCCCTTGACAAAGGCGAAGGGGGGGGGGACACCGTGGTTAACAAGTCTTCATAACTGTCGCCGAGGGTGTGCCTATGTCGTGGTCATCTCGAATTGTCGATGCGTCGATCGTCACGATTGCGGCGTGTGCCCTCGCCGTGACAGGGCTCGCCGCGCGGAACTCTGGACTCCTCGGCGCTGGCGCCCACAGTGCGCCAGCGGGGGAAGCACGACGCGAGGACGCTGTCGCGTCGATCCGGCGGGAGGCCAACTGGATCGGCCCGAGAGATGCGCCGATCGTGATCACCGAGTTTGCCGACTTCGAGTGCCCTGTCTGTCAGCAGCTGAAACCGGTCGTTGATTCCATCCGCAACAGCGCTCCGCAGCAGATCGCCGTGGCCTTCGTGCATTTCCCGCTCAGTCGTATCCATCCGCATGCCTACCGCGCGGCGCTTATTGCGGAGTGTGCGGCTCAACAGGGGTATTTCGAAGAAGCGTACGACGCCCTCTTCAACGCGGGCTCCACCTTGGGAGCTGTGTCGACCGAGGAGTGGGCCAAGGCGTCCAAGGTGAAGGATGCTGCGGCCTTCGGTACGTGCCTGGGCGAAGAGCGTGGCCGCGCCCGCGTCGAGCGTCATTTGGCACACGCCTCAAGCCTGCGGCTGCGCGGCACCCCGACGTTCGCGGTAAACGACATACTGTTTCAACCAGGGACGTCCATCGACCAAGTCGCTGACTCGGTACGTTCACTCCGACAGCGCCGTTCACATTAAACGTCGGCGGCACCAAGTTGATTCAACAGCTTTACCCCAACCTACGGAGGAGATCGTGCACTTCAACCAGTCCCGTACCCGCCGCCTTTCCCTGCTTGCATCGATTGTCGTGCTGCTCGTCAGTGCACCCGTTGCATTCTCTCAGCGCGGCGTAGTCGACTTCAATGAGGCGTGTGCTCAGTCGGGGACATGTTGCCCTTCAAACGGCCTCTATTGTGACGTGGCGGAGCTGGCCGACTACTACGAGCAGGGATCCGGTAGCTGTAACAGCATGCCTGGAATCGGGAAGTGCTGTCATGAACCATACTCGCTTTGTATGATCGACGGCTTTGGAGTGCCCAACCACTTCTACAGCTCATCCGGAAGCTGCTGATCCTCGCCCGGCTCGCGGCTCGCGGCCCAGCGTGTACTTCGCCGCCAGTGCAGACGGTGCGGCACTCAATGCTCATCTCCCCCGGTTCACTTCCATGAAACCGTGTCGACACGGCTGGCTGCCCGCGACCCTGCTGCTCGGGTTGTCGCTGACCGGACATTCCTTGCTGCTCGCCCAACCAACGCTCGAACGCTATCGGGTGCCGGTCATCCCGCTCGAGGGGGAGGTGCTGGGGAGCGGAGAAGAGCTGGCAACGCCCGGCAACATTCTGGTCCTCGACTCCCTCCTCGTCGTGATCGACCGCAAGAACGACAAGCAGCTGTCCATCCTCTCCAAGCAATCCGGGCGGCGGCTCGGCTCCTTTGGCGTCAAGGGCAACGGTCCGGGAGAGTATCGGGCACCATGGACGGTCAGCGCGGATCCTGCCGTGGAGGACCGCCTGTGGGTATTCGATCGGCAGTTGCGCCGACTCACTCGCGTCGACATCGGTCGCATGCCGCTTGCACCGGGGTTTCCGAAGGCGGAGACGCGTACCATGACGCGATCGTTCACCGAAGTCATCTCGCTTCGATCCGGTATGTTCGTTGGGGCAAACCCGTCGGCGGAGTCGGCACGACTCGCCTTCGTTCTACCCGACGGTGAAATCAAGGCCCGGCACGCGCCGCTCCCGTCGAAACCTGCCGACATCCCCATCGCGGCGTGGCAAAGCGCCCAGCAGGTGCACATCGCCGTAGACCCGAGTCAGAAGCGCATCGTCGCGGCCTCAGCCTTCGCGGATCGCATCGAGATCTTCGACGATGGCGGCAGAGGGGCCGGGGTGACGGAACGGTTCTTCTCGTTCGAACCGCGCTTCGAGGCTGGAGCACTGAGCGTCAGGAGTAGGGACGACAAAACCACCATGGCTTTGGGGAGTGAGACCCGCATCGGATACGTCTCGCTGGCGCTCTCGAAGAACTTCATCTACGCCCTGTTTTCCGGGACCACGATGGGCGGGTCGATGACGGCAACCTACGGGTCCTACCTGCATGTGTTCGATTTTGCAGGCAGGAATCGAGGCGTGTACAAGTTTCAGGGGCCGGTGGCGGCCATTGCCGTCGAGCCCGACGATTCCCGGCTCTACGCGACGCGGCACGATCCGGAACCGGCGTTGCTGGTGTATCGCCTGCCGGCCCTCAGGTAGCCCGAACATGTTGCGGAGTCACTACGTCCTTCAGCTCGCCGGTTGGCTTCTCGCTGCAACGAGCGTCGACGCCCAGAGCGGACGGCAGGCCGTGCCCATCGCGCCGCTTCGCTCGCTCAGTGCCCCGGGCGAGTTGGTCAAGCCACAGCGTATCCTCGCGACGGCCGAACTGGTGATCGTTTCAGATGAGGCATCGACCCAGGCGCTGCTCATCTACTCGCGCAGCCGAGGTGCCCTGCTGCGACGCGCGGGCGTGGTCGGCAGCGCGACCACCGAGATACTGGCCCCCGGCTCCCTCGTGCTCGATGAAGCATCGACGAACAGCTTCTGGGTGCACGATGTCGGACAGATGCGAATGGTCCGCACCACACTCGGCGCCGCGACGGCCACCGCGCCGATTCGTACCACCACCAGGCCGCTGCCGGCCACGCTGCCGATCTTCGCGCTCACCGTCACGCCGCAGCAGGAGTTTCTGGCCGCCGGGTTGCTCGCGAACACGAGGCTTGTTCGCATCGACAGCTCCGGACGCGCGGTACAGGCACTCATCGATCTGCCTGGCGTACGGGACGATCCGACCACGGTCCGCCAGGAGGCGTATCGATCGACGGTCACCTCGAGCAACCGCGCACAGAAGCTGGCGCTCGCCACGCGCCACGCCGACCGTCTCGAGATCTTCACGCTCGGTGGACAACCCGTGGCCGTTGCGCCGCGCCCTGCCAACTTCGAGCCGACGTACACGATAGCCCGCGGACGGAACAGTCCCGTCATGGCGACCGGGCCGGAATTGCGCTTCGGCTACATCGATGTGTCCTCGTCACCCGACCGGATCGTCGCACTTTACTCCGGGCTGACTCGGCGGGAGGGCAAGGGCGCCGCAGCGCTTGGACACGAGCTGCACGTGACGGACTGGAACGGCAAGACGCTGCGCCGCTTCCGCCTGCCGCGCCCGGGGCTCGCTCTCAGTGTGGCCCCTACCGGCAGCGATGTGTACGTGCTGCATCCAGCGCCGTCAGCCGCCATTGCTGTCTATCGCCTTCCCTGAACCCGGCGACGACAATGTCACTCCTCGGCGGTGATCTTCTCGCGGCGCGTGACCACGGCGATGCCCTTCACGCGCCGCGCGGCTTTCATGATGCGCTCGAGGTGGGCCAGGTTCTCGACCTCCACCATGGCCGAGCCTGACACCCTGCCGTCGGTGGTCTTGAGCTCGAAGCTCTTGATGTCGGTCCCGGTGGCGCTCACCGCCGCCGCTACGTCGGCGTAGAGTCCGCGCCGGTCGTTGCCTTCGAGGGCCAGCCGCACCACGAAGCGCTCGCCGGCCATCTCCTGCCAGTCGATGTCCATGCGCCGCTCGGGCTCGTGCGCCAGCAGCAGGAGGTTCGGACAGTCGCCGCGGTGAATGCTCACCCCGCGACCACGTGTGACGTACCCGACCACCTTGTCGCCGGGCACCGGCTGGCAACACTGGGCATAGCGCACCAGCAGGCCGTCGGCGCCCTGAATGCGGATGCCCTTGCCCGACCCCACCACCCGGTCGACGATGCGCTCGAATGTGCTCGGCTTGGCGGCCGGCTCCGGAGAGGTGTCGAGCAGCGGGTGCAGCGACTTGAGCACCTGCAACACGTGCACGTCGCCCGCCCCGACACTGGCGATGAGATGCGCGGCGTCCTTGCGCTTGAGCAACCGCGCGACGGGATACAGGTCTTGGTCGTCGGCCTTGGGGAGCCGGCGCCGGCGCAGCTCCCGATCGAGGATCTCGCGGCCGAGTCGCATGGCCGACGAATGCTCCTCGAGGCGCAGCAGCTGGCGGATCTTGTGGCGGGCCTTGCCGGTGCGCACATGCGCCAGCCAGTCACGACTGGGTTTGGCATTCGGATTGGTGAGAATCTCCACCGTCTCCGAATTCTTGAGCTCCCGCGACAGCGGGGCGATGCGCCCGTTGACCTTCGCCCCCGCACAGCGCGCGCCGACCTGCGAGTGCACCGCGAACGCGAAGTCGAGTGGCGTCGCCCCGCGCGGCAACTGAATGACGTCGCCGGTGGGGGTGAATACGAAAATCTCGTCCTGATACAGGTCGAGCTTCAGGAACTCGAGGAACTCGCCGGGGGTCTCGGCATCCAGCTGCAGCTCCAGCACCTGGCGGAACCACGCGAGATGGCGATCGAGTTCGCCGGCGTTCTTGCTGTTCTCCTTGTACAGCCAGTGCGCGGCAATGCCGAAATCGGCCGTGCGATGCATGTCGCGCGTACGGATCTGGATCTCGAACAGCTGACGCCCCGGGCCGAACACCGTGGTGTGCAGCGACTGGTAGCCGTTGGACTTGGGCTGGGCGATGTAGTCCTTGATGCGCTCCTGCACCGGCGTCCAGCCGTCGTGAATGACACCGAGCGCGTGATAACACTCCAGCACGTTCGGGACGATCACGCGAATGGCCAGCAGATCGTAGATGTCCTCGTAGGGACGATCGCGCTGCTGCATCTTCTTGAAGATCGACCACAGGTGCTTCGGACGGCCCGTGACCTCGACCTCGGCGATGCCGGCGTCCGACAACCGCTTCTCGAGCGGCTCCCGCATCTGGGCGATGAGTTGCTCGCGCTCGCCGCGCTTGGCAGCGACCAGCTTGGCCAACGTCTTGTACGCTTCGGGCTCGAGATGCTTGAACGCCAGATCCTCCAGCTCCCATCGCACCTTGGCCATACCAAACCGGTGCGCGAGTGGCGCGTAAAGGTCGCGCGTCTCCTGCGCGATGCGGCGCCGCTTCTCGGGCGCGAGCCAATCCAGCGTGCGCATGTTGTGCAGCCGGTCGGCCAGCTTGATCAGGATGACGCGCGCATCCTTGGCGATGGACAGCAGCAGCTTGCGATAGTTCTCGACCTGCCGTTCCTCTCGGGAGGACATCGGCAGGTTGGCGATCTTGGTGAGCCCGTCGACGATCCGGGCGATCTCGCCACCGAACTCGCGCTCGACGTCCTCGACCGTGATGTCGGTGTCCTCGACGATGTCGTGCAGCAGACCGCAGGCGACCGTGGTGGTGTCCAGCTGCAGGTCGGCGAGGATGCGGGCCACCTCGACGCAATGGGAGACGTACGGCTCCCCGGAGTGGCGCACTTGGCCGGCGTGGGCCACGTCGGAGAAGCGATAGGCACGCACGAGCAGGTCGTGGTCGAGCCGATCGTAGGCGCCCTCGGCACCCGGCCCGAACCCCGGAATCATCTCGTGCAGCGCCATCGTCGTCACAACAGTCCCGCCTCCGCAAAACTCAGGTATCGGCCGCGTCCCACGATCACGTGGTCGTGTACCGGAATGTCCAACAATCGCCCCGCGGCCACCAGCTGGTCCGTCACCGCCCGATCCTCGGCGCTCGGTGAGGGATCGCCACTCGGATGATTGTGCACCAGAATCACCGCTGCCGCCCGCTCGGCGATGGCTTCCCGAAACACCTCCCGCGGGTGCACCAGCGACGAATTGAGCAACCCGCGAGTAATGAGCACGTCCCGCTCGAGCCG
This sequence comes from Gemmatimonas sp., assembly GCA_040379205.1. GTDB lineage: Bacteria > Gemmatimonadota > Gemmatimonadetes > Gemmatimonadales > Gemmatimonadaceae > Gemmatimonas. The sequence continues at coordinate 40,479 of JBEILM010000001.1, forward strand.
GTGCTGCGCATCGAGTATGGCCACGTGGAACTCCTCGACCGGCAGGTCCTGCAGCCGGGGCGCAAACGCGGCCGCCACGTCACGCGGCCCACGCAACGGCACCCCCGCCTCCCGCGCCTCTCCGGCCATCCGCCGCCCCAACTCCAACGCCGCCTGCACCGCACTCGCCCGTGCCTGCCCCACCCCGTGAACGCGGGTGAGCGCCGCCAGCGGCATGGCCGCCAGCCGCCCGAGCGAGCCGCCACACTGCTGATACACCAACTGGGCACAGGCGAGGGCGGACGCCCCACGATGCCCCGATCCCAACAGCGTGGCGATGAGTTCGGTCGTACTCAACGCCTGTGCCCCCAGCGAGCGCAGTCGCTCGCGCGGCCGCTCGGTGGAAGGCATTTCTTTCAGTCTAAGGTACGGTTGGTCGGACTGGCTAGTCGAAGCAGACACCGTGGCGCTCCTGGTGAGATTCTCCAGCGGGTGATCGCGAACCCCGCACTATGCCACGACGCCGCGCTGACGCCGGTACCGCGCCGACGCCGGCAGGCCCATTTCGACGAGGGCGACACGCGCGGCGGTATCTTTCGTACCATGACACCCGACGCCGCCACCGATCGCCTGACCTTCGACCCTGCCAGCGACGCCGAGTGGACAGCGCTGCGCACGCTCGGGCACCGTATGCTCGACGACCTGCTGGATGCCCAACGGTCGCTGCCTCACACGCCGGCCTGGCGGCCCCTGCCGGCGCACAAGCGCCTGCTGTTCGACTCCCCGGGGCCCGCGCAGGGCATCGGTGCCGATGCCGCCTACGAGCAGTTCCGGTCGCACATCCTGCCCTACGGCAATGGCAACTGGCACCCGCGCTTCTTCGGCTGGGTGCAAGGCAACGGCACGCCGTTGGCGATGCTGGCCGACATGCTGGCAACCGGGATGAATCCGCATCTGGCGGGATTCGACCAGGCGCCCGCCCATGTCGAACGGCAGGTCATCGGCTGGTTCGGAGACTGGATGGGACTGCCCGGCGCGAGCGGGCTGTTCGTGACCGGGGGGACGATGGCCAACGTGCACGGACTGGCCTGCGCCCGAATCGCCCAGGCGCGAGCGCGCGGACGCGATGCCCGGCGTGACGGGGTGCAGGCCTGGCCGGGCGAGCCGGCGCCGTCACCGCTCGTGTTCTACGGCTCGACGGAAACCCATGGGTGGGCCCGGAAGGCTGCCGAATGGCTGGGGCTCGGTGACCGGGCCTGGCGCCGGGTGCCGGTACACGCGGACTACACCATCGACGTGGACGCGCTGGCCCAGCAGATCGCCGATGACCGCGCCGCCGGCCTCGCACCGTTCTGCGTCATCGGTACCGCCGGTACCGTGAACACCGGCGCGACCGACGACTTGGACGCACTGGCCGACCTCTGCGCTCGCGAGTCGCTCTGGCTTCATGTGGATGGCGCCTTCGGCGCCCTGGTTGCGCTGTCGCCGTCGCTGCGCGGACAGGTCAAGGGGATGGAGCGCGCCGACTCGCTGGCGTTCGACCTGCACAAGTGGGGGTCAATGCCCTTCGAGTGCGCCTGCGTGCTCGTGCGTGACCCGGCCGTGCACGTGGCGGCCTTCCAGCAGACTGCGGCCTACCTCGGCGGCTTCGAGCGGGGCGTGAGCGCCGGCGGCCAGCCGTTCAACGACCGCGGCCTCGATCTCACGCGGGGCTTCAAGGCGCTCAAGGTGTGGATGCAGCTCCAGGCCGATGGCGTGGAGAAGCTTGGCGCGATCATCCGGCAGAATGTCGACCAGGTGCAGTACCTCGTGCGCATCATCGACAGTCACGACGAGCTCGAGCGCCTCGCTCCGGCCCCGCTCAATATCGTCTGTTTCCGCTACCGGCCGTCTACACTGGTGCCGGATGAGCCCGCACTCGAGGCGCTCAACCTCGAGCTCCTGCTCCGGCTGCAGGAGCGCGGCATCGCGGTGCCGTCGAGCACACGGCTGGATGGCCGGTTCGCCCTGCGCGTGGCGCATGTCAACCATCGCACCACCGACGAGGACATCGAGACGCTGGCCGAGGCGATCGTGGAGATCGGCCGCGAGATAACGGCCGAGGGGCGGTGACCGGAGAAGGCAGCCGCCGCGCGGCGCGGCCTTAACCGCCGCCCCGCGGCTTGGCTGTGCGCCCGGTGCTACCTGACGAACTGCCGCCGCTGCTACCACCGGTTGCGCCGCCGCCCATGGAGCCACCGCTCGCTCCGGCCGGCGACATCGAACCACGGGGGCCGGAGTCAGGAGTGCGAGTGTAGCCACCGCCGTTGACCGCGCGGCCGCGCGGCATGGCCACGCCCCCACCGCCGATCGACCCGTCGTTCGGTGGGCGGTTCACGATGACGATGGGCCGATTGCCCCAGAACACCCCAGGGCCCCAGCCGAAGCCGTTGTTGAAGCCGTTGTTGAAGCCGAGCGGACCGAACGGCGAGAAGCCGAAGCGCATGCCCCACGGATCGAAGCCCCCCCACGGGTTCATGCCGTACTGCCAGCCAAAGCCCCACGCGCCCATGCCGCCCGGGCCGTAGCAGAAGTCGTCGAAGTCCCCGCAGCGGGAGCGGTTGCGGTTCACGACCGCGGTCTGGGTCGCGTCGATGAGTGCGCCGGACTGGCCCAGCTGTGCGCCGAGCGCGTCGCTGGGGCGCAGCGAGAATGCGTTCGGATTGGCCATGGCCACCATCATGTCGATCACACCGGGAGGCGTGCCCGCGTCAGCGAGCGCCACCAGCCGCTCGCCGTTGAGGTCGAAGCGCACCCCTGTTTCCGCCAACCACGCCTCGGCGAGGCCGGCCGGTACGTGCTTGGACACGTCGACGACCTGCGACAAGGACACGGACCCGCCCACCGCCAGACGTTGCGACGGATTGGACCGCTGGGTGCCGAGATCGCCCGGTGCACCGCTGTCGCCGACGTAGCGCAGCCGGGCCACCGTGGTGGCGACGTTCTTGCCGACCTCGAGGGTCTGGAGCTGGAGCCACTCGCCAGTGGGCGCGATGGACATCAGCGCGGTCTCGACGCGACGGATGCCGCGATCGCACATGAGTTCGGCCCGCAGGATGAGCCGCGTGTCGTCGGCGACCCACTCGGCCCGCTCGGTGCCGGTACACTCGTCGACGCGCTTGTCCACGGTGCGGCCAGGCAGCGGCAGGGTCGACCGCGCGATTTCGCGGGCGCCCGAGAGCATCACCACATCGACACTGCCGGCGATGCGCGCCGACGGCAGCACACAGGCGCGGTTGGGAACCGAGGCCTGCCCGCCATCGACGACCGACTCGCTGGTGCCGACGGTCTTCCAGCATCCCACCCATGGCTGGAAACGCGGATCGATGCGGGTGTCCTGGGCGGCCAGCGGCGAGGCCAGCAGGGCCAAGACGGCCGGCACGGCCAGCGCTGACCAGATTCGGCGTGTACGTTGCGGCCCGTGCGGTGTCTGCAGACAGTGCGTGGTCATGGTGCGGCTCTCAGAAGCGGAAGAGAAGGCCAGCGGTCAGCCCGACGCCGGAGAGGGCGATGGGATCGAACCCTTCGAAATCACGGCCCAGCGTGGCCCGGGCCCGATCGTAGCGCACTTCGCTGATCAGGCCGACGGTGGGGTTGAGACTCCATGTCGCGCCCGCAGCGGCGTACAGGGCCCCGGTCCATCCCGACGATCGCAACGACTCGGAGAAGACGTCGTTGGTCCGGAAGTCGACGAAGTCACCGGTCTGCTTGAAACGGTAGTGCATGACGCCGCCGCCGGCTGCCACGTACGGCACGAAGCGGGTCGGAACCCACGCGTAGCGGCTCACGGTACGCCCGGCGGGGCGCAGGTTCCACTTGAGGCCCGCCGTGAGCGGCACCCGCCGGAAGTTCGTGCTCTGCTCGATGGGCTGATCGTTGTTGTCGACGAAATCACGGTACTCCGACCCGATCCGTCGGTTGGTGAACCCACCGGCGAGTTGCAGCTCCAGCGGCCCGGTGAGCGCCACGGAAAAGTCGGCCATACCGGAGAGGCCGAGGAAGTCGCCCCGGTCCACCGTGAGCTGCCGCGAGACGAACGAGAAGAGCTCGCTCGATGCATCGGGCTGGGCGGCCCCGAGCCGCAACGACAGCGAGGAGTGGGGACGTCGGAAGAGGTACCCATCGCCCCCGCGGGGCTGAGCACCGATGGACAGCAAGGGGAACGCGGTTAGCACGAGTGCCGCCAGGGCGGCTCCACGCGATAGCATGCCTACTCTCCGAAGGGGTCTCCCGAGATATACCGTCGGATCGCAGGAAAGGGTCCGCTCCCGGCGCGGCGCATATCCTGCCGCTCCGCTCCGCCGCACCGGGAGCCTCGACCCTGCTCGTGAGGGTGCACAGGGTATAGCTCCCGCGTGTCAGCAAGACGTCAGACGCCGGCCCGTATCCGGGCCGGCGTCTGTCAGGTCACAGGTTGGCGCCGTGACACTTCTTGAACTTCTTCCCCGAGCCGCAGGGGCAGGCGTCGTTGCGCGGCGTCTGCTCCCACCCGGCCGGCAGGGCGCCGCCGCCGCGCTCCAGCGAGCGTACCGTACCGGCCCCCACCACTGCCGGCACCCCGCGCGCCACCACCCGCGCGTCCGGTTCCGCCGCCGGAGGGTCGTCGGCCATCCGGGCGTCGACGATCTCCAGCTCCGGCTCCAGCAGTTCCTCGGGCGGAATGTCCTCGAGGATCCCCAGCGCGTTGTAGCGCCTCGTCGGGCGCATCCCGTCGGGGCGGGCAAACTCGACCGGCATCGGCGGCACCTCGAAGACATCCTGCGGCGCCGGCTCGAACACGAGCTGCGCTTTCAGGAACCGCTCGGTGAACGTGTTCGCCACGTCGTGCATGAGGTCCACGAACATCGTATACGCATCCTGCTTGTACTCGACGAGCGGGTCCTTCTGCCCCCACGATCGGTAGTGGATGGATGCCCGCAGCTGATCGAGATCGTAGAGATGGTCCTTCCACTTCTCATCGATCACGTTGAGCGTAACCAGCGAGAGCAGACGGTCGGCGAAGCCGTTGCCCTGCTCGTCGCGCACCTGATTGAGGCTGTCGAGCTTCTGCGCAAACGCGGCCCGCACCGCCGCGATGGCCAGGTCCTGCGCCTCCTCGAGGGTGGCCGGCCGTGACGTCGCATACTCCGGCACCTGCAGCATGTAGTGAAGCATCAGGTCCTGCTGCACGTACTCGAAGTCCCAATCCTCGGGCTTGTCGAAGGTGGCCAGCGCCTGCTCCACGCGCCGCTGAGCGCCGCGCTCGAGCATCTTGATCGCCTCGCCCTTCAGCTCCTCGCCACCTTCGAGTGCAAACGCTCGCAGCGAGTAGATGACTTCGCGCTGCTGGTTCATGACATCGTCGTACTCCAGCAGCCGCTTGCGCGACTGGAAGTTCTGGAGTTCGACGCGCTTCTGGGCCTGCTCGATGGAACGCGTGATGAGCGGATGCGTGAGGACCTCACCATCCTGGGCGCCCATGCGGTCCATCAGCTTGGCGATGCGCTCCGAACCGAACAGGCGCATCAGGTCGTCCTCGAGCGACAGGAAGAACTGCGATGCCCCGGGGTCGCCCTGGCGCCCCGACCGGCCGCGGAGCTGCCGGTCGATGCGGCGCGACTCGTGACGCTCCGACCCGATGATGTGCAGCCCGCCGATCTCGGAGACATCGATCTCCTTGCCGTCGGGATCGGTGACCCGCGACGGCTTGGCCTCGAGCAGCCCGGCGCCGAGTTTGATGTCGGTGCCGCGGCCGGCCATGTTGGTGGCGATCGTGATCGCGCCAGGCTGCCCCGCGCCGGCTACGATTTCGGCCTCGCGCTGGTGGTACTTGGCGTTGAGCACGCTGTGCTTGAGTCCGGCCCGGGCCATCAGGCGCGACAGCGTCTCCGACGACTCCACGCTGGCCGTACCCACGAGCACAGGAAAGCCCAGCTCGTGCAGGCGCTTGGTCTCGTCGACGATGGCGTTGTACTTCTCGCGCCGCGTCTTGAACACCAGGTCCTGCCGGTCATCACGCTGAATGGGCCGGTTGGTCGGAATCACCGACACTTCAAGCCCATAGATGGTGTGGAACTCGTTCTCTTCCGTCTCGGCCGTGCCGGTCATGCCGGCCAGCTTCTCGTACATCCGGAAGTAGTTCTGGATGGTGATGGTGGCGAGCGTCTGCGTCTCGCCCTTCACCTGAACCCGCTCCTTGGCCTCGACGGCCTGGTGCAGCCCTTCGCTCCAGCGACGGCCCGGCATCGTGCGACCCGTGAACTCGTCGACGATGAGGACCTGCCCTTCCTGCACCACGTAGTTCACGTCGCGCTCGTACAGCGCGTGCGCCCGCAGCAGCTGATGCACGATGTTCAGCCGCTCGCTCTTGGCCGCGTATTCGCGCTCCACCGCATTGCGGCGCTCGAGACGCTCGGGCGCACCGAGTTCGACGTCGCGATCGATCTGTCCGATGAGTAGCGAAATGTCGGGCAGCACGAACGTGTCCGGGTGGTCGGGCGACAGCCAGTCCAGTCCCTGCTCGGTGAGGTGCACCGTGTGCCCCTTCTCGTCGAGCACGAAGAGCAGCTGGTCCTCGAGGTCGCGGAACGCGCGCTTGGCCAGCGGCAGCTTGCGGTCGGCGATCACGTCGAGTTCGACGCGCTGCACGAGCTGCTTCACGCCGGGCTCCTGCAGCACCTTCATGAGCCGCTTGTTCTTCGGGCCGCCGAGCTGCGCCTTGTAGAACTGCAGCGCCGCGCCCTGCTGATCGCCCCCCTCGAGGGCCCGCTCGCCATCGGCGACGAGCTGGTTGACCAGATCCGACTGCCGGCGCACCAGCCGCTCGACCGCCGAGTTGAACTCAGCGTACTGGCCGTCGCTCTCGTTGCCCACGGGGCCCGAGATGATGAGCGGCGTGCGGGCTTCGTCGACGAGGATGGAGTCCACCTCGTCAATGATCGCGAACACATGCGGCCGCTGCACCCGCTGCTCCAGCGACACCACCATGTTGTCGCGGAGATAGTCGAAGCCGAATTCGTTGTTGGTGCCGTAGGTGATGTCGCAGGCGTAGATGGCCCGACGCTCCCACGACCCCGGCTCGGTGTCATCGAGGCACCCCACGGTGAGGCCGAGCCACGTGTACAAGTGCCCCATCCACTGCGAGTCGCGCCGCGCCAGGTAGTTGTTGACCGTGACCAGGTGCGCCCCGCGCCCGGGGAGCGCGTTGAGGTACATGGGCAGCGTCGCGACCAGCGTCTTGCCCTCACCAGTGGCCATTTCGGCAATGCGGCCGAGGTGCAACTGAATGCCGCCGATGAGCTGCACGTCATAGGGCACCATGTCCCAGGCAAGCTCGTGGCCCGTGACCTGCACCCGACTGCCCTTCAGGCGGCGGCACGCCTCGCGCACCGTGGCGAACGCTTCGGGGAGCAGGTCGTCGAGCACTTCGGCGATGGCCGCACGGAGTTCGGCCTCGACCCCACCGCGGCCGTCGACGCCCTGCAGTTCGCTGTCCAGCCGCTCGCGTTCGGCGGCGTCGGCGGTGTCATGCTTGGCCGCCTTCAGCTCGGCGATCCGGGCCTCGATGGGGCCGGTGCGCTCCGCCAGGATGGCGCGAAACTTCGCCGTCTGCCCCTGGATGTCGGCATCGGAAAGCGTAGCAAGACGGGCCTCGATCGCATGGATCTCGGCGAGGATCGGCTGCACACGCTTGCGTTCACGCTCGTGTCGCGTGCCGAACACTTTACTGATCAAACCCTTCAGCATGGGGATCTCGACGACCTCATAGGGAAGGGCGCCGGATCCGTAGGTCCCCCGGCGCCATCAGGCGCCCGCTGGGGTCTCCGCCGAATCCGTCACCCGGGAACTCTCTCGATACAACCCGGTGGATGCGATGTACGTCGCCACGGCATCCGGAACGAAGCCCCTGATGGAGCGGCCGCTACGGAGGCGTGCCCTGATTTCGGTCGACGACACGTCCACCCGGCGCGTGGCCAGTCGCTGCGCGACCACGCCGCCGTGCACCACCAGCTCGGAACCGGGGGACGCATCGGCCGCATCACGGGACAGCACGACGAGCTGGACCATGTGCAGCAGCCGATCGACGTCCCGCCAGCGCGGCAACGTGGAGACCACGTCGCTACCGATCAGGAGGTGGAGGCGTGCGTCCGGCGTCCGCCGTCGCACGTCCTCAACGGTGTCAACCATGTATGATAACCCGCCCCGCGCAATTTCCACGGGGTCGACCTCGATGCCCGGCACCCCGGCGAAGCACGCCTGCACCATGGCCAGCCGGTGGGCCGGAGGTGTCTGATCCGCCGGCTTGAGCGGCTGCTGCGCGGCGGGAACGACCAGCAGGCGGTCGAGCGCCAGCGCCTCGAGGGCGTCCTGCGCCATCAGCAGATGCCCAACGTGCGGCGGATCGAAGCTGCCGCCGAAAAGGCCGAGGCGCATGACGGGGGTTACCGGATGGGGCGTGGCGCCGGCCGCGCGTAGGCGACGGGCGAGAGTAGCCCTGGCGGGGGCACCGCCGTGGTGACCGTGGAATCGGTGGCCGGGGCGCCGCAGGCCGCCTTGACCTCGGCGTCGCCGGGGTAGGCCTTCCACATGGCGGTACACGTCTCCGCAGCGTCTTCCTTCCAGCGGATCTTGGTGTACAGCTCGTGCAGACGCAGCCACGACAGGCGGGCCGCCTTGGTCGTGGGGTACGTCGTGACGACGTCCTTGAAGTAGATGATCGCCGGATCGATGGCCCGGCGGACCTTCACGTAATGGACGCCGGTGGCATAGTCCTTCTCGGCGAACCACTCCTCGAGCTGTGTGATCCGCTGCTTGGCGTCCTCGACTTCCTTGGACTCCGGATACGACGACAGCAGGGCCCGCAGGATGGACGCGGCCTTCTGCCCGTTCTCCGGGTCGAGCGACGGGCGCCGCCAGAGGCTCTGATAGGCCCGGCCGGTACCGAGCATGGCCGAGGGCGCGAGCGTGTCGTCGGGGAAGCCGTCAGTGACCCGCTCGTACGCCTGGGCGGCGAGCAGGAACTCGTTCCTCTTCTCGTGCGTCAGCGCGAGGTAGAAGTACGCGGGGGCAAGCAGCGGGTCACGCGACGACAGGTCGCTCGTGAGCCGCTCGAAGCCGAGCTGGGCGTTGTCCCACTTCTTCTTCTCGAACTCCAGCAGCGTCGCGCGGAAGAGGGCTTCCGGATTGGCGTAGTCGCGGGGCTGGAAGCCGCGCGAACAGCCCGCCAATGCTGCGGCCACGCTCAGCAGCATCAGCAGGCGGAAGTCCACGCGGTTCGGTCGCTGGTTCATGACGTGCCTGATTCCCGGACGAAGGAACGCCGATTCACGACGCGGCCGTGACCGGCCGCGACCCGGATGCCAGGGGCACCACGCGGGCCCGGCCCGGCGTGCGTCCCGCCATCACGTTGCGGGTGTCGACCACGAGCGACGCCTGGTCGAGCACATGCTGATAGTCGATGACCTGATGGTCGGTGACGACCACCACGGCGTCGGCCCAGGCGAGGCGCTCGTTGTCCAGGGCGACGCTGGCCCGCATGTGCCCGTCCTCCCGGAACTCGCGCACGAACGGATCGTGGTACACCACCTCGGAACCGCGCTCCTCGAGCAGTCGGATGACATCGAGCGCCGGGCTTTCGCGCACGTCGTCGATGTCGCGCTTGTAGGCCACGCCCAGCACGAGCACGCGGCTGCCCCGCACCGCCTTGCGCTCGTCATTGAGGGCGTCGGCCACCTTCTGCACCACCCACTCGGGCATGTGCGAGTTGATCTCGCTCGCGAGGTCGATGAAGCGCGTTTTGTAGTTGAGCGTGCGCATCTTCCAGGCGAGATAGTGCGGGTCGAGGGGAATGCAGTGTCCGCCGATGCCGGGGCCCGGCGTGAACTTCATGAAGCCGAAGGGCTTGGTGGCCGCCGCGTTGATGACCTCCCACACGTCGACCCCCAGTTTGTCACACACGATGGCGATTTCGTTCACCAGCCCGATGTTGACCGCGCGGAAGGTGTTCTCCAGCAGCTTGACCAATTCGGCGGCCTCGGGCGAGCTGACCGGCACCACGGTGTCGATGCAGCTCTCGTACAGCGCGCTGGCGACCTCGACGCAGGCGGGGGTGATGCCGCCGACGACCTTGGGCGTGTTCTTGGTGTGGTACACAGGATTGCCCGGATCGACCCGCTCGGGGCTGAACGCCACGAAGATGTCGGTTCCCACCGTGAGCCCCTTGGCCTCGAGGCGCGGCTGGAGCAGTTCGCGGGTGGTGCCGGGATACGTGGTGCTCTCGAGCACGACGCACAGCCCTGGGTGCGCCTGCCGGGCAATGGCATCGGCCGCCGCCAACACGTACGCCATGTCGGGATCGCGCGTCTTGGAGAGCGGCGTCGGCACGGCGATGGAAATGGCATCACACACGCCGAGGCGGTCCTCGTGCGTGGTAGCCACGAACCGCCCCGACGTCACGGCGGCCCGCACCGTGTCGCTGGGCATGTCCTGGATGTGGGACTGTCCGTCCATCAGCAGGTCCACGACCCGCTGGCTCACGTCGTACCCGATGACCTGGAAGCCGGCGTGGACGAACTCGATGGCGAGCGGCAGTCCGACATAGCCCAGCCCGATCACCCCGATCACGGCCGAGCGATCGTTGATGCGGTGCAGCAGGAGGTCCTTGGTGGAACCCGAAGTAGTCATTCCGTCCTCAACGACCAAAGAAGGTGCGCACCGACGACACCACTTCATCGAGCTGAGCCGTCGTCAGCTCCGGGTACACCGGCAGTGACAGGACTTCCAGCGCCGCCCGTTCGGCCTCCGGGCATTGCCCGGCCTCATAGCCGAGGTAGGCGAAGCAGGGCTGCAGATGAAGCGGCAGCGGATAGTAGACATTCGACCCGATGCCCTGCGCCTTGAGGTGTGCCTGGAGGGCATCTCGCGAGGCTACGCGAATGGTGTACTGGTTGTAGATCGACGTGTTGGCCGGGTCGATGTACGGCGTCGTGATCTCGGGCACGTCGGCGAACGCGGCATCGTAGTACGCCGCATTGTGGCGGCGCGCCGCGCTCCACCCCGCGAGGTGGGGCAGCTTGGCCTTGAGCACCGCCGCCTGCAGCGCGTCGAGGCGGCTGTTGTAGCCTACGATCTCGTGAAAGTAGGTCCGGCGGCTGCCGTGGGTGCGCAGCTTCATGAGCGCTTCGAACAGCGCCTCGTCCTGCGTCACCATCATGCCGCCGTCACCGTAGCCGCCCAGGTTCTTCGACGGGAAGAAGCTGAACGTGCCGATGGTCGCCGCTTCGCCCGCCATGACCTTGCGGCCGTCGATCATCCGGCTGGCGCCAATGGACTGGGCCGCATCTTCGACCACAGGCAACCCGTTCGCCACCGCCATGACCTGCTCGATCGGGGCCATCTGCCCGAACAGATCCACGGCGATGACGGCCCGCGTGCGATCACCGATGGCCGGCGGAATGCGCGCCGGATCGATGTTGAAGGTGCGGGGATCGATGTCCACGAACACCGGCCGCGCGCCGACATTGTGCACCGCGCCCCCGGTGGCAAAAAACGTGAATGGCGTCGTGATGACTTCGTCGTCACGGCCCACGCCCAGCGCCCGCAGCGCCAGCAGGATCGCGTCGGTGCCGTTCGCGCAGCCGACCGCGAACTTGACCTGCGAGAGGCCGGCAACGGCACACTCCAGCTGCCCGACGGGATCGCCGAGGATGAACGCCTGCTGATCGACGACCTCCATCAGCGCCGCCACGACATCGTCGCGGATCGTCGCGTGCTGGGCCTTCAGATCGAGAAGCGGTACGGCCATGGCCAGAAAAGTGGTAGGAGTCAGAAACGCTGTTCAGATATTCACGCGCAGCGGCAACGGAACGTCACGCCCCGTCTTCGCCGACTCGTAAATGCCGAGGATGAGTTCGAGCGACTTGCGCCCCGCGCGACCGTCGGTGTCGGGACGGGCCTCGCCGCGCAGCACCGCCACGACGTTGCGATAGTACCCTTCATGCCCGAACCCGTAGACGCTGGGCGGATTGGTGGCGGCCTGCTCGACGAGCTTGTCGTCGTCGTCGTAATCGGCGAACTGCCAGTGCTCCACCTTGTTCACCGCCGTCCCGCCGATCTTCACGCTCCCCTTCTCCCCGAGGATCGTGATCGACCCTTCGAGGTTGCGGGGGAAAGTGAGCATCGTGACCTCGATCGTGCCGATGGCCCCCGAGCGGAACTTCAGCACGGCGACGCCGCTGTCCTCGGCCTCGATTCGTCGGGCGAGCGTGGCCGTCTTGGCCATGACGCTCTCCACGGGGCCGACCAACCACTGGATCAGATCGACGTAGTGCGACGCCTGGTTCATGAACGCGCCGCCGTCGAACTCCCACGTCCCGCGCCACGGCGCCTGGTCGTAGTAGTCCTGTGGCCGGGTCCATCGCACGGTGCAATTGGCCATGTAGATGCGCCCGAATCGCCCGCGGTCGATGGCCCGCTTGAGCAGCACGATCGGCGGATTGAGCCGGTTCTGCTTGACGACGAACAGATGCACCTGATGATCATCGCACGCCTGCACGAGCGCGTCGGCCGCCGCCAGCGAGATCGCCATCGGCTTCTCGCTGATCACATGCCGCCCGGCGCGCGCTGCCAGGATGCCATGCTGCGGGTGCAACCCGCTCGGCGTGGCCACCACGACCGCATCACACGGCACATCGGCCAGCATCTGCTCGAGGCCGGTGAAGGCCGGTACGCCGAACTCGCTGCCGGCCGTCTCGGCGCGCTCGCGGACGCTGTCGCACACCGCGACCAGCTGCAGGTCCGGATTGCGGGTAATCACGTCGAAGTGGTTGCGACTGATGCGGCCGCAGCCCACCAGCGCCAGGCGAATGGGGCGGTCTGCGGGAATCATCCGGTCGCTCATGCGTTCTCCTCCATCCGGCTCACCACGTCGCCACGGCGCTCGTACCAGGCGCCGGTCCCGCTGCAGCGCAGCCGCTCCATGACGGCGTCGTGCGCCGCAGTCCCGATGGACTCCAGACGGTAGCCGGCCTCGGACATCCACCCGATGCGCCGCGCGGGCACTCCGGCCATCAGCGCATGATCGGGGACATCCTTCGTGATCACGGCGCCCGCCCCGATGAAGGCATACCGGCCGATCGTCACCCCGCACACGATGGTGGCGTTCGCGCCGATGCTCGCCCCGCGCTTCACCAGCGTCGGGCGGTATTCGTCCTTGCGTGACACCGCGCTGCGCGGGTTGTGCACGTTGGTGAACACCATCGACGGGCCGCAGAACACGTCGTCCTCGAGGGTCACGCCCTCGTACACCGACACGTTGTTCTGGATCTTCACGTTCTCGCCGATGCGGACTCCGTTCATTACCACCACGTTCTGCCCGAGTGAGCAGCGGGCGCCGATGGTGGCGCCGCCGAGCACATGGCAGAAGTGCCAGATGCGCGTGCCGGCGCCGACGCGGGCGCCGTCATCGACATACGCCGACTCATGCACCAGTGCGCCGTCACCCAGCTGGACCGTGGCGCCCACGTGCCCCTGGCCCGCCTGCGCAATCATCCCCGGGATGGCCACCGTGCTGCTCACGCCGCCCCGACGGGTTGCGACGCCGCGGCCCGCTGGTCGGCGCCGAGAATCTCGTGCCACTCCTGCAGCGACCGCACGCCGGGCTCGCGGGTGCGACGCGCGGCGATGGCCTCGACGGCGGCGCTCGCGGCCGTGAGGGTGGTGGTGTAAGGCACACGATTGCTGATCGCCGCCTGCCGCAGCTTCTCGTCATCCACCTGGGCGTGCTTGCCGAGCGGGGTGTTGACCAGCAGCTGCACCTCACCGTTGAGGATCATGTCCACGCCGTGCGGGCGCCCCTCGTGCACCTTGAGCACCGAGGTCACGGGAATGCCCTGCGCCCGGAAGAACGCCGCCGTGCCACTGGTGGCGCAGACGGTGAAACCCAGTTCGTGGAAGCGCCCTGCGAGACGCGCCGCCGCCGGCTTGTCGGCGTCGTTGACGGTGAAGAAGACCGCTCCCTCGCGCGGCAGGGCGTTGTCGGCCGCGATCTGCGACTTGAGAAAGGCCATGCCGAAGTCGTCATCAATGCCCATGACCTCGCCCGTCGAACGCATCTCGGGGCTCAGCACGGGATCGAACTCGCGGAACTTGTTGAACGGGAACACCGCCTCCTTCACACTGATGTACGGCGGCACGATTTCGTGCGTGAAGCCGACATCGGCCAGCGTCTCACCGAGCATGAGCCGCGCTGCCACCGAGGGGAGCGACACACCGATTGCCTTGGACACGAACGGCGCCGTGCGCGACGCGCGCGGGTTCACTTCGATGACGTAGACCTGGCCGTCCTTGTACGCATACTGCACGTTGATGAGCCCCACCACGCCGAGCTTCTTCGCAAACGCAACCGTGTGGGCCTTCATCTGCTCGACGGCCGCAGGCGGAATGAGATACGGCGGCAGCACGCACGCCGAGTCACCGGAATGGATGCCGGCGCTCTCGATGTGCTCCATCACCGCGCCGATGACCACGTGCGTGCCGTCGGAAAGCGCGTCCACGTCGGCCTCGAAGGCATCCTCCAGGAACCGGTCCACGAGCACCGGGCGGTCTTCACTCACGCGCGCGGCGCGCTCGAAGTAGTCGCGCAGCGACGCCGCATCGTGCACGATTTCCATGGCCCGCCCGCCCAGGACATACGACGGCCGCACCAGCACCGGATACCCGATGCGATCGGCGATAGCCACCGCTTCGTCGACGCTGGTGGCGGTGCCGTTGGCCGGCTGCGCGATGCCGAGCTCGCGCGCGATGACCTCGAACCGGCGGCGGTCCTCGGCGGCGTCGATCGCGTCCGGCGACGTGCCGAGGATCTTCACCCCGGCCGCCTCCAGCGGCCGCGTGAGCTTGAGTGGCGTCTGCCCGCCCAGCTGCACGATGACCCCTTCCGGCTGTTCGCGCTGCACGATCTCAAGCACATCTTCCAGCGACAGCGGCTCGAAGTACAGCTTGTCGGAAATGTCGAAGTCGGTGGAGACCGTCTCCGGATTGGAGTTGACCATGATGGTCTCATACCCCTGCGCCCGCAGCGCCAGTACGGCGCGCACGCAGCAGTAGTCGAACTCCACGCCCTGCCCGATGCGGTTGGGCCCGGAGCCAAGGATGACCACCTTCTTCCGTCCCGCCGTGGCCGCCTCGCTCTCCTCGTCGTAGTTGCCGTAGAGATACGGCGTGCTCGAGGGGAACTCACCGGCGCAGGTGTCGATCATCTTGTACGACGGGCGTACGATCAGCGACCAGCGCAGCGCCCGCGCCTCGGCTTCCGTCTGCCCGCGCAGCGACGCCAGCTGCCGATCGGAGAACCCGAAGCGCTTCATGCGCCGCATGCTGTCGGCATCGACGGCGGGCAGCGCCGCGTACCACGTCTCGGCGTCGATGAGTTCGCGCATCTGATCGAGGAACCACGGATCGATGGCCGTGATCTCGTACAGCTCCTGCGTGCTCATGCCGAGCAGCATGGCGCGCTTGACCTGGAAGATCCGCTCCGGCGTCGGACGGCGCAGCGCGCCGCGCAGCTCCTCCTTCGAACCTTCGGTCAAGCGATCGTCCTGCAACCGCTCCCCCACCGCCCACCCGGTGCGGCCCGTCTCGAGCGCGCGCAACGCCTTCTGGAACGCCTCCTTGAACGTGCGGCCGATCGCCATCGACTCGCCCACCGACTTCATCTGTGTGGTGAGCCCCGGATCGGTGGCCGCGAACTTCTCGAAGGCGAAGCGCGGGCACTTCACGATCACGTAGTCGAGTACGGGCTCGAAGCTGGCCGGGGTCGTCTTCGTGATGTCGTTCGGGACTTCATCGAGCGTGTAGCCCACCGCCAGCTTGGCGCCGATGCGCGCGATCGGGAAGCCGGTGGCCTTGGAGGCCAGCGCCGACGAGCGCGAGACCCGCGGGTTCATCTCGATGACGATCAGCTCGCCGGTGGTGGGGCTCACGGCGAACTGCACGTTGCAGCCGCCAGCATCGACACCGATCTCGCGAATGATCGCCACCGCCGCGTCGCGCATCACCTGGTACTCACGATCGGTGAGCGTCATGGCCGGCGCCACCGTGATGGAGTCGCCGGTGTGCACGCCCATCGGATCGAGGTTCTCGATGGAGCAGACGATGACCACGTTGTCGGCGCAGTCGCGCATGACCTCGAGCTCGAACTCCTTCCAGCCGAGCAGCGAGCGCTCGATGAGGACCGAGCCCACGGGCGACAGGTCGAGGCCACGGCGCACCATGGTCTCGAACTCCTCGCGGTTGTAGGCAATGCCACCGCCCGTGCCGCCCAGCGTGAACGAGGGCCGGATGATGGCCGGGAAGCCCGTCTGCTCCACGGCGGCGAGCGCTTCGTCGAGCGATGTGACCGTGGTGCCGGTCGGGCACTTGAGCCCGATCTTCTCCATCGCTTCGGCGAAGAGCTTGCGATCTTCGGCCACCCGAATGGCACGGGCATTGGCGCCGATGAGTTCGCAGCCGTACTTCGCCAGCACGCCGCTGTCGTACAGCGCCAGCGCCACGTTTAGTGCTGTCTGGCCGCCCATCGTGGGCAGTACGGCATCCGGACGCTCCTTGGCGATGACCTTCTCGACGAACTCCGGGGTGACCGGCTCCACGTACGTGCGATCCGCGAACTCCGGATCGGTCATGATCGTGGCCGGGTTGGAGTTCACGAGGATGACTTCATAGCCCTCCTCCCGCAGCGCCTTGGTGGCCTGCGTCCCGGAATAATCGAACTCGGCGGCCTGCCCGATCACGATCGGCCCGGAGCCGATCACGAGAATCCGGTGCAGGTCAGAACGTCGCGGCATGGAGGAGGTCTTCGATGATGTCGTCAAGTGAAAGCCGCGCGCGCCATCCGACGGCGTGCTGCAGCTTGCGCGGGTCCCCCACCAGCACGGGGACGTCAACCGGTCGCACCAGTGCCGGGTCCTCGGTGGGCACGACGCGCGATCCGGTGCGCGCGATGACCCGTTCGAGGAGTTCCTGCACCGACCAGCCGGTGCCACTGGCCACGTTGTACGCCTCGCCCGGCGTGCCCCGCTGACAGAGTGCAATATACGCAGCCACGACGTCACTTACATGCAGGAAGTCGCGCACCGGCGTGCGATTGCCGACCGGCATCGGGGTGCCCGCCGGCGCCGCGGCCAGCTCCCTCGCCCGGTGCACCAGCGCGGGCAACAGAAAGCGAGGCTCCTGCCCGGGGCCGCTGTGGTTGAAGCTGCGGGCCACGACCGTGCGCAGCCCCGTGGCGCGCCAGCACTGCAGAGCCAGGATCTCCTGCGCCGCCTTGGTGGCCGCATACACCGTGCGGGGCGCCTGCACTGCCGTCTCCGAGAGCCGCCCTTCGTGGGACTCGTGCCGCCCGTACTGCTCGGCGCTGCCCACCACCAGCACCAACGGGTCGACGCCGGCCTGATCGCGCAGCCGCTCGACCTGGTGGAGCAGGCGGGCCGTGGCCGTCACGTTCACGTCCCAGGCGCGAGCCGGGTCGGCGGCCGCCGTCGGCACGTGTGAGATGGCCGCGAGATGGATCACGGCATCGGCCCGCGCCGTCTCGACGGCCGCCTGGACGTGCGATGCGTCGCGCAGATCACCGAACAGCCACCGGACCTCGGGTGCGGGGGCCGGCACGCCGACTGGTTGCGTCCCCGGAGGCGGCTCCATGGCGAGTGCGGTGACCTCGGCCCCCTCGCGAATCAGCGCGGGCAGCAGCCACTGGCCGACAAAGCCGCCGGCGCCGGTGACCAGGACGCGCTTCACGAGCGTGCCGCGCGCGGACGACGCCCCGATGGTCTCACCGGAGGCGCTGGTAGCGCTCGAGGTCCGCCTGCACCATCATCGCCACCAGCTGCCGGAAGTCCACCTGCGGCTGCCAGCCCAGTCGCGTCCGGGCCTTCGACGGATCGGCGACGAGCAGGTCGACCTCGGCGGGGCGGAAGAAGCGCTCGTCCTGCACCACGTGCTCCCGATAGTCGAGGTCGACGGCGCCGAAGGCCGCCTCGCAGAATTCGCGCACCGACCAGGTCTCGCCGGTGCCGATCACGAAGTCGTCGGGTTCGTCCTGCTGCAGCATGCGCCACATGGCATCGACGTAATCGCCGGCGAAGCCCCAGTCCCGGCGCGCATCGAGGTTCCCCAGCCGCAGCTCCTGCTGCAGCCCGAGCGTGATGCGGGCGACCCCGTCGGAAATCTTGCGGGTCACGAACTCGAGGCCGCGGCGCGGCGACTCGTGGTTGAACAGGATGCCCGAGACGGCGTAAAGCCCGAAGCTCTCGCGGTAGTTCACCGTGATCCAATGGCCGTACACCTTGGCGACACCGTACGGCGAACGCGGATAGAACGGCGTCGATTCGCGCTGCGGCGTCTCCAGGACCTTGCCGAACTGCTCGCTCGAGCTGGCCTGATAGAACCGGGCCTTCGGCGCCGCCTTGCGCAGGGCCTCGAGCATGCGCGTGACGCCGAGGGCCGTGAACTCCCCGGTGAGCACCGGCTGGTTCCACGACGTCTGCACGAAGCTCTGCGCCGCGAGATTGTAGATCTCGTCCGGCTGCGTGGCCTGGACCACATCGGTGAGTGACGTCTGGTCGAGCAGGTCGGCCGACACCAGCTCGATGCGGTCGACGAGGTGGGCGATGCGCTCATAGGGCGTGGTCGACGACCGGCGCACCACGCCGACGACCCGATAGCCCTTGGCCAGCAGCAGTTCCGCGAGGTACGACCCGTCCTGGCCGGTGATGCCGGTGATGAGAGCGGTCTTGGACACGAAAGGCAGATCAGAGGTGGGCGAGGGAGGCAGCGGCGAGGCGCTCGGCGCCGGGTCCCGGCGCGGGGCGGACGGCGCGAGGGCCGATGTGCAAAGCGGGGAGCATCGCAGCACGCGAGCTCCCCGCTTCTACACCGGACCGGTGGAACTCAGGCGACGGCAACCTGACCGCGCGGCGCCCGCTGCACCTTGCCGGCGGCGAGGCAGCGCGTGCAGACCTTCACCTTGATGATCTTGCCGGCTTCGAGTGTCCGCACCACCTGGAGGTTGGGCTTCCAGGTGCGGCGCGTCTTGTTGTTGGCGTGCGAGACATTGTTGCCGAAGGCAACACCCTTGCCGCAGCTGTAGCAGCGATTGCGATTGATGGCCATGGGTGGACGCCTCAGCTGAGGATCAGTTCGATCCGCGCCATCTCTGCGCCGTCACCCTTGCGGTGGCCGGTCTTGAGAATGCGCGTGTACCCGCCCGGACGCGTGGCGAACTTGGGGCCGATTTCCTGGAACAGCTTGTCGGCCGCCTCACGCTTCTGGACATGACGGCCGGCGAGCCGACGCGCATGCAGCGTGCCGGTGCGAGCCTTGGTGATGAGCTTCTCGACGAACGGGCGGAGCTCCTTGGCCTTGGCCTCGGTCGTCTCGATCGCCCCTTGCTCGATGAGCGAGGTGGCGAGATTGCGGAGCAGCGCGAGACGCTGCTCACTGGTCCGCCGGAGCTGGCGGTTGGCCTTGCGGTGGCGCATGGGAGATCAGTCCTCGTCTTCGTCGTCGTCGGGGGCGTTCTCGGCCGCGCGGCTGGGCGGGGTGCCCATATCGAGGATCCGGACGCCGTCCGTGCTTTCCTCGTAGCGCATGCCGAAGTTGAGCCCTTCCTTCTCGAGCAGCGCGGCGATTTCCTGCAGGGACTTCTTGCCGAAGTTCTTGACCTGGAGGATCTGCGCCTCGGTCTGGCGGACCAGATCGCCGAGCGAGCGGATGTTCGAGTTCTTGAGTGAATTGACCGAGCGAACCGAGAGTTCGAGATCGTCGATCGGGGTACGGAACAGCTCAGCCAGGCGGATGGCGTCGGAGTTGGCGCCGTCACCGGCCGTGCCGGGCTGTGCGGACGCCGACGACCCAAAGCCCACGAAGTACTGGAAGTGGGTCTGAGCCAAGGCGGCCGCGTAGCTCACCGCTTCCTCGGGCGACATCGTGCCGTTGGTTTCGACGGTGAGCGTGAGGCGGTCGTAGTCGGTCCGCTGCCCGACGCGGGTTTCCGCGACGGTGAAGTTGGCCCGACGGACCGGGTTGTAGATGGCATCGATCCGCACGACGTCGACCGGGAGGTTCTTGTCGGCCGGGTGCTGGTCGCTCTCGATGTAGCCGCGCCCCTTGTTCACGTAGAGTTCGACGGTGAAGTCGCGCTCGTCGGTGATGGTGAACAGGTGATGCGAGGGGTCGATGACGCGCACGCCACCGGTCGCGACGATGTCCGCTGCGGTGACGGTGCCCGGCCCGGCCTTCGTGATGCGGAGCACGGCCTGCTCCACCTCCTCCGGCAGCGACAGGGTGAGCGTCTTGAGGTTGCCGATGATCTGGTGCACGTCTTCCACGACGCCCGCGATGATCTGGTGCTCGTGCACCACGCCGTCGATGCGGAACGCCCACACGGCCGAGCCCCGGAGCGACGACAGCAGCAGTCGACGCATCGCGTTGCCCAACGTGTGCCCGAAGCCGCGCTCGAGCGGCTGCAGGCGGAATTCGGCCAGATTCGGATTGTCCTCGCGCTTGGTCGCTTCGACCAGCTGCGGACGGACCAGCCCGGAAAGATCGATGGTTGCCATGAGTATGCTGAGAGAAGGTCACGCCAGTACGGACACCGGCGACGCGCTGCCCCGCCCCGAACGCGCGGCAGCCCCGTAGAGGGGTTCGGGCCCCGACCCGCACGGGAGCGCCCGAGGCACCCCCGTCCGATCCTGGATTACTTGGAGTAGAGCTCGACGACCAGCTGTTCCTGCGCTGCGAGCGGAATGGCCTGACGCTGCGGCTTCTCGAGGACGCGGCCGCTGAACGACTCCTTGTCGACCGCGATCCACGCCAGCGAAGCCCCGCGCGCCGCCTGCTCCATCGCGCTCTGGACGAGCACGAGTTCGCGGGACGCCTGCTTCACGCGCACTTCCTCGCCCGGCCGCACCTGGTACGACGGGATGTCGAGGAGACGACCCTTGACCTCGATGTGGCGGTGACGGATGAGCTGACGCGCAGCCTTGCGGCTCGGCGCGAAGCCCATGCGGTACACCACGTTGTCGAGACGGGTCTCGAGGGCAGCGAGCAGGTTGTGTCCGGTGATGCCGGCCTGCGTCGCCACGCGCTCGAACGTGTTGCGGAACTGCTTCTCCGAGATGCCGTAGATGCGCTTGATCTTCTGCTTCTCGCGCAGCTGCTTGGCGAACTCGGACATCTTCTTGCGACGCGCCGTGGCCTGACCGTGCTGACCCGGGGCGTACGGACGACGCTCGACGGGGCACTTCTCGGTGAAGCACTTGGTGCCCTTCAGGAAGAGCTTGGCGCCCTCACGACGGCACTGACGGCAGCTGGGACCAGTGTAGCGGGCCATGGATCAGACCCTCCGACGCTTGGGGGGACGGCAGCCATTGTGCGGGATCGGGGTGACGTCACGGATGGACTTCACCTGCAGCCCCGCCGCGGCCAGCGCCTGGATGGCCGACTCACGGCCGGACCCGGGCCCCTGCACGCGCACATGCACGCGGCGCACGCCGAGCGTGAGCGCCTCGCGCGCGCACTGCTCGGACGCCACGGTGGCGGCAAACGGCGTGGACTTCTTCGACCCCTTGAAGCCCGCCTTGCCGGCCGAGCCCCACGACACCGCGTTGCCATGCAGGTCGGTGATCGTGATGGTCGTGTTGTTGAACGTGGCGCTGACGTGGGCGATGCCTTCCGCCTCGACGACGCGCTTGGTCTTCTTTGCGGTAGCCATGGCTTACTTGGTCACCTTCTTCTTGCCCGCGATGGCGCGGCGCGGCCCCTTCTTGGTGCGCGCGTTCGTGTGCGTGCGCTGCCCGCGCACGGGGAGGCCACGACGATGGCGGGTGCCACGGTATGAGCCGATGTCCATCAGGCGCTTGATGTTCATCGCGACTTCGGTGCGCAAGGCGCCCTCGACGCGATGATTGCGCTCGATTTCCTGACGGAGCTTGTTGAGGTCGGCGTCGTTCAGGTCGCGAACGCGCTGCGCGCTCGACACACCCGTCGCCTCGAGGATCTTCTGGGCGGTCTTGCGACCGATGCCGAAGATGTAGGTCAGGCCGATCTCGATCTTCTTCTCGCGCGGAAGATCGACGCCAGCGATACGTGCCATAGTGTGTGCGCTCCCCTCAGCCCTGACGCTGCTTGTGCTTGGGGTTGCGCTTGCAGATGATGCGAGTCACGCCCTGTCGCTTCACGACCTTGCAGTGCTCACAGATCGGCTTCACGCTGCTGCGAACTTTCACGGGTCACCTCGGCGCGCAGGCGCCGACGGAGTCTCCCGCACCGCCATCAATCGGCGGCCGGCCGGACTCCCCATGCTGTTCATCGCTCGTGAAGCATCGTGGTCTGACGACCCGATTCCGCGCACGAACGAAGCGAATGTGGCCAGCGGATTGGCCTCGAATCCTGCCCGCTCGAGGTCGCAAACGACCCCGAAAACTGGCAAGACTCGCAGCTTAGCGGACTTAGGCCACGCCCGCAAGGGCGGCATGGACCGCAGCCATGGCCGCCACCGGGTCGGTCGCCGCCGTCACCGCCCGCCCCAGAATCAGCCACCGGGCCCCGGCCTCGGCCACGGCCTGCGGCGTCATCACCCGACGCTGATCGTGGGCCTCGCCCCCGGGCAGCCGGATCCCCGGAATCAGCAACCCCAGACGGTCGCCGTACGACGCCCGGACCGCCGCCGCCTCGTGCCCCGAGCAGACAATGCCCGCCCCCCGCCCGTCCGCCACCAGCCCGGCCAGTCGCACCACCTCCGCCTCCACGTCCACGGCCCCGCGCCCCCACGCCGAGGAGACCCCGGCGGCATCCATGCTGGTCAGGATCGTCACCCCGAGAATGCTGCAGCGCTCATCCGGCGACCCGCTTCGCGAGCCCTCCGCCGCGCCGTCGACCGCGGCCGCGACCATCTCCCGGCCGCCGCTGGCGTGCACCGTGAGCAACGCGGCCCCGTGCCGGGCCACGCTGCGCGCCGCCCCCCGCACCGTGTTGGGAATGTCGTGCAGCTTGAGGTCGACAAACACCTGCTTCCCCTGATCCCGCAGCCACGCCACGATGGCCGGCCCCTCGGCGGAAAACAGCTCCAACCCCACCTTGTAATACCCGCAGTGCGCTCCCAGACGAGCCACCAGCGCTTCGGCACCGGCACGGTCGGGGACATCCAAGGCCACGATGGGCGTCACGATCCGGGGAGCGACGGGGGGCACGACGGGAGTCACGAGGGCCACTGCAACGTTCCGATGAGGGTGGTGAGATCGCGCACGCCTTCCTGCTCCGTCCACGTGCACAGCTGTCGGACGATCCGCTCTGGCGCCCGGGGGTCGCGCAAGGCAGCGGTCCCGACGCCGACCAGCGAGGCGCCGGCCAGGAGATACTGCAGGGCGTCGTCGCCCGTGCTGACGCCGCCCAGCCCGATCAGCGGCACCCCGGGGAGGGCCTGCCGGACACGCCAGGTGGCCAACACTCCGATGGGCAACAGCGCCGGTCCGCTGATGCCGCCACTGCCGAAGCTGATCCTCGGACGGCGACGACGGGTATCGATGACCAGCCCCGGCATCGTGTTCACGAGCGTCAAGCCCGTGGCGCCATGGTCGATGGCCACCCGTGCCGTCTCGGCGATGGCCGCCCCGAGCGTCGGCGACAGCTTCACGAAGATGGGACGCGACGTGACAGCGCGGGCCCCGGCCACCAGCGCCGCCAGCGCCTTCTGATCGGCGCCGAACTCGAGCCCGCCCGCCTTCACGTTTGGGCAGCTCACGTTCAACTCGAAGGCGTCGACCCCGCGTTCGCCGTCCAGCGCCGACACCACGGTCGCGAAGTCATCGATGCTGTTGCCCACCACGTTGACGAGCACCCGGGTACCCGGATGATGCGCCGGCATCCACGGGAGGTAGTCGCGCCGCACCGCCTCGAGCCCCGGATTGGCCAGGCCGATGGCGTTGATCATGCCGCCCGCGAACTCGCTGACGCGCAACGCGGGGTTGCCGGCCCGCGGTGAGACACTCACCGCCTTGGTGGACAGCCCCCCCACCGCCGACAGATCCACGACATCATCGAGCTCGATGCCGAACCCCGCCGTGCCCGACGCCAGCACGATCGGATTGCGGAAGGCGAGCCCGGCGACACGCACGCCCAGCGGCGGCAGCCCGGGCTCGGTGGCCGATACCGGTGGGCGCGTCTCGATCGCAATGAAAGTCACGGTCTCAGGGAGTAGAGGGAGCCCCCGGACGCGGCAGCGCGCGCAGCTTGCGCACGCTGTCCGCCCAGAGTCGCACGACGTCGGTCCACGTGAATTTCAGCAATTCCGGCGTCGTGACGTAGTCCGGCCGGCTCGCGGGATCTTCGCCGCGCAGGCGCGCGGCCACGGCCGAATATCCGAACTCCGTCAACACCCGTCGATGCCACGTTTCAGCACTGTCCGGCAGCAGCAGGCTGGCCGCATACCAGGCGTGAGGCGCCAGCGGGGTCGTGCTCTGTTCGCGCGCGAGGCGGGTGAACAGCCCGGCGGCCAGCAACGGGGCGCGGAGCGAATCACGCGCCACCTCTCCTGCGAGGTACAGCGCCGCGCCTGTGGGGTCGGCCTGGGTGGCGAGCAGCCGCACGAGCAGGTACTGCTCGTCGAGACGGCGGGCGTACGGTGTGCGCGCGACAGCGCTGTCCACCCGGGTCATCACGGCGTCGGCTTGTGGCAGGGTTGTCGCCCGCCGCAGCGCCACGTACGCCAGACGCGCGGCCGCGTCACGCGAGATCACGCTGTCACGTGCCGCCAGCTCCCTCGCCGTGGAAAGGTGCACCGCCGCCATCGAATCCCCGCCAGCCCGCACCCACTGTTCGCCTAGCGCGTAGTGCAGCGCTCCGCGATGCTGATCGCGCACGCGGATCGCATCGTAGGCGCGGACGACACGTTCCGCGCCCTCGAAGCGGCCGGCCGCCCCGAGATCGCGTACGGCGCGCACCGCATCGTCGCGGAAGTCGCCCCGCGTGGCCCGCACCACGAGCAGCGACTCCACGCGGACATAATCGCGCGCGTTCAGGGAGGCATTGATGAGCTCCCACGGCAGCACGCCCGTTTCCACGCGCCCGAGATAGCCGGGCACGGCATCGAGGTCGCCCTGCGCGAGCGCGGCCCGCGCGGCCCACAGGCGCGCCTGGCGCGCCGTCTCCCGGTCGGGCACCTCCAGCAGCGAATCGAGCCGGGTGCGGGCTTCGGCGACCCTGGACAGTCGGAAATCGCAGGCGGCCAGCGCCACCCGCGCCCGGTCCACGTCGGCCCGTTCGGCGGCAGGAGTCGCCAGAAACTCGAGCAACCGCGGCCGCCCTGTTTCGCAGTTGCCCGCCAGCGCTGCCCCACGTCCGGCGAGATAGAGCACCCGCGTCCGCCATGACGACGTGGGAAACCGGGCCAGCACGGTCTCGGCGCGTTCGGCCGAGAGCTGGAACTGCGCGATGGCCTGGTCGTCCTGATCGTTCCGGAGGCGCGCGTCACCCGACTTGGCCGCACTCTGCGCGTTGTAGACGCCGTTGTAATACACACAGCCGCTGCCCGTCAGCCACGCCGCCGTCCACATCAGCATGCGCCGCAGCGCGCGGCCGCGCCCCCTCATCCGCCGACCTTCCGCTCGTACTCCGCCAGGTAGCGCACAATGGCGTCGGCGATCCGCCCCGCGAGCTGCGCCTGCCGCGCGGCGTCGGTCATGTACGTTGCCTCGGCGCGGTTGGTGCCGAAGCCGATCTCCACCAGCACGGCGGGCATGAATGCGGTGACCAGCACCCGGAATCCCGCCTGCTTCACCCCGCGGCTGGGACCGGGATGCACCTGCCGCATGCCTCCCTGGATGAGCTCCGCGAGGCGCGACGACTCGCGCAGGTGTTCGTTCTGCGCCATGTCGCGGATGATGAACCCCAGCGGGTCATCGCGCGACGCGTCGACCGAGGTCTCGAACCGGATGGACTCGTTTTCCATGGCTTCGACCCGGCGGGCGTCCTCCGTCTTGGCCTCGGCAAGGAAGTAGGTCTCGAAGCCACGCGCGCCCCCCGGATTGGTCCAGCGCGGATTGGCCGCGTTGACGTGGATGGAGACGAACAGATCGCCCTTCGCCTGATTGGCGATCCTTCCGCGATCGGAGAGCGCGATGAGCGTGTCGGTGGTGCGGGTCATGACCACGCCGATGCCGCGTTCCTCGAGCGCCGTGCGCAGCGCCCTGGACACGGCCAGCGTGATGTTCTTCTCGTACACCTTCGGCCCCGCCCCGAGTGGACCGGTCATGCCGCGGTCCGGGCCGCCGTGGCCGGCGTCGACCACAACCACGTGCTTCCGGTCGCCGGCCAGCCGCGACCCCACGACCCGGCTGTTGTCGGTCCGTGCCGGCGGTGCGGGCGGGAGCGCCGCACTGCCACTATCCGTGCGGCGCGCCGGGGGGGAGGAGGGCGCCACGCGCGCCGTCGCCACGGGCGCAAACCGACGCAGCTCGGAGCGGTCCGCGTCGTACAGCACGCCGGCGCCGAGGCGCGGTAGCAGGTCGGTGGCCACGCTGTACGGCACGTAGGCCACGCCGCCGCGGCGCACGACGGCCGCCGCGAGCGGCACCGTATCCGCGTTCGTCACGGCCAGCGCGCAGCCGGCTTCGAACTCCACCGTGGCCGAGCCCACCTCGAGACGGAAGCGCCCGGCGCGACCGCTGGACGCCACCACCCGCCCACCCAGCGCCGAGGCGAGCACGTCGGCCTGCAGCGCCACGCCCCCCTGAGGCAGCAAGATGGAGGGAACCGCGCGCTGGCGCTCGCCGAGTCGCACGGTGAGCGCGGGCGGGGTGCCCGGCTGCGCCGCGGCGGCCACCTGCAACACCAGCCCGAGAAGGCCCACCATGGCCGTCAGCGCGACCGCAGCACGCGCGCGATCTCGCGCTCGGCGTCGCGCCGCTTGAGGTCCTCGCGCTTGTCGTGCTGCTGCTTGCCGCGCACCAGCGCCAGCCGAGTCTTCACGCGTCCCCGCTTGAAGTAGAGATCGAGGGGCACGAGCGTCAGCCCCTGCCGTTCCACGCTCCCGATGAGCCGCCGAATCTCCCGCTTGTGCAACAAGAGCTTGCGAGTGCGGGTCGGCTCGTGATTGTAAACGTTGCCGTGCCCGTACGCTCCGATGTGGAGATTCAGGAGGAACACCTCACCGTCGTTCACGATGCCGAAGGAATCCGTGAGGTTGGCGCGACCATCCCGCAGCGCCTTGACCTCGGTACCGGTCAGCACGATGCCGGCCTCCCAGGTGTCGAGGATTTCGTAGTCGTGACGCGCGCGCTTGTTCCGCGCGATCAGCTCGGTGGGTTCGTCGCTTTCCTTGGTGGCCATACGTGTCCGTAACGTAATCAAGAACGGGCTACGCTTCGCGCTGGTGATCGTCGCGGAATGTGGCGGTGGCGTTGACTTCCGGGGCATCCCCGATCTATTCTTACCGCCCTGTCGCACCCGAGGTCGTTTCCGATTCTGGTGTGGGCTCTGCCGAAGTGGTGGAATTGGTAGACGCGCTGCGTTCAGGGCGCAGTGTCCGCAAGGACGTGCCGGTTCGAGTCCGGCCTTCGGCACTTGGTGTCATGCCAAGTGAGCACAAACAACACGGGCACCCGCGCTTCGGCGTTGGGTGCCCGTTTTGCGTGGTCCGGCGCCAGCAGGGCTCAGCCCCTCAGGGCTGACGGCCGCACGTCGTCGGGAAGCGACGCGGCACCGAGTGCCGCACGCAGCTGCTCGTTGAGGGCGGCGCGCATTTCCAGCACGCACTGGGTGGCCCGCACGTGCTGGTCGGTCGTGGGCTGCATCACGCCGGCCCCGGCCAGCATCACCCGGGCCAGCCGTGCCGCCGGCGCTTCTGGGCTGCCCCGCACCGCCAGCGCCGTGGTGTAAGCCCGCCAGCGGTCAGCCCATTCCCGACCGACGGCCGCGTCACGTCCGGCCTCAGCCGCGATGACCGGTGCCAGCTGATGGGCGACGTCCGCTGCGGTACGATCGTCCAGCGCATCACGTTCGGCCACGATCAGCCCCAGCGCCCGACGCGCAAACGTCAGCTCGCGACCGGCCACCGAGCGATCGCCGACGAGCGCCGAGAGCCACTCGAGGGCCGACGCGTCGGGGTCGCGAAGGAGATCGTTGAGGTACAGGCCCACGCGATGCCGACGCGCTCGGGACGCCTGCCAATCTCCCCACAGCCCCATGGTCGGTCCGTGTCAGCTCTGGAGAATGGGCAGACCGCCGGCCACATCGGTCCCGCCCTCGTACTGCGGCACGCCCACCCGGTCGCGCACCACCGACTCGTCGGCCATCAGATCGCTCAGGCGCACCCCCTCGAGCACCTCATCGATACGGCGCTGCAGCAGCATCCAGACGGGCCGGATGCTGCAGTTCTCCGCCTCGGCGCACCTCCCCGCATCGACCGGGTGAGTGACGCAGTGCAGATCGAAGGTGGTGAGCTCGGACGCCTTGATGACGTCGCGAACGGTGATCTCCTCGGCCGGCCGCGCGAGCGAGTAGCCGCCGCGGGCGCCGCGGGTGCTGTTGACAATGCCGGCGCGGCGCATCCGCAGCAGGATCTGCTCGACGTAGTCGCCCGGCAGACGCTCCTTGGCCGCCACGTCACGCCCCGTGACCGGCCCTGCGCCAGCACGCCGAGCCAGGTGCAGCGCGCAAATCAGACCGTACTCGGCCCACGTCGTAATCCGCATGAATCCAGTGTAGGTCGGAATTGCGGCGGAGACAAGACGCACTCGGGACCAACCGCCGGCCGTGAGGTGGACCCTCAGCCCCCGGCCGACGCGCCGTGGCTGCCGCCCGGCACACCGATGTCCGTCAGGCGGTGCAGATCCAGGACCACCGGAATCTCGTCCGCTGGAAGGACCCCGTCGCGCCTCACGAGTTCCCGAATCAGGACGCCCTCCTCCACCGAGCGCTTCGCCAGCGCGGCGGCCGCCGTGTAGCCGATGGCCGGCATGAGCGCCGTGGCCAGCGCTGCCGATCGCTCGACCCAGTAGGCGCACATCGCTTCGTTGGCCTCAAGGCCCCGCACACACCGCTCCGTCAGCGTGCCGACAGCGTTCGTGAGCAGCTGCATGGACAGCAACACGTTGTGCGCGATCACGGGCATCATGACGTTGAGCTCCAGCTGCCCATGCTCGGCGGCGATGGCCACCGTGGTGTCACACCCGATCACCTGGAAGCAGACCTGGTTGACCATCTCCGGTATGGACGGATTGATCTTACCGGGCATCATGCTGGACCCCGGCTGCACCGCCGGCAGCACGATCTCGTCGAGGCCGGTGCGCGGCCCCGACACCATCAGGCGAAGATCGCTGACGATCTTGGAGAGGTCGATGGCCAGGCCGCGAAGGGCCGCGCTGACGGCCGCCGCGTCGCCCATGCTCTGCATGAGCTGGATGCGGTCGGCCCCGACCCGAAGCGTGGCGATGCCGCTGAGGTCGCGCAGATGCTGCACCATGAGTGCAGGATAGGCGGGCTCCACCGCGACCCCCGTGCCCACCGCCGACCCGCCGATGCCGAGGTCGTTGAGATAATCGGCGGCTTCGGCAAGGCGCTGGCGGCAGCGCCGGAGCGTCCCGGCGTAGGCCGCGAATTCCTGTCCGAGCCGTATCGGCATCGCGTCCTGGAGGTGCGTGCGCCCCGCCTTCACCACGCCGTCGAAGACCGCGCCTTTGTCGGCGAAGGCCGCCGCAAGTCCGTCCACGGCCGCCAGCAACGCCGGCGACTGCCGAAGCACCGCGAGCCGGATGTTCGTCGGGATGGTGTCGTTGGTGCTCTGCGCCATGTTGACGTGATCGTTGGGATGCACCGGCGTGTACGTGCCCCGGGTCCCTCCGAGCAATTCATTGGCGCGATTGGCGAGCACCTCGTTGACGTTCATGTTGTGCGACGTCCCCGCCCCCGCCTGATAGGGATCGACGATGAACTGATCGCGGTGCTGCCCGGCGAGCACTTCGTCGGCGGCAGCGATGATCGCGTCGGCGAGGCGCGCGTCGAGGCGCCCGGTCTCGCGGTGCGTGAGCGCCGCCGCCTTCTTGATCCATACCTGCGCCACGACGAACGGTTCGAGCGGCCGCAACCCGCTGATGGCGAAGTTCCGGGCTGCACGCACGGTCTGCACGCCGTAAAGGGCGTCGGCCGGTACGGCGAGCTCGCCGAGCGGATCCCGTTCGAGGCGCGTACCACTCATGGCTGCCGTTTCCGCGTCAGGGTACGACGACCGTGGAGTCGACCGAGGTGGCAATGTGCAGCAACGAGCGCGAATCGGGCTGCGCTTCGTTCGTGCGCCAGCGCGTGAGCGTGACCGACCGACGGTTGGCCGGGCTGGCCAGAAAGGCCGTCAGCGCCGTCGCGGGAATCGTGTGCGAGCCATCGTCGCGCAGGGCGCAGTAGATCTGCTCGTTGGCGTACGAGGACGTGCCCGGATTGGCATACTTGACGGCGAGGATGATCGCCGCGGTGGCGTCGTTCGTCGCATTCCACGTGATCGTGAAAGGCTGACCGGCCGCCGGGGCCGTCACCGGGCCGGGCACGATCGGTTCCGCCAGCCGGACACCGATGGTCTGGGCAGGAAAGACGTCGGTGGCTCCCGGGATGGTGATCTGCACCTGTTCGCCGGCACTGTAGGTGAACGGCTGGCCGACCGGCGTAGCGTAGCGGCGGAGCGTGTCAGAGTAAGCGAGTTGCAACGCCGTGGTGCCGGCGGTGAGGCCGATGGTCGTTCCCGCCCGATTCTGACCGATGGTCGGCGCGACGACGGTATCGACGGCCGAGAAGACACACTCCTCGGTCTGCTGCAGCGTGCTCGAAGGGGCCTGCACCGAGATGGCTTCGAAGAAGATCACCGTGGCCGTGGCTCGCGCCTGGGTGGCGCTGGCGGTACGCCCGGTGATGTTGACCGCCCCGTAGCGATTGATGGTGGGGGTGCTGGATTCGGTGAGATTGGAGCAGCCAGCAAGCGACGCCGACAGCAGCAACGCGCCAAGCGCGGGGAGGAAGAACGATCGCACGGCCATGACAGCAACCTCGGAGAATGGACGGGGAGGCGCGCCGCAGCGGCCACCGGAATGCGCGTTACGCTCCGATCGGGCGGGCGGCGCCGCGCAGGAAGGGATTGCTCGCGAGCTCGCGCCCGATGGTGGTCATGACACCGTGCCCGGGCAGCACCCGACATGCCTCGTCGAGCGTTGCGAGCCGCATGAGCGACCGGTGCATGGCGCCAGGATCGCAGAGCGGCAGGTCGGTACGCCCGATCGAGCCCGCGAAGAGCAGATCGCCGGAGATGCACAGGCCGTGTCCGACGAATGCCACATGACCGGGCGCATGGCCCGGCACATGCCACACGTCGAACGTGAAGCGGCCAACGTGCAGCTGGTCGCCCTCCGCCAGCGCACGATCGGCGGCCGGCGGCGTCTCGATCTGCACCCCCCAGCGTCCGGCGTTGTCGGCCGCGTGCTGGTAGAACACGGCGTCGTCGGGATGGAGCCAGATGGGGACGGGGCGCTCGCGAATGATTCCGGCGATCCCACCGACATGGTCGAAGTGGGCGTGGGTGAGCCAGATCCCCGCGAGCGCACATCCACTGGCATCGACCGCCTCGAGCAGCCGCGGCGCCTCGTCACCCGGATCGACGAGCACGGCCTCTCCGCGCTCGGGGTCGGCCAGCAGCCAGCAGTTCTCCTGCAGCGGGCCGACGGTGAGCTGCTGGAGGCGAAGCGCGCTCATGGCCGCCTCAATGGTGCCCGGCGTCGCCGGCGGTGCCCACTGTCGTCTCCGCCGTCTCCAGCACGGGCGATTCGCCGATGCCATGGTGCGCCAGCCACCGCTCCGCCTCGAGCGCGGCCATGCAACCGGTGCCGGCCGAGGTGATGGCCTGCCGGTAGTAGTCGTCGATGACGTCACCGGCTGCGAAGACGCCGTCGATGTTCGTGGCGGTGCGCCACGAGGCCACCTTCACGTAGCCATGTTCGGTGGTCTCGATCTGACCGGCCAGGAAGCCGGTATTGGGCGTATGGCCGATGGCCACGAACAGTCCACCCGCTTCGAGGTCGTGGCGTTCGCCAGTGACCGTGTCCTCGACGCGCACGCCGGTGATGAAGTCATCGCCCAGCACATCGGCCACGCGCGCGTTCCAGATCACCCGGACCTTCGGGTGCTCGAGCACACGATTGGCCATGACCTTGGAGGCGCGGAAGCTGTCGCGGCGATGGATGATCACGACCTCGCTGGCAAACTTGGTGAGGTACATGGCCTCTTCCATGGCCGTGTCACCGCCACCCACCACGATCAGGCGCTTGTTGCGGTAGAACGGCATCGCCCCATCGCACACGGCACAGGCCGACACGCCCCCGCCCGCCTGCGCCAGCCGCAGCTCATTGTCGAGCCCGATCCACTTGGCGGCGGCACCGGTGGCGATGATGACCGTGTGTGCCGTGACCGGCGCCGAGTAGTTGGGCACGAGCGTGAACGGCCGCTGCGAGAAGTCCACCGACTTCACCAGTTCGGAGACCACGCGCGCGCCATGGTGCACGGCCTGCGCCTTGATTCGTTCCATGAGGTCGGGGCCGCTGATCGGCTCCGGGAACCCCGGAAAGTTCTCGACGTCGGTGGTGAGCATGAGCTGGCCGCCGGGCAGTTCGGTACCCATCGGCTCACCCTCGAACACCAGCGGCGAAAGATTGGCGCGCGCCGCGTAGATGGCGGCCGTCCAGGCAGCGGGACCGGAGCCGATGATGACGACGTGTTCAGTGCGCGAAGCGGACATGGGAGCGAGACGGAAGAAGGAGCAGAATCAGTCGACAGCGAGGACGCCCAGTGCGCCATGGCAGTGCGACACCGTGCCCACCAAGACCCGGCACGGTCCCGACGTTCCCCAGGCGGCCACCCGACGATCGGCGTCGGCGATCGGGGCGGCGTCGATCATGCCGACCCCGAAGGTGCGGTGCACACAGGGAAAGATAACGGCCCCGTCGATCCCGGGGTCGGCCGCCACGAACGCGTCGAGTGTCGGCGGCAGGCTCCAGTCGCGTTCGCCTCGGGTGGCGGGGCACTTGGCCGGCTCGATGCAATTCACCGGGCACATCCAGGTTGCGAAGCTCACGTAATGCCGGCCATCGGGCGCCGCCCGCTGCCAGGGCGTGGGGGGCGTCGTCGAGAGTGGCCGAACCGCCACCGACCGCGCTGGCCAGCGCGCCTGTGCGCGGGCTACCAGCCAGTCGAGGCAGAGGTGCGGCATCAGCGGCGACGGCACCATGGCATCGTGCGCCAGGGCCTCGGGTCCCTCGGCCAACCACTCGGCGAGAAACGTGTCCCACGCGCCCACCACCACGCGGAGCGGCACCGGCGCGTAGGACCCGGCGCGCCACCGCACCGCAACCTGACAGTCGGGATCGCGGTCCACCACGACAATCTCGCGTACCGTGAGCGCGCCACGCGCGATGGCGCGGGTGAGCTGCTGCGCGTACCAACTGCCGTAGCACCCTCCGCCGATCACCACGACGCGGGCGAAGTGCAGCGGCGTACGTGGAGTGGCAGGCAGCAACGGCACCGTCATCGGCGGAGGTGCCGGCCACCGTCCACCGGCAGCACGACGCCGGTGACGTACGTCGCATCGATCAGGAAATGCAGCGCCTGCGCCACGTCGTCGGGGGTGCCCACCCGCCCCATCGGCACGTCCCGCAAGAACCGCGTCGTGGCGGCCTCACCGAAGTGCGCCGGGGCCAGCACCAGCCCCGGGGCAATGGCGTTCACGCGCACGCGCGGGGCGAGCGTCTCGGCACCGGCCCGCACCAGTTGCGTGAGCGCCGCCTTCGTCACCTGATGCGGCAACAGCGACGACCAACCGGTTTCGTAGGCGAGATGGTCGGCCAACTGCACAAACACGCCGCCCTCGGCCATGACCTGCGCTGCGGCCTGCAGCAGGAAGAACGGGGCCCGCAGGTTCACCGACTGGGCGCGCTCCCAATCATCCACGGTGACTTCGCCGAACGCGCGGGGTTCCATGATGGACGCGGAGCTGACCACGACATCGAGACGGCCGAAGGCCTGCATTGCCGCCGAGACCACCTGCGTCGGGGCGCCTTCGTCCTGCAGATCCGCCTGCACGATCGCGACGCGTCCGCCATGGGCGGCCATCAGCTCTTCGGCGAGCGTTTGCGCCTCGGACGCCGAGGCGCCATGGTGCACCAGCAGGTCGTACCCACGCGCAGCCAAGCCCCGCGCAAGCGCGGCGCCGAGACGACGCGCTCCGCCGGTCACCAGGGCGACGCGACGGATGGCGTCGGCCGCAGCCGCCGGTTCAGGCACTGCGCGCCGGCTGCGACGCGATTCTTGCGTCCTGCCAGTCGAGCCAGATCTTGGGCACCAGCTGGCCGCCGAGACGCCGGGGGCCGTCCTGCGTGCCGTGCCAGTCCGACCCACCGCTTGGCAGCAGGCCCGCCTTCTCGGTGTGCTCCACCAGCCGCTGCACGAGATACGGCGGGTGGCTCGGATGCAGCACCTCCACAGCGTCGAGGCCCTCATCGGCCAGCCGCTGAATACGCGCCGGGGTTGCCGATTCACCCGGATGCGCCCACACCGCAAGTCCGCCCGCACGGTGCACGAGGGCGATGGCATCGGCCACCTCGAAACGATCCTTGGCCATGTAGGCCGGCCGGCCCCAGCCGATCCACTTGTCGAACGCCTCCCGGAACTCGCGCACCCAGCCACCGGCGAGCATGGCCCGCGCAATATGCGGACGCCCCACCGCCCCATCGGCTGCCTCACGGAGCACGGACTCCATGGTGATCGGCATACCGTGCGCGTTGAGCGTGGCCACGATGCGCTCCGCCCGCGCCACGCGCTGCTCGCGGAACTCGGCCAGCGCACTCCGCATCGCCTCGCGGTTGGAGAGATGCAGCCCGAGCAGATGCAGCTCGTCGTCCCCGAAGTGCGTGCTGAGCTCGACACCGGGCACGATGCGCACCCCCAGTCGCGCACCGGCTTCGCTCGCTTCGTCGAGTCCGTCGACCGTGTCGTGGTCGGTGATGGCGATGGCGTGCAGCTGGGCTTCGGCAGCGGCCTGCACCACAATGGCGGGGGCCAGGGCACCGTCCGACGCCGTCGTGTGCACCTGCAGGTCGACGAACAACGGCGTGGCGGCCCCGTCTTCAACGTCGGTCACGCGCGATACCCCGCCTCGGGTGACCGCGCACTCGGCTGCGACATGCGGAACAGGTCCACGACCTGAGCATCATCCAACTCGGCCAGCGACTGCTCACGCGACCGGGTGCCGGTCGGCGAGTAGCGCGTCACGCGCACTTCGCGCGCCTCGCCCGTGCCAGCCACGAAAATCAGCCCGAACTCGTCACCCACATACTGGGTGAGAAATCCGGACGGGTACACCTGCCATTCGCGTCCATCGATGGTGATGTGTCGCGTGGGCATGTCAGCCTCCCTGTACTTCACGCCAGACGTCATCGGCGCCCGCGCGTCCGTCGGCGGCCGCGAGATCCGCCTCGCTGGCCGCCTCCGTGAACTCGACAAAGCGACCGCGTTCGGCTGCGTGCTCAAAGACCCAGAAATGGGCCGGCACTGCCGCGGCGCGCGCCTTGCGCACCGGCAGTGCCGCCAGATAGTCCGCGCGCTCCGCGTCCGGCACCTGCCGTTCGTGGATGCGAAGCGCGCGGGGCATACGAAATGCTACCCGCTCAGAACCCGGCTTCGGGGATCGTCTCGAGCGCGTGCTTGAGATCTCCCATGAAGCGATCGGCATCTGCACCGTCGACGACCTTGTGGTCGAACGACAGCGAGAAGTAGCAGCAGGTGCGGATCGCGATGGTGTCCTCTCCGTCGGGTCCGGTGATGACCTTGGGGCGCTTTTCGATGGCGCCGAGGCAGAGGATGGCCGTCGTACCCACGGGAATGATGGGCGTCCCCGTGATGGAGCCGAACGTGCCCGGGTTGGTGATGGTGAAGGTCGCGTCCTGCACCTCGGTCGGACTCAGCTTCTTGCCACGGGCGCGTGACGCGAGGTCGTTCACCCCGCGCGTCAGGCCGGTGAGCGACAGCTCGTCGGCCCGCTTGAGGACGGGCACGATGAGCCCGGTGGGCTCGAGTGCCACGGCGATGCCGAGGTTGACCTGCTTGCGGTAGATGATGTCCGAACCCGCCACCGCCGCATTGAGCACCGGATGACGCTTGAGCTGCGCGCTCACGGCCTGCAGGATGAACGGCATGTAGGTGAGCTTCTGCCCCGTCTGGGCCTCGAAGTCACGCCGCATGGCGGTGCGGATGCGGGCCACTCGTGTGAGGTCGATCTCCCAGAACGTGGTGACATGCGCGGCCACACGCCGGGCCATGGCCATGTGATCCGACGTCAGCTTGCGGATCTTGGACATGGGTTCGACCACGTCGCCCGGCCACGCGGTGGGCAGCGGGCCATGCTGCTCGACACCGGCCGGTGCGTACATCGAGGCACCGACGGCCGGCGCCGAGGCCGCATCCGGACGCGACGTCAGGAACGCCTCCAGATCCTTCCGGGTGACGCGGCCGGCGATGCCGGACCCGGTGATGGCCGTGAGTTCGACACCATGCTCGGCGGCCAGCTTGCGGACGAGCGGCGACGACTTGGTGCGCAGACGCTCTTCGAGCGAACCGGCGGGCCCCGTGGGCGCGGCCATGGCAGCCACCGGTGCCGACGGCACGACCACGGCTGCGGGTGCCGGGACCGGGGCCGGTGCCGGTGCCGCAGCGGCGGCCGGGCTCGGCGACGGGGCCGTCGGCGCCGCGGCCGCGGCGGCGGCATCGGTCTCGAGGAGCGCGACCACCGTGTTCACGGCCACCGTCTGCCCTTCGCCGATGCGGATCTCGATGAGCACGCCGGCCGACGGCGAGGGGATCTCGGCATCGACCTTGTCGGTGGAAATCTCGAAGATGGGTTCGTCACGCTTGACGCTGTCGCCCACCTTCTTGAGCCAGCGGGAAACGGTCCCTTCCGCGATGGATTCGCCCATCTGCGGCATGATCACGTCTACACGAGCCACTCGGTCATCCTCGATCAGTGGAAGCGGCATCGGCGGCGCGATCGGCACGCCGCAGACGCCAGAGGGCGAAGACCGGTAGCGTCACCGCGCCGATCGCCGCACCGTACCCGGCAAACATCCACCATTCACAGGCGGGCAGACCGGGTTCCGGCGTACAACGGTTGAAGAAGCCCATGAGCTTGCCGATCGCGACTCCGATCATGGCTCCGCTCACGGCGCCGATAAAAAACGTAAAACATCCGACGCCGATATTCCGCCCCACCCGGTCTTCGGGGAGGGGGGGGGGCGCCTGTGGCGAAGTGTTCATGTCTGGGGACTGCCGGATTCGGCCGCGGCGCGCGTCGTCAATAGCCTGCCTCGATGACGTGACGCGGATCGGCGGTCCGGTGCAGCTGGTTGAAATACTTCTTGACGTTCTTATCGAGGCGGCTTTCGCCCACCTGATCGGTGTGCACCTCGACAAACGTGTAGTGGCCGCCCTCCATCTTCACCGACAGGCGCATGGTGCCCAGCGCGCCGGTGAAGGCGCGCATCCGGGCATCGGACGCGCCTCGCGCGAGGCCGAGCGCCGTAAAGAACGTCTCAGCCACCGCGAGCACGGTGTCGGGAGAAAGCGAGGTGCGATGAAAGTGCCGCATGCACAGTCTCCGTGGGCGCCCGTCAGGGCGCCCGCTTCCGGGCGGAATCCGACACGGCCGGTGCCACGGCCGGTGCCCTGGCTGAATCGTTGACGCGCGTGGAGATGGGCGTCCGGATGTTCATGCCAGGTTCATCGGCGGCGAGAATGTCCTGTGTCCAGTCCTGCGTCTTCTGCAACTCCTGGGTGGAGTCACGCCGAAACTGGATGGCCATGGCCCACAGGCCCGCCGTGACGAACATGAGATTGCTGCGGTAGGTGCCGAGCTCGCCGGTTTCCTCGAAGCCGTTGGACACGGTCTTCATGTCCTTGTTGGTGGCGAAGATGCGTCCCTCGCCGCCCTGGATGGGCACGCCGCTTTCGCGGTCGTGCACCACGACCCGCCAGTAGATGGGCTCGAGCGCGCGCGTTGGAATGGTTTCCGGAGCGACTCGGATGACGAACGAGTCGGTGCGGAACCGCAACTCCCGAATGTTCTGGCGGCCGGCGTCACAGCCGGCGCTGAACGCGCCGGCGGTGATGGCAAAGACGGCGCCGGCGAGCCAACGCGCGCGCGTGGGGGTCACTGATAGTACTCCAGCCCGAGGTGCGTGATCTGCTCCTCCCCCATCAGGTGGCGGAGCGTGTTCTTCAGCTTGGTCTGCTGAATGAAAAGATCGTGCTCCGGCTGGAGTCCCGCAGCGGTCTGGGGCGCCTTGTAATAGAAGCTTAACCATTCCTGAATGCCCTTCATCCCGGCGCGCTGGGCAAAATCGCTGAACAGCGCGAGGTCGAGCACAAGCGGGGCCGCCAGAATGGAATCGCGGCAGAGGAAGTTGACCTTGATCTGCATCGGGTAGCCGAGCCACCCCTTGATGTCGATGTTGTCCCACCCTTCCTTGTTGTCGCCGCGCGGCGGGTAGTAGTTGATGCGCACGACATGCGAGAAGTCCTTGTACAGCTCGGGGTACTTCTCAGGCTGCAGGATGGTGTGCAGCACGGAGAGCTTGGACTCTTCCTTGGTCTTGAACGACGCGGGATCATCGAGCACCTCGCCGTCGCGGTTGCCGAGGATGTTCGTGGAGTACCACCCCTCGAGGCCGAGCATGCGCGCCTTCATGCCCGGCGCGATGACGGTCTTCATCCACGTCTGGCCGGTCTTGAAGTCCTTGCCCGAGATGGGCACACCGCGCTGGTTGGCGAGGTCGACGAGCGCCGGGAAATCGGCCGAGAGGTTCGGCGCGCCGTTGCAGTAGGCGACCCCTTCCATGATGGCGGCATAGGCGTAGAGCATCGACGGCGCGATGGCGTCGTCGTTCTCCTCCATGGCCTTCTCGA
Organism: Gemmatimonas sp.; assembly: GCA_040379205.1. GTDB lineage: Bacteria > Gemmatimonadota > Gemmatimonadetes > Gemmatimonadales > Gemmatimonadaceae > Gemmatimonas. Next base: position 79,509 of record JBEILM010000001.1, read on the forward strand.
ACGCCTCGATGGTCTGGTGCTGCGGGCCGGCTTTGATATACGTCTCCGTGGACCCGCACCACACCATGGCCCCGCGCGAGGCGCCGGTGGCGGCCATGAAGTTGCGGATGTCGGCGCGCAGCTGTTCGGCGAGGTCCTTCTTGGTGGCGCCCGACTTCACGTTGGTGGCGCCGGTGATGCGCGTGACATACCGGCTCTCGAAGACCGCCGGCATCGGCTTCACGCTCTTGAGGAAGTCGGCGATTGGCTCGAGGTCGTCCTTCACCAGCACGCCGGCCTTGGTGGCCGCGGTGTAGGCATCATCCGGGATGGGATCCCAGGCGCCGAAGACGATGTCGTTCAGCGAGGCGAGCGGGACGAAGTCCCTGATCAGCGGGCTGCGGTTGTCGGTACGCTTGCCGAGGCGAATCGTCGCCATCTGCGTAAGCGAGCCGATGGGCGTGGAGAGCCCGCGGCGCACACGCTCGACACCGGCAATGAACGTCGTCGCCACGGCGCCGAGGCCCGGCGTGAAGATGGCGAGCTTCCCCGTGGCCGGGGCAATGTTCGCGGGGGTCCCGCGGGTCGAGTCGGACACTTCGTCTATTCTCCAGGAGTGGTAGTGGTCATCGCCGCTGTGGTGATGCGATGCACGTACGCCATGCGCTGGAAGAAGGTGATCCAGGCGGTCACCATCAGCAGCGAGACGATCCCTGCCAGTACCCACCCATCCAGCGCGAGACCGAAAAACGCCTGGGGGGCCGCCAGCAGGGTGATGCGTTCGGGGCGCTGCAACACGCCCACGCGCGCGGAAAAGCCGAGCCCTTCGGCCCGGGCATTCGTGTACGACGTGAGAAACGTCGCGATCAACGCCAGCACGGACACGATGACCATGCCGTCGTTCATGTAGCGCGGGTGGGTGGCATAGAACACCACCAGCCCGCCCAGCAGGAAGCCGTCGGCCACCCGGTCCAGCGTCGAATCGTAGAACGCCCCGAACGTCGAGGTCTGGCCCGTCCGTCGGGCGACGGTGCCGTCGAGCACGTCGAACAGCGCCGTGAGGCCCAGAAACCAGCCGCCGGTACTGATGTGCCCGGTGGCGAAGATCACCCCGGCCGTGCACGTGCAGATCGTGCCGATCGTGGTGATGGTATTGGGGCGCACACGCTTGGCCACCAGCCAGTCCGCCACGGGGGCGATGACCTGCAGGTACCCACGAACGATGACGCTCCAGATTGCTTGCATCAGGACTTCGTTGACGGATCAGGGCCGGACGTTTCCGGGCCGGCCCTCCGACCACGGTCGGGTTTGGGACCAGCCCGAGAAAGCTAGAACTCCCCGATCATCAACGGTAGAGATGATGACGGCGGGCTTCCTTCTCGAACGCCACCACCGCCGGCAGCAGGCGGTCGAGCACGGCGTCGGGATCGGCGCCGCCCAGGAGCGCCTCGCGCATCCGGGCCGAGCCCATGCGGCGATCGAAGCCCGGGGCGTTGACCCGGAGCGAATCACCGTGCACCCGGGACAGCGCCCAGAGGATGGCCGCCCCGATGCGGGCTGGCTGCACCCGCTCGCGGTCGGTCAGTTCGAGGCGGACCCCGGGAATGCTCCGCCCCCCGAACTTACCGTCACCGGGATTGTCCGGCGTGAACCGTTCGGCCTTGAATCGCACGCCGGTCAGCGACAGGTCGTCGAGTAGCCGGGCCAGTGTATCGGCGCGCATCCACGGCGCCCCGAAGCGCTGGAACGGCAGGTCGGTGCCACGGCCCACCGAGACATTGCTCGACTCGAACGGCACCAGTGCAGGATAGAAGAGCGCCGACATGAGCGTGGGTAGGTTGGGCGACGGGCGAACCCACGGCAGGTCGGTCTGGTCGTACCACATCCCGCGCCGCCAGTTGCGCATGGGCACGACCGTCAGGCGCGTCCCGAGCTTGAGGTTCGCCTGGAACAGCCGGGCCAGTTCCCCCATGGTGAGCCCATGCCGCAGCGGCATCGGGAACAGGGCGAAGCCGTTGGTGCTGTTGTCGGCGGTGGGATACGCGGGGTCGGCCAGCGCCGAGTCGAGCAGGGCCCCTTCCGTGAAGCTCCCGGAGATGGGGTTCGGCCGGTCGAGCACCAGCACCGGGATGCCTCGGCGTTCTCCCGCCTGCATGGTGTAGAGCACGACTCCCACGTAGGTCCAGGTGCGCGTCCCGATGTCCTGCAGGTCCACGACGAGCACGTCGACATCGTCGAGCAGGCTGTCCGCCGGCGCCATCGTGCGGCGCTGGTACAGCGAGTGCACGACCAGTCCCGTCTTCTCGTCGCGCTCGTCGCCCAGGCCGGTGCGATCCTCCGTGCCCCGGGCACCGTGCTCGGGCGCGAACAGCTTCACCAGCTTCACGCCGGCCCGCAGCGCCCGCGGGTCGTTGAACAGCAAGTCGATGGACCGCCGCCCCCGTTCATCGACGCCGGTCTGATTGGTGACCAGGGCCACCCGCTTGCCGGCCACGAGCTTGATGCTATCGTCCAGCAGGACGGTGATCCCGGGACGGACCTTGCGATCGGGCACCCGTCCGCGCATACCCCCACGCGGGTCCTCCGTGCCGTCGTCGGGCACGGGTCCTGGGTCTGGCGCGCCGCCGCGGGCGCACCCGGCCACCGCCACCCCGATTGCCATCGCCGACCACACCAGCAGCGTCTTGATCGCCTTCACTCGCGTCCTCCCCGAAGGATCGTGGCGCCTCTCGTGCGCCCACCTGCCACTCGCGAACACATGAACCTCCGTCTTCCCCACCGTCGCTGGCCCTTGGCGACGCACGGCATGCTGAAGGTAAGCACGCGTCCCGGCCTCGCGCTGCGCGTCGGTGCCGTGATGGGCAGCAGCCTGCTGGTGGGGGCCTGTGCCTCGCTGCTCGGACGCAGTGCGTCCATCAGCCCCGCCGCGCGGGTTCCCGAGGCCGTGGCACGGGCCACGCGCGACAGCCTCCGGGCCTCGCTCGAACGCGCGGTGGCCGATGGGGCGTTTCCGGGCGCCTACGCCGCTGTCGGGACCGTCGATGGGCTGATCGCCGAGTACGGCGCAGGCCGCCTCGACGCCGCCGACGGGGCGCGGCCGGATGCCCGCACGGTGTGGGATCTCGCCTCCCTGACCAAAGTGGTCGGGACCACCAGCGCCGTACTCCAACTGGTGGGGTCCGGGCGGGTCGGCCTCGATACGCCGGTGGTGCGTTACCTGCCCGAGTGGACCGCCGTCGGCGCCGAACGCATCACGGTTCGCCACCTGCTGACCCACAGCTCGGGGCTCCCGGCCTGGCGCGCCCTCTACAAGGAGGCCGACAGCCCCGAGGAGGCCACCCGGCAGCTCTTCGCCACGGCCCCGGACACCCTGCCCGGCGTCCGCACGGTCTATAGCGACCTCGGGTTCATCCTGCTCGGCAAACTGGTGGAGCGAGTGAGCGGCACCCCGCTCGAGCAGTATGGGGCCTCGCAGGTGTTTGCCCCCCTCGGCATGACCGAGACCCGCTACCTCCCGCCGGCCGCGTGGCGGAAGCGCACCGCGCCCACGGAAGTCGATCCATGGCGCCAGCGCCATCTGCGCGGCGAAGTGCACGACGAAAACGCCGCCCGCCTTGGCGGGGTTTCCGGCCACGCTGGACTGTTCTCCACGGGCCGTGACCTGGCGCGCTTCGCCCGGGCCTACCTCGCCTTCGGTCGGCTCGACGGTAGCCAGGTGTTCGACTCGGCAACGGTGGCCGGGTTCATCGTCCCGCAGGACCCAGCCCTCTCCCGCCGCGCCCTCGGCTGGGAAACCGCCACCGGCAGCAATTCGGCCGGCCGGCGCCTGTCCCGCATGGCGTTCGGTCACACCGGGTTTACGGGGACCTCATTGTGGATGGATCCTCAGCGCGGCCTGTTCGTCATCCTCCTGACCAACCGAGTGAACCCGACCCGGGAAAACCGGAAGATCGGGGCCGTACGGACCGCCGTGGCTGATGCCGCCATGGGGGCCCTCGAAGGCCTGTCGCGGATGGAGTCACGATGACGGTGTGCCGTGGACGCCCGGATCCTGCGGGTCTCCACGGGGTTTCTTGCAAGGGGAGTGATCCACTCGCTATTATCATTTCAGCACGACCTGACACCCGCAGGGCCGATCGCGAGGGCGACCGGGAGGGCGGTGTGCGGTCACACTGGCCGGGAACAGCGCCGGCCGCTTCGGAGAGCAGACATGAGCACGATGCAGCAGCCGGAAGTCATGGTAGTCATCACGCCTGTGGCCGCGGGCGAAGTGCGCAAGTTCATGGACGCCGAGGGCGTGACGCCGGAGAAGGGCGGCCTGCGCGTGTCGGTGATGCCCGGCGGGTGCAGCGGCTTCAAGTACGGCCTCGTGATCGAGGACACGCATGCCGAGGACGACATCACCCTCGATATCGAGGGGATCAAGGTCTTCGTCGATCCCTTCTCGGCGCAGTATCTGAGCGGCACGACGATCGACTACGTGTCGTCGATGCAGGGCTCGGGCTTCACGTTCAAGAATCCGAACTCCACCGGCGGCTGCGGCTGCGGCAGCTCTTTTTCCGCCTGACGTACCCGGGCACCTTGACGGGTGCCCGTTCCACCATTCCCACTCCCCATGTCACTGGCCTCCGGACACCCGGCGGCTCCTGACGTGACGCAGGCCCGCCCGCTCGTTTCGAGCGGCGGGCCTGTGCGCGTTGGGGGCTCCCCCTTCGCCCTCGACGGCGTCGACGGCACGGCGCGCGAGCGCATTTCCACCATCATCATCGACGAGCACGGCGCCATGGCCCGGCTCGTCGCCGGCCGCATCGCCACCCTCATCCGCGAGCGCGCCGCCAGCGGCCGTTCGCTCGTGCTGGGGCTCGCCACCGGTTCGACGCCCATCGGGGTGTATCGCGAACTGATCCGCCTGCACCGGGAGGAGGCGCTCAGCTTCCGCCACGTCGTGACGTTCAATCTCGACGAGTACTACCCGATGCGCGCCGACAGCATCCACTCGTATCACCGGTTCATGTGGGAGAACCTGTTCTCGCACATCGACATCGACCCGGCCAACGTGCACATCCCCGACGGATCGCTGGCTCGCGGCGACGTGGACGCGGCCTGTCAGGCGTACGAGGCGGCCATCGTCGCCGCCGGCGGTATCGACTTCCAGCTGCTCGGCATCGGCAAGACCGGCCACATCGGCTTCAATGAGCCGGGCTCCGGTGAAACGAGTCGCACACGTCTCGTGCACCTCGACAGCATCACGCGCCGCGACGCCGCCGCCGACTTCTTCGGCGAAGAGAACGTGCCGCGGGAAGCGATCACGATGGGGATCGCCACCATTCTCGGGGCCCGCGAGATCGCCATTCTCGCCACCGGTGAACACAAGTCGGGAGTGGTGCGCCGTGCCGTCGAGGGCGAGATCGATCGCGCGGTGGCCGCCACGTTCCTGCAGCGGCACCCGAACACCACGTTCTACGTGGACGACGCCGCTGCGGCCGACCTGACGCGGGTGGCCACGCCATGGCTCATCGACGAAGTGGTGTGGGCGGAGTCGCTCGCCGTGCGTGCCGTGACCTGGCTCGCCGCCCGCTGCGGCAAGGCGATCCTCAAGCTCACCCAGCACGATTACGCCGAGAACGGCCTGTCGTCGCTGGTGGCGCTGCACGGCTCGCCGGGCGCCGTGAACGGGCTCGTGTTCAACATCCTCGGTGCCAAGATCCGCGGCAAGAGCAAGCTGCCGCGTGGCCTGCGCACGATCTGCTTTTCGCCGCACCCCGACGATGACGTGATCTCGATGGGCGGCATCCTCCGCAAGTTCGTCGAGAACGGCAACGCGATGACCGTCGCCTACATGACGAGCGGCAACATCGCCGTGTTCGATCATGACGTCCGGCGCTATCTCGACTTTCTCGTGCGCCTCGACGACGAGCACATGGGGCGGAACGCAACGGTGCAGACGCTTGCGGCCACCGTGCAGGACTTCCTGCAGCGCAAGCAGCCCGGTGATGTGGATATCGCCGAGGTCGCGGACATCAAGCGCATCATCCGGGAATCGGAAGCGGTGAGCGGCATCGAGGTGATGGGGCTGTCGAAGGCCAACGCGCGCTTCCTCAACCTGCCCTTCTACCAGACGGGCAAGGTGCGCAAGGATCCCATCGGACCAGCCGACGTGGCCATGGTCGCCGACCTGCTGCGCGAGCTGCAGCCGGAGCTCATCTTCGTCGCCGGCGACCTGTCGGATCCGCATGGCACGCACCGCATGTGCAAGGAAGCGATCGATCTGGCGCTGGACGAGGTCTACGGCGGGACGTCTGGCATGACACGTCCCGAGGTGTGGCTCTACCGCGGCGCGTGGCAGGAGTGGCCGATCACCGAAGCCACGGTGCTGGTGCCGCTGTCGCAGGAGGAGTTGACGCTCAAGATCCAGGCGATCTTCAAGCACCAGTCGCAGAAGGACTCGGCACCCTTTCCCGGCCAGGACGAACGCGAGTTCTGGCAGCGCGTCGAGCAGCGCAACAAGACCACCGCCACCCAACTCGATCAGCTCGGCCTCGCCGAGTACTTCGCGATGGAGGCGTATGTCATCGCCTAACGACCGCCCGCAGGCGGGGGGACAGGCATGAGCAACGCCTTCACCGGCGTCGATTGGCTGGTGCTGATCGCGTACCTGATCGGCACCACCATGCTGGGCATCTGGCTCGGGCGCGACCAGAAGGACGCGCGCGACTATTTCGTGGCCAGCCAGCGCATTCCCTGGTGGGCCATCCTCTTCTCGGTGGTGGCCACCGAGACGAGTGCCCTGACGTTCATCTCCATTCCCGGGCTGGCGTACGTCGGCAACCTGTCGTTCCTGCAGGTGGCGGCAGGGTACGTGGTGGGGCGCATCATCATCGCGTACACCCTCCTGCCGCGCTACTACCAGGGCGAACTGGTCACCGCCTATGCGCTGCTGGAGAAGCGCTTCGGGGTGGCCACGCGCCGATTCGCGTCGGTGGTGTTCATGGTGACGCGGTCGTTCGGCGATTCGGTTCGGGTGTTCGCCACCGCCATCCCGGTCGGGCTGATCATCGGCCCGATCGTCCCGCCCGAATACGTCGGTCCACTGTCGATCCTCATTCTCGGCGCGTTCACCGTGCTGTACACCTACCACGGCGGCATGCGCGCCGTGGTGTGGACGGATGTGGTGCAGACCGGCGTCTACCTCCTCGGCGGCGCGTCGGCGATGTGGCTGCTGGGCAACGGCGTGGAGGGCGCATGGAGTGCCATCCTGAGCGGTGCCGATGCGCAGGGCAAGCTGCAACTGATCGACACGTACACCGGTGTCGACCGGCCGCATACGCTCTGGGCCGGGCTCATCGGCGGCGCGTTCCTCAGCATGGCGTCGCATGGCGCCGACCAGATCATCGTGCAGCGGCTCATGGCGTCGGGCAGTCTCGCCGACGCGCGCAAGTCGCTCATTGGAAGCGGGCTGGTGGTGCTGGCGCAGTTCGGCATGTTCCTGCTCATCGGGACGGGACTCCACGCCTTCTACAAAGGCGAAGCCTTCGCCCGCCCCGACGCGATCTTTCCGCGGTTCATCGTCGAGGTCATGCCACCGGGGCTCACCGGGCTTGTGATCGCCGCCATCCTCGCCGCCGCCATGAGCACAGTGAGCGGCGCCCTCAACTCACTGGCTGCAGCGACGCTGCATGACCTGTACCTGCCGCTGACGGGCAAGAAGCCGGACGATCCCGGTGTTCTCCGTATCGGCAAGGCGTTCACCCTCATGTGGGCCGCCATCCTGATCGGCGGGGCCATGCTGTACCGGAACGAAGGAACGCCGGTCGTCACCATTGCCCTGTCCATCGCCTCGTTCACCTACGGTGGACTGCTCGGCGCGTTCTTCCTGGCCATGCTGGTGCCGCGTGCCGTGCAGCGTGATGCCATCACCGGCATGGCGGTCGGGATCGGCACGATGAGTGTGGTGGTGTTCGCGAAGGCACTAAGCGGTTGGTTCCCGGACATGGCGCCCACCCTGGCACCGTTTGCCCGGATCGCGTGGCCGTGGTACGTGTTGATCGGCACCTCCCTTACTTTCGTGACGGGTCTTCTCAGTTCTTATACACACGCGAGGCCGGCGACGGCGCCGGCCAATCAGGGGATACGTTGATGAGCGCCGGACCTCTCGATCCGACTCCGTTGGTGGTGGGCGTGGATGGCGGTGGTAGCCGCACCCGCGTGCTACTCTGTGACGCCACCGGTGCCACGCTGGCGCGGGTGGAAGGCCCGGCCAGCGCGCTCAAGCCGGGCCGGGAAGGGGTGGCGGCCGACATCATCAAGGCGCTCATCGGTGAGGCGCTGGCCAACGCCGAGCGCACCGAAACACGGCCAGCGGTGTGTGTGGTGGGAGTGGCCGGCGCCGGGCAGGAGCGTGCGGCGCAGGCGCTCTGGTCGGCGCTGGCCTCGCGGCGCCTGGCCGACGACGTCTCGGTGCAGGCCGATGCCACGGTTGCCATGGACGATGCCTTCGGCGACTCCGCCGGCGTGCTGCTCATTGCCGGCACCGGCTCGGTGGCGTTCTCGAAGGCCCCTGACGGCCGAACCGAGCGGTGCGGCGGTTGGGGCCCGAATGTGGGCGACGAAGGCAGTGCCGCGTGGGTCGGCCGCCGCGCCCTCGGGGTGATCAGCGCCGCCCACGACGGCCGGGAGCCGGAGACGGCGCTCACCGGCGCCATCCTCACCGCCCTCGAACTCGAGTCGCTCGAGGACGTGATTCCGTGGGCCGCCGAGGCCACCCCCGGTGCGTACGCGCAGCTCGCGCCGGTCGTGGCGCAGGTGGCCGCCTCGGGCGACCTGCGGGCGAATGCCCTGATCAGCTTCTGCGTGGAGGAGCTCGCGCTGCACGTGCGCACGCTCGCCCGCCGGTGCTTCGTCGACGAGCGCGCGGCCATCCCCGTTGCGTTCGCCGGCGGCCTGCTCACGCGGGGCTCGCTGGTCCGCAAGCGTCTCGAACAGCGCCTCAAGAGCGCCGTGCCCGGCGCGACGGTCAAGGCTGACGAGGTGGACGCCGCGCGCGGCGCGGTGCGGCGGGCACGGAGGCTGCTGGGGGTGGAGGTGTAGCGGGGGAGGTGGGGTGGTGCGGGACGTTGCGAGCTGAAACGCGCGAGCCAAGAACGCGCGAGCTGAGAAGCGCGAGCTGAGAAGCGCGAGCCAAAGAGCGCGAGCTAAACGGCGCGAGCAAGAAAGCGCGAGCTGTGGGGCGCGCGGTTTGGCTCGCGCCCTCCAGCTCGCGCCCTCTAGCTCGCGCGGTTAACGAGTCCCCCCGTTACGCCGCCACCGCCTCTTCTCCCGGCTCCCGCAGTTCGCCTTCCCACCGCCCCATCACGGCCGTGGCGAGGCAGTTGCCCAGCAGGTTCACCGACGTGCGGGCCATGTCCATGATGGCGTCGACGCCGAGGATCACGGCGATGCCTTCGAGCGGGAGGCCGAACTGGGCGAGGGCGCCGGAGAGGATGACCAGCGACGCTCGCGGTACCGCCGCGACGCCCTTCGACGTCAGCATGAGCGTGAGCATCATGAGCAGCTGCTGGCTGAGCGGCATGTCGATGCCGGCCGCCTGAGCCACGAACACCGACGCGATGGCCAGGTACAGCGTGCTGCCGTCGAGATTGAACGAGTAGCCGGTGGGAAGCACGAACGACACGATGCGTCGCGGCACACCGAACTTCTCCATCGCCTGCATGGCCTGCGGGAACGCCGCCTCCGATGAGGCCGTGGAGAAGGCGATCAGCCACGGCTCCTTGACCAGCGCCCAGAAGCGCTTGAGGTCGATGCGCATGATCAGCGCCACCGGCACCAGCACGATCAGCACGAACACGATGAGCGACACGTAGAGCGTGCCCACGAGCTTGGCGAGGTTAAGCATGACGTCGAGTCCGCTCTTCCCCACCGTGACCCCGATGGCGGCGCCGATCCCGATGGGCGCGAAGGCCATTACGATACCGACGAACTTGAACATGATGTCGCTAAGCGACTGCAGCCAGTCGAGCATGAACCTCTTCGAGGGCCCCTCGACCTTCGCCAGCGCCACAGCGAAGATGATGGAAAAGAAGACGATCTGGAGCACTTCGTTCTGCGCCGCCGCCTCGAAGAAGCTCTGCGGCACCGTGTGCTCGAGCACCGACGCGAACGTCGGCGTCTTGGCAGCCAGCGCCTGGAATTCCTCGCTGTCGCCGGTGGCGGAGATCTGCAGCCCCACCCCCGGCTTCACCCAGTTCACCGCGATCAGGCCGATGACGAGCGCCAGCGTGGTCACGATCTCGAAGTAGATGATCGACCGCAGCGCCAGCTTCCCCACCTTCTTCATGTCGTCGCCGTGGCCGGCGATTCCCACCACGAGGGTGCTGAAGAGCAGCGGCACGATCAGCGACTTGATCATGCGCAGGAAGATGTTCGCGAACGGCTTCAGGTTCGGCGCGAAATCCGGGGCCAGCCATCCGATGAGGATGCCGATGATCATCGAGATGACGATCCACCCCGTGAAGCCGATGCCGAGGAACCCCTTCTTCGCGGGGGTCGCCGAGGTGGATGCTGCAGCGTGGTGCGCCATGAATGAATGCGGTCAGCGAGAAGGGGTCGACCCGGGGCGGCGGAGCACCGAGTTCCGGTACCCGTAGGCGAAGTACAACGCGAGGCCGATCGCCATCCATACGCCGAACGCCATCCAGGCGCTGGCCGGGAGGCCTCGCATGACGAACACGCACGCCCCGGCCCCGCCAAGCGTCACGAGCCACACGAACGGCACCCGGAAGGGGCGCGGACGGTCCGGCTCGCGCACCCGCAGCACCAGCACGCCGATGCACACCACGGCAAAGGCCGCGAGCGTCCCGATGTTTGTCAGGTCGTACGTGGCCGCGTCGTCGGCCACCAGCGCGCCGATCGAGACCAGCACGCCGGTGATGAGCGTCGTCACCCGCGGGGTGCGGGTCTTGGGATCGAGCTTGGCCGCGAACTTGGGCAGCAGACCGTCGCGCGCCATCGCGTAGAAGATGCGCGGCTGTCCGTACTGGAACACGAGCAGCACGGCGGACATGCTCACCACGGCGCCAGCGGCGACGATCCAGCTCGCGGTATCGAGCCCCGCAATGGTCAGCGCCTTGGCCAGCGGGTCGGAGCTGCGGAGCTGGTCGTACGGCACGAGCCCCGTGGCCACCAGCCCCACGATGACGTAGATGAGGGTACAGATGGCCAGGCCACCGAGAATGCCGATGGGCAGGTTGCGCTGGGGATTCTTCGTCTCCTCGGCCGCCGTCGAGATGGCATCGAAGCCGATATAGGCGAAGAAGACGATGGCGGCACCCTGGTGGATGCCGCGAAATCCATTGGGCGCGAACGGTTTGTAGTTGGCCGGATCGATGTGCATGGCGCCCACGATCACGAACAGCGCGAGCACGAGCAGCTTGATCACCACCATGATGTTGTTCGCGCGGGTGCTCTCCTTGGCCCCCTGCATGAGCAACACGGTAATGGCAGCCACGATGCCGAACGCCGGGAGGTTGATGAGGATGGGCACCCCGCCGAGGCGTGGCGCACTGTCGAGTAACGCCCGGATCGCCGGATCGCTGCTGGCCTTCACATTCCAGTAGCCGTGCGTCAGCCACCCAGGCAGGTCGATGCCGAAACCGGACAGCAGCGAGGTGAAGTACCCTGCCCAGCCGATGGCCACCGCCACGTTGCCGACCGCGTATTCGAGAATGAGCGCCCAGCCCACCACCCAGGCGACGATCTCGCCAAGCGTCGCGTACGAGTACGCATAGGCGCTTCCGGCCTGCGGGATCATCGAGGCCAACTCGGCGTAACACATCGCCGCCAGCGCACACACGGCGCCCAGCAGGACGAAGGAGAGTACGAGCGCCGGACCGGCGCCATAGCGCACCACGGTCCCATCGGCGAGGGTCTCACCCGCTGCGGCGGTGCCGAGCGAGGAAAAGATGCCGGCGCCGATCACCGCGCCGATCGCCAGCATGATCAGGTCGCCAGCACCAAGCGTGCGGCGCATGCCGTGCTCACCGTCATCGAGGACGGCGATCGGCTTCCTGTCGAACAGCCCCATGCGAGTGGAGGGAGAGGGAGGAGGGGGGACTTCGCGCAGGCGCAAGCTACCTCCCCGCACCGGTCACAGGGAGTAGGTAATCTCCGTCTTGGCCCGAATGGGAACGCCCTGCGCATTGACCGCGGGGCGGAAGCGAATGGCGGCCAGCGCGTCACGCAGCTTGCGATTGTATGAGCCGTCCTTCGTGGGCGGGAACTGCAGGTCGAGCACCTTCCCCGTGGAATCGACGTCGAAGACGACGACGATGGTGCCCTTGGCCTTGTTGGGCACCGGAAGGGGCGGCAGGAAGAGTTCGGTGGGGGCCGGCGGATACACGGTGCCCGGTCCACCGCCGGTGCCGGCGCCCACACTGCTGCCGCGGCCAGTGCCGACGCCCGAGCCGACGCCACCGCCGCTGCCGGGGCCACTCCCGGCGCTGCCATCAGTGCCCGCGCCACCACCGGTGCCGGCGGTGGCGCTCTTGGCTTCACCCGCATCGGTGACCGGGGTCGGCGACGGAGGCACCGGCGTCGGCGTCGGGGTGGGCTGCGGTGGTGGCGGTGGCGGCGGCACCAGCGGCTTGATCTCCGGCGGGCGGACCACCGGCGGCGGTGGGGGGGGCGGGGTAGGCGCGATCCGCACGTACTGCAGCCGCTCCTGCTTCATCTGCCCGCCCGTCCCGCGATTGCCACCGCCGCCACCGCCAGCGGGTCCGATGCCCCCGGCGCCGAGCACCTCGCGCATCAACTCAGGGGAGGTGAAGGGGACGATCAGCAGGACGAAGATGAGCACATGCAGCAGCACCGCCAGCGCAAAGCTGGGGCCGCGACGCTGTTTGCCGATCGGCAGGCCGATGGGTACGCGATAACGAGGACGCTCCGGACCCGGCAATTCGGGTGGAGGCAGATCGGAGGAGGCGTGAGGGGGCAAGGCGGCCATGCGTAGGAATGTAGGCGATGCAATGCTATACGGCGGGCGCACCCGTTTGGGTTCGCCCGCCGTATAGAACACCAGAGGTCCTCAATGGGTGCCCCGAGGGGCGCCCGGAGAGGTCACTTCGGCGCGAGACCGATGACCTTGACGCCGGCGCCACGCGCCTGGTCCATGGCCCACACGACGTTCGCATACGTCGTGTTGGTGTCACCCTTGACGAAGATGATCTTTTCCGGGCGGGGATCGTAGATGGACTTGAGGCGCTCGAAGAGCTTGTCCTTCTCGACCGGCTCCTTGTTGATCGCGTACTTGTCGTCGGGCAGCGCCTCCAGCACGATCTGGTCCGGATTCACATTCGGCTGCGCCGGCTGCGGATTCGGATCAGGGAGCTGCGTATCGATGGCCTTGCGGCTCATTGGCACGATGATCATGAAGATCACGAGCAGCACGAGGAGCACGTCGATCATGGGCGTCACGTTGATCTCATTGGTGAGACCACCGCCGCCACCACCACCTGCAGACATGCCCATCGTTACTTGCCTCCCGGCCGCAGGCGGTCGCTCTCGACGAGCGACTCGGTACCCGGAGCCTGTTCAGAGATGAGGGCCGCCACACGCACCCCGCTGCGCGAGAGCTTGTCCATGGCGTCAATGACCTTGAGGTACTGAAGGTCCTTGTGGGCCTTCACGTACATGATGTAATCATCGCGCTCCTGGCCGTAGATCTCCTTGACCAGGGTTTCGAGATCCTCGTTGCGGACCGGCTGCTTGTTCAGGTAATACCGACCCTGATCGTCGATGCCGAGCACCTGGTCTCCGTCCTCTTCCGGATGCGGCTTGAGGTTCTGGCCCTCGGGCGGCACCGCGGTAAAGCCCGCGTTGATCTGCGGAATGGTGATCATGAAGATGATCAGGAGCACCAGCATCACGTCGATCATGGGTGTGACGTTCGGATCGGCCTTGACGCCGCCGCCGCCACCTGCACTCATGCCCATGCGTTACTCCTTGCGTGGAGCCCGGCTGACGCGCACCGCGTTCTGGGGGCGCGCCACCGGACCGACGGTGATTAGTGCGAGATCGGGGTCTGGCCAGCCGTGTTGAACTCACGCGTGAAGCGCGAGCGGCCGAACTCACCCGACACACCCTTGATGAGGTAGTCGATCATTTCCTTCGACGTGTACGTCATCTCGGCCGTGAGATTGTCGATCTTCGTCTGGAAGTAGTTGAACGCCCACACCGCCGGAATGGCCACGCCGATACCGATGGCCGTCGTGATGAGGGCTTCGGCGATACCGGCCGCCATGGAGGAGATACCACCGGCGCCCGACGTGGACATGGCCGTGAACGAGTTCACGATACCCATCGTCGTGCCGACGAGACCGACGAACGGGGCCGTGGCACCGACCGTGGCGAGCACGCCGAGGCCGCGCTTGAGGTCGACGACCGTCATGAGCATTTCGCGCTCGACGGCGCGCTCGGCCGAGTTGATGTCGGCCACGGTCACCGAGCCGTCCTGGATGAGGGGACGGATTTCGCCGAGGGCGCCGCCCAGCACGCGCGCCACGTGCGACTTCTTGTAGCCTTCCGCCAGCTTGATGGCCTCGTTGAGGTTGTCCTCTTCAAGGAACTGCGAGAACTCCGGGGCGAACTTGCGGGTCTCGCCCTGCGCCTTCCGCATCTGCCACCACTTCTGGATGATGATACCGGTCGAGTAGGCCGACATGATCAGCAGCGTCCAAACGATACCCTTGGCAAACCAACCCATCTCGTGCCAAAGGTCCATGATATCCATACCCATCGTGCTTTCTCCTGGGAAACGGTGGTGGCTTAGCGATTGAGCGAGAACTGGAACGGCTGCTGCACGAGCTGCTTCACCTTGCGTCCGCCCACTTCAGCTGGCAGAAAGCGCATCCGCTGGAGCGCGTTTCTGACGGAAGTCGTGAAGAGGTCGTTGTCCGACTTGAGCGCCCTGAAGGTCGCCATGTCGGCGCGTCCGGTGGTGTCGACCACGAACTGCGCGAGCACCGTGCCTTCGATGCCCGCCGTGCGGAGCATGTCGGGATAGGCAGGGCCCTGGGCGCCCGGCGCCATGACGACGGGCTTCTCGACCTGGAAGTCGAAGTACGGCTGGTCACCCTGCGGGACCGGCCCCTTGCCGCCTTCGACACCCTTCGCGATACCGCCGGCGACACCCTTGCCTGAGAAGTCGGCCTCGTCGGTGACCTTCTTCGACAGGTCGATCTCGGGGATGACGTTCGGGATCTCGATGGGCGCCGAAAGCACCTGGAAGCCCTTCGGTGGCGGCGGGGCGGCGACCGCGTCAGGCGGTGGCGGTGGCTTTTCCGGCTCGGGCGGCTTGGGCTCGTCTTTCTTGACCTCGACGAAGTCCACCTTCTCGACCTTCTCTTCCTCCATCACCGCACCGGCACCCTTCGTGACCGCGATGAGCGCGGCCACGATGACGGTGTGGACGACCAAGGACATGAAGGACCCGCCGGCGCGTTTCTGCTTCTTTGCCTGAGACTCGATCAGGTTATTGAACATCTCGCTGGTCCGGGGTACGGGCTACCAACGTCGGCCCACGGAACGCCCGTGGGTGACTGGCCCGATTCTACCGCCTGGAGATGATCCGGCAATGATTCCCAGATTAGGATCTGATTAATCCGCCGTTAGCATTGCGCTCATGTCGATCGGCCCCTCAGTGCTATTGACAATCGACTGGTACTCACCAGTCATACCCGAGCCGGGAGCGCCCGCAAGCGGCAGGGTCACCGTGAAGGTGCTGCCCCGCCCCAGCCGCGACTGCACGTCGAGCGAGCCGCCGTGTGCCTGCGCAATCCACTGCGAAATGGCGAGTCCGAGACCGAAGCCGCCACGTTCGCTGGCGCGGGACCGGACGCGATCAGCGCGCCAGAAGCGCTCGAAGACATACGGCAGGTCGGCAGCGGCGATACCGATGCCGGTGTCCCGCACGGCGAAGCGCACCACGCCCTCTTCCCGCTGCTGTGAAATCTCCACGGTCCCCCCGCGCGGCGTGTACTTGATGGCGTTGGTCACCAGATTCAAGAAGAGCTGCCGCAGTCGCGTGAGGTCGCCCAGGACCTCGGCATTTTCGAGACGTTCCGCCAGAATGACCAACCCGGCGTCCTCTCCGAGCAATCGCGCGGTTTCCACCACTTCGCGAGCCAACGGGGCCAGCTCCACCGGTTCCCGGTACAGGTCGAACCGCCCCTCGTCGGCGCGCGCCAGCGTGAGCAGCGAGTCGACGAGGTCGGCCATTCGTTTCACCTGCTGCAACGCTTCCTCCAGCGCCACGGCCTGATCGGTCTCGCTGGAGGTGGGCGACATGGCCCGCTCGACGTCGGCGCGCATCACGGCCAGCGGCGTCTTGAGTTCGTGACTGGCGTCGGCGGTGAAGCGACGCAGCGCGCCGAACGAGCTTTCGATGCGCTCGATGAACGCGTTGAGCGTGGACGACAATCGAATGAGTTCCTCACCCGCCGCCCCGATTACCAGGCGGCGGTGCAGCGACCGCCCGTCGGTGATCGCCTCGACCTGATCGATGATGCGGTCGATCGGCTGAAAGGCACGCCCGGCGATGAGGTACGCGAACACGATCGAGAGGACAAGCAGGAACGGGGACACCACCAGCATCGTCCCCACCAGCGCCCACGGTGTCAGGCTGATGTCACGGGTGCTCAGGGCGAAGGCCGCCCGGTAGCGATCGGTGTCGCTGAGCATGACGATGCGCGTGGCCAGCAGCACCTCGTCGTTGAAGAGCGCGACGCGTGTCGCGGCCGCCCCCGGTGTCTCCCGACGCGCCGCCTCGCTGAACAGATAGCGGTCGGACGTCGACAGGGAGTCCACCGCCCCGGACGCATAGATGTCGAACCGGGTACTGTCCTGCAGCAGGACGTATCCGTCCAGCAGGCGGAGGAATGAGCGAAGACGGAGCCCGACGGTCGGGGGGGCCAGCGGGTCGTTCTGCGCCACCACGGGCTCGGTGCCGGTCTGCCGCGCGATCTGGATGGCCTTCACGACGCGATCCGCCTCGGCCTGCACCTTTTCCTCGAGGGCGCGCACGGCCATCTCGCGACGCACCGTCAGCAGGGTGAGGCTGAAGAGCAGCAGCGTCCCGATGGTCCCCGCCGTCCATGCGATCGTGAGGCGGGTGCGGATCGAACGCATGGCCATGCGCCGGCGCTACCCGCGCACCATGTAACCCACCCCGCGCACGGTGGTGATCAGCTTCTTCTCGTGCGCGGCGTCGATCTTCTTGCGCAGGTGGTTGATGACCACGTCGACGATGTTGGTACCGGGATCGAAGTGGTACCCCCACGCGTACTCGGTGATGAGGGTGCGGCTCATGACGCGGCCGGCATGGCGCATGAGATACTCCAGGACCGCGAACTCCTTGGGCGTCAGCTCGATGAGCTCCCCCGCGCGCCGGACTTCGCGCGTGCCCTGATCGAGCTCCAGATCGGCCACCCGCAACTGCGGCGACGCCAGCGCGCGCGGACGGCGCAGCAGGGCTTCGACTCGGGCCAGCAGCTCCTCGAACGCGAACGGCTTGGTGACGTAGTCGTCGGCGCCGGCCCGCAGCGTCTCCACCTTCGCGTCGACGGCGTCCTGCGCCGTGAGCACCAGCACCGGGCGCTCGAATCCGCGGGCGCGCAGCGTGCGCAGCACATCCAACCCGTTGCGCCCCGGCAGCCGCATGTCGAGCACCACGAGGTCGTATGGCTGCGACAACGCCAGCCGTTCCCCTTCCAGACCGTTGTTGCACAGATCCGTATGCCAGCGCTGCTCCTCGAGCCCGCGACGCACGAACTCACCGACGGTCGGATCGTCTTCGATGACCAGGATCTTCATCGGGTCCTCCTCCAGCCCTTCCCATGCGAACGGCTCACGTACCGCGCCCGGACGGACGCGCGAAACCGTACTCCCGGATCTTGCGATACAAGGTCTTCGGGGAAATGCCGAGCATCTCGGCCGCCTTGCCCTGGTGCCAGTTGGTGCGTTCGAGCACATCGGCGATGTGCCGCCGCTCGAGCTCTCCCAGCGACAGCACCCGCATCGGCGTCGGGCGCGCGCCCGCCCCCACCTCGGCCCCCAGCGGCAGGTCGCGCGCATGCACGACCCCTTCCGTTGCCAAAAGGGCGGCCCGTTCCATCACGTTGCGCAATTCGCGGACGTTGCCCGGCCAGCGATAGCGCTCGAGCGCACGCGCGGCATCGTCGCTGAGTCGCGGCACCGCCCCCCGGCTGAACTGGGCCAGGAAATGCTCCGCCAGCGGCAGCACGTCCACCGCGCGATCGCGCAGCGGCGGCAGCGCAATACGGATGGTGTTGATGCGATGCAGCAGGTCGTCACGGAACGTCTCCGCCTGCACCATGCGCGTCAGGTCCCTGGTGGTCGAGGCGATCACCCGCACGTCGACTTCGACCTTCTGGGTGCCTCCCACCCGAAAGAAGCTCCCCGTCTCCAGCGCCCGCAGCAGCTTGCCCTGCAGCTTGAGCGCCAGGTCGCTGATGCCGTCCAAATACAGCGTCCCCCCCGCCGCCAGCTCGAAGAGCCCGACCTTGCGCTGCTCGGCGCCGGGGAACGCCCCCTTCTCCACGCCGAACAGCTCCATCTCTAGCACCGACTCGGCGAGGGCGGCGCAGTTGATGTCGATGAACGGCCCGTCCGGATGCGCCCCGTGGGCGTGCAGCAGGCGGGCGACGAGATCCTTGCCGGTGCCCGACTCGCCGCTGATGAGCACCGGCGACGGGCTCGGCGCCACCTTCTCCACCATCGACAGCACCGCCCGCAGCGGCGCGAACTGGGTGACGAAGTGCGGCACCGGCGTGGAGCGGTGCAGGCGTGACTTGAGCAGCACGTTGTCGCGCGCCAGCATGCGCTTTTCCCACGCCCGGCGGACGAGCACTTCGATTTCCGCCATGCGATACGGCTTGGAGAGGAAATCGTAGGCCCCCAGCTTGAGCGCCGCGATGGCGGTTTCGATGGTGCCGTTGCCCGTGATGACAATGATCTCCGGCGGCAACGGTTCCTCCCGCACGAGCCGCAGCACCTCGAGGCCGTCGATCTCGGGCATCACCACGTCCAGCAGCGCCACGTCGAACGCTTCGGTGCGCAGCAGATCGAGCGCCGTGCGACCGTCGCGCACGATGCGCACGGCGAACCCCCGGGCCGTCATGAACTGCTCGAGGATGGTCCCCAGATGCGCCTCGTCCTCGGCGATCAGGACCCGGATGGGTGACCCCCCGTCGACGGCGCGCAGGGAGGTTGGCGTGGTGGTGGCAGGAGACGCAGTCATGCGGGACGTTCCGTAGCGTCGGGGGGCGTCGCGGCGTGCGCGGCAAGTGCGGCCATGGGCAGCGACACCTGAAAGCGGGCGCCATGGCCGTCGGCGGAGACCAGATCGAGCGTTCCCCCGTGATCGGCCACGATGCCATAACAGATGGCCAGGCCGAGTCCCGTGCCCTGCCCTGGTGGCTTGGTGGTGAAGAACGGCTCGAACACCTTGGCCTGCAGCGCCCGCGGGATGCCCGGCCCTTCGTCTTCCACCTCGAGCACGACGTGGGATGGACGCTCGGCTTCGCTCGCGGCGCGGGTCCGGATCATCACCCGCGCATTCTCGGGGGTGGCGTCCAGCGCATTCATGGCCAGCGCGATGAGGACCTGCACGATCTGGTCGGCGTCTCCCTCCACCAGCAGGGGAGTCGCGGTCTCCAGTTCGGTGACCAGCTTGATGCGTTTGAATCGCGGGTGATGCTGCAGCAGGAACAACCCCTGCTGCACCACCGCGTTGAGGTCGAACAGCTCCCGGCCCGCAGCCTTGGGGCGTGAGAAGTCCAGCAGGCCGTTCACGATCTTCTTGCAGCGCTGCACTTCGAAATCGATGATGCGCAGCAGGTCCGCCGGCGGACTGGCCGCGTCCCCCAACTCCTGCTGAAGCGCCAGCGACTCCGCACAGGCGGCGATCGTGGCCAGCGGATTGTTGATCTCGTGCATGACCCCGGCAGCGAGCTGTCCGAGCGCCGCCAGCTTTTCGGCCTGGGCGGTGCGGTCGAGGGCCGCCTTCCAGTCGGTGATGTCTTCACCGATGGTGATCACGTGCGTGACCCGCCCGCCGCCCAGCCGCATCGGGATCTTGGAAATCCGGAACGCCCGCGTGTCACCGAACGCGTTGGACTCCATCTGGAACTGCTGCAGGCGCCCGGACGCGAACACCTCATCGAACTCGCGCTTGAGCAGCGCGGCCGGCTGCCGGTGCAGGATGTCGAAGATGGAACGCCCCACCGCGTCCGTCCGGGCGACCCCCTGCAGCCCCGTCTCCCGCTTGTGGTTCCAGGCGTGGATCCGGTAATCCCGGTCCACTACGTACAGGCCCACCGGCAGCGAGTCGACGATGCACTCCATGAAGGCCCGTTGCTCCGCCAGCTCGCGCACCCGCACCGTGAGTTCGGCTTCGAGCCGCTGGAGGTGACTGTCGCGCGCCACACCGAGCGCCAGCAGATCGGCCGCTGCCCGCACCAGCGCGTCCTCATCGGCGCCGAGCGGTTGCTCCCGATGCAGCACCAGCGTGCCGAGACGTGTGCCATGCGCCCACAGGGGCCCCTGCCACGGACTGTCGCTCAGCCGCGAGGCCGCGTCGGGGCGCCAGACCAGCGGGGGCGAGCCACCGTCCAGCAACTCTACGGCCACCCGCTCGGCGCCCAGCAGTTCGCCCAGAGCTGCGAGCACACGGGACACCCCGCTGGTGGTATCGGGAGCGCTGGCCATCTGTCCAAGCAGCTGGACGAGGCCGGCAGGCGACGCGGAAGTCATCGAAGAGGGGCGACGACGCGAGGAGACATGGCCCAACGGCGGGCACCAGCTCAACCTACGGCGCCGGCGCGGATCGGACAAGCTGACCGATCAACATCACGACGCTGGAGACCGGTCTCGCCCAGCTTCACCCGCGCCGGGTGCGATCCGTGCGCCATACCGGCAGCACTACGGCCATGATGACAGCCTGCAATGATCAACGTCCGTCGCCGTGACCGAAAACACACGGCACGGAGACTGCCCTTTCCAGTGCATCGGAGCGCACCGCACGGAGCCGCTCCCAAAGACCACCCATCCACGGGCCTTGCCCGCCTTTCGAGGACGTTGACTATGACGCTTTACACGCTTCCGCTGACTGCCGCCCGAACCACCGCGGCCGTGCGCCGCGATCTGGACCGTCTGTTCGAAGACGCCTTCGGCACGCGCGCGCCCGGCGCCTGGCAGCCATCGGCCGACGCGCGCGAAGACGCCACCGGCTACAGCATCGACACGGACATCCCCGGTGTCGCCCCAGACTCCCTCGAGGTCCTTGCCGAGGATGGAGTGCTGACCGTGCGCGGCACGCGGCCGGCGCGCGAACTGGCCGCTGCCGAGCGCGTGGTGTTCGCCGAACGCCCGCAGGGCGCGTTCGTCCGTCGCTTCCGCCTGCCGAAGGCCGCCGACCTCCAGTCGGTGTCGGCGACGTTCGAGCACGGGGTGCTGCAGGTGCGGATCGCGAAGGTCGGGCCGGCCCAGCCGCGCCGGGTCCCGGTGACGGTCGCGACCCGTCCGTCCGACGTGCCCGAGGCGTCCGAGCGCGAGACAGTCGCCTGACCATCACAAAACCCCAATATCGACAAATCACAAAACACACAGGGCGACGGTTTTCCCCGTCGCCCTGCGCTCCCTGCGAAGTCGCACCGAACGGAAATCAGGCGGTCACATTCCTGATAGCTTCGAGAATTTCCGCATTTTCACGGCGCTGTCCCGGCGTCTCCTCGACGTGGGCCCACCGGATCACGCCGTCAGTATCGATCAGGAAGTACGCCCGGTTTGAGAAGAACGTGTCCGGACGGAGTACCCCGTAGGCGCTCGACGCCTCGCGCTTGAAATCCGAGAGCAGCTCGGTCTTCATCGCGTACTTGCTCTTGAACTCCTTGAGCGAAGGTACCGCATCTACTGAAATGGGAAGGATTTCCACGTCGACAGCGGCGAACGCGTCGAAGTCCTCGCCGAAGGCGCACAGTTCGGTCGTGCACACCCCCGTGAACGCCAGCGGGAAAAAGGCCAGCAGTACGCGCTTCTTGCCGCGGAAGTCAGCCAGGGACACGTTCTGGCCCGACGTCGAAGCCAGGGCGAAGTCGGGAGCCGCCGCGCCGGCCTGAAGGGGAACCGCAGTGGTGGTGGTCATGATGGTGAGTTGGTGGTGAAGTCGAACGACGTGAACTTGAATGCGGTCACATTCAGGTCAGGATCTGGCGCCTGTGGAGATCCGGGATAACGTTTCTACGCTGGAGAATATCGATGGTCTCTCACGGCGGATCCCTCACGTGACCTACAGCGTTTCGATCGGGGCAACCGATGGCCGCGCCCTCCGTGTGCTGCTGGTGGAGAACGACGACCACGAGGCGGCGCGTTCCGAGACCGGACTGCGCGAGCGCTTGGGCGAGCGCCTGGTTCTGACCCGGGCCACCAATCTGGCGTCCGCCATCCGGACCCTCATGGAGGCCCCGTTCGACGTCATCATCCTCGAGCTGGCCGTCGGCGATGCCTCTGGGATCGCCACCCTGGCCGGCGTGCGCGGCGCGGCGCCGACGGTCCCGGTTGTAGTATACGCCGACCGGCTGGATGACACGCTGGCGGTGCGGGCGCTCCAAGCCGGCGCCAGCGAGTGTGTGGACAAGCGCGACACCCCGCCCGTATCTCTTGGACGAGTGCTCGCGTTCGCCATCGAGCGGCAGCGCCGCCTGGCGTCGCTCGAGGCAGCCCGGGTCGAGGCCGCGCACCGGGCCACGCATGACCCGCTCACCGGGCTGGCCAACCGCGAGCTGTTCCTCGATCAGCTCGACCGCGCGCTGGCTTTCGGCGCCCGCTATGGCCGGAAGACGGGCCTCCTGTTCATCGATCTCGACGGCTTCAAGGCCATCAACGACACGCGTGGGCACGCTCTGGGCGACACCCTCCTGCAGGCCGTTTCCGCCCGCCTCCTCCCGTGCGTGCGCCGCTCCGACGGGGTCGCGCGTCTCGGTGGCGACGAGTTCGTGATCCTGCTGCCGGACGTCACAAGCCGCCGGGATGTGGCGTTCGTGCGGGACGCCATTCTGTCCTCGCTGAGCGAGCCCGTGGAGGCCGGCGGCGAGTTGCTCACGGTGGAAGCGAGCATCGGAAGCGCCATGGCCCCGCTGGACGGCACGGCCGCCCAGGAGCTGCTCGACGCCGCCGACGCCGACATGTACCGGGACAAATTCGCCCGTCGCCGGCAGCGAACGCCCGCCGCCCACGCGGACGTGCTCCTGCTCCCCGTCGACTACCCAGAGCCGGCCGGTGGCGACTCCGTCAACCAGCGGCGCGAAGCCCGGCTGAGAGAAGCCCTCGATCGTGGCGAACTGGAGGTGCACTTCCAGCCCATCTTCGATGTCGTCGCCGATCGCATTGTCGGTACGGAGGCCCTCCTTCGCTGGCGCGATCCCGAGCATGGCCTGCTCGGACCCGCCACCTTCCTGAGCCTCGCCGAGGACACGGGTCTGATCGTGCCGATCGGCGAACAGGTGCTGCGCGACGCGTGCCGTGCGGTCGTGCACTGGCGCGCCGCCGGCGCCGGCAGCGACCTGCGGGTGGCCGTCAACATCTCGGCGGTGCAACTGCGGGAACATGGCTTCGAGCGCCGCGTGGTCCAGATCCTCGCCGAAACGGGGTGCCCGGCCGAGGCGCTGACGCTGGAGCTCACCGAGAACAGCACCGTGGTCGATGGAGAAATCGCCATGGAGACGCTGCGGGCGCTCAAGCGCCTCGGCCTCAGGCTCGTCGTGGACGATTTCGGTGTGGGCCACGCCTCGCTCACCTTCCTGCGCGAGGCGCCGGTGGACGGCATCAAGGTCGATCGCCGTTTCGTGGCCCAACTGCTGCTGGACCCGCGGGATCAGGTCATCGTGTCCACCATGGTGCGCCTGGCGCGCGGCCTCGGCCTCGAGGTGGTGGCCGAAGGGGTGGAGACGCCGCAGCAGGCGCAGCGCCTGGCCCGCCTGCAGTGCTTCGTGCAGCAGGGCCGGCATTTCAGCGACGCCCTGCCGGTCGCTGCCATGACGGCCCTGTTCGAGAAGCGGGGCCGACTCGGCCCGCGGGACAAAGCGTGGGGCATGCGCCGCGTGGAGGCCCGCGGGGCCTGACCCCCACCGGGCGTGGCCCGCGCGACGCGTTACTTCGGCGTCGTCCCGCTGTCCCCGGCGGTCAGTCGCTGCGCGAGCCCCTGCAGTAGCGACTCGGGCTCGATGCCGTACTGCGCACTGGCCGCCTCCAGCAGCTTCATCATCACGCCCAGCTTCTGCTGCGTGGCGTTCGCCGCGCCCTGCCCGTCCCCGCCGTCGAGCACCACGAGACGGTCGATGCGGATGTCGCTCGCTGCGCTCGCGAGGCGGTCGATCATGTCCGGCAGCTGCTGCAGGTACAGCAGCGACAGCCCGCGGTCGCCGGCCGCCATGAGCTGCTCCTGCACGGCGCGCAGCGCCTTGGCCTGCGCCTCACCCTGGGCAATGACAGGCGCCGCGGCCGCCTCGGCTTCGGCTCGCGCTGCTTCGGCGCGGGCCCGGGCAGGCTCCACCTGCTCCACCTGCAGACGCACCCGCGTCACTTCGACGCGTGCCTCTTCCACCGCCTTCTCGGCACGCGCCTGTGCCTCGTCGGCGGCCGCACGTGCGGTGCGTTCGGCGATCTGGGCCTGCCGGTCGAGTTCGGCCTGCTTCACGCGCAGCTCGTTCTGCGCCGCCGCCACCATCATCTGCGACTGGGCGCGAGCTACGTCGGCCTCCTGCGTCGATCGGGCCTGTTCGCGTTCCGTCTCCGCCTTGGTCCGGGCTTCGGCGATCTGCGCGTCACGCAGCACCTCGGCGGTGCGAATGCGGCCGTAGGCGCGCAGATAGCCCGCGTCGTCGCTGATGTTCTGGATCTTGAGCATGTCGAGCTGGAGTCCGAGCTTCTGAAGGTCGCGCGTGACCTCCTTCATGAGCTCCGTCTCGAACTTCACGCGATCCTCGTTGGCCTCCTCAGGCGTCAGCGTGGACAGCACACCGCGCAGGTTGGCCGCCAGCGTTTCCTGCGCGAGGTCGGCCACCTGCTTTTCGCTGCCAAGGATGCGCTCGACGGCGTTGTTGAACACCTCCTCGGGCATGGAGGCGATCTTGACGTTGGCCACGGCCTGCACGTCGATGGGGATGCCCCCCTTGGCGATGGCGTTGCGGACGCTGATGGTGAGCGGAATGGTGTTGAGCGTCATCCACTGCGCCTGCTCGAGCAGCGGAATGCGGAACGTGCGCCCACCGCGAACGACCCGATAGCCGACCGATGTGCCGTCACTCAGGGAGCGTTTCCGCCCCGTGATGACCGCGACCATGTTGGGAGGCACGATGATCAGGAGCTGCTTCACCGACGCCACCAGCAACACGAACATCAGGATCAGGAACGCCACGCCGCCGAGCGAGAACAGCGCCGTCCCGAAACCACCCTCGAGCAATTCGTTCATCTGCAAACTCCGTGATTCTGGATGAAAGGTGCACAGGCCGTACGGCGGACGGGGCGAAAAGTGTCATCAGAACACGCCCCGCTCAGCGCCGCCGGCGCGCTACTCGGCGGTTGGCTCGACGATGGCGACCCCGTCCTCGATCCAGCCGATGCGACAGGCGGAGAAGTGTTCGCTCGGAAGGGTGGCCACATCTGCGGCACGCCGCGCCGGCATTTCGTGCAACTGACCGTGCGCCAGAAAGCTGATCACGCCGAGCCCCTCGTCGTTGAAGGGGAGCACGAGTTGGGCGGTGGTGCCCACGGCGAGCGCATCAAGGGCTTCCGAGGACGCCTCGCTGCGGCGGAGCGCGCGAAAGAGCAGGTGCACCGCCAGCAGCGTCCCGATCCCGGCCGCGCCTGCGGAGAGCCAGGTGGTTGCCGGCGAACGGCGGGTGAGCACCGCCAGCAGCCCGATCCCACCGAAGGCGAAGCTGGCCCAGGTGAGGTTGCGCAGGGAGAAGACCGCGACGAGGCCCGCATCACCGAAGTCACCGGATCCGTCACCGACGTCGGTGTCGGCGTCCTTCCCGAGCAATCCGAGCAAGACCATGACGCCGCCGAACAGCAGCGCCGCCGCAAAGACCCACGCCATTCGTTATCCTCCTTCAGCATCCCGCGTGCAGACAGGCCGCCAACCGCGGCGGGCCTCACGTCGCAATTAACCGAGGGGTAGCGGGGATCGCTACCGGCCCACCGGCTTGTCCGACGCCAACGCCGCCGAGGCGATACGCGCCGTTTCCGCCAGCACGGCGGCCCCGATGAACAGGCTCCCGTCGGCGGCCATGAAACGCGGGGTGTGGGCCGGCGTCGGCGCACCGCCCGGCTCGCGAGCCCCGATGCGCAGGAAGGCGCCCGGCATTCGCTCCATGTAGAACGCGAAGTCCTCGCCACCCATGTTGGTGATGCCGAGGGGCACCACCTGCTCCGCACCGAGCAGGCCGCTCGCCGCTTCCCGGGCCCACGAGGCGGGCTGCTCGGGATTGACGATGGGTGGTGTTCCGAGTTCGATGGTCACGTCGGCGGTGACATCGTGCGCCAGAGCGATGCCCGCCACCACGCGACGCAGCTCGTCGCCGAGCAGCGCCCGCGTGTGGGGATCGGTAGCCCTCAGGGTGCCGCCGATGGTGGCGTGATCGGGGATGACGTTGGACGCGGTACCCGCCTGCATGGTGGCCACGGTGAGTACCGCCGGCACCGATGGATTGACCCGGCGCGAGACGATGCCCTGCAGCGCCGCGATGAGCAGGCCGGCGGCGAGCACGGGATCGGCCGATTCATGCGGCCGTGCGCCGTGGGCGCCCCGACCATGCAGCACTACCGTGAACGTGTCCGCGGCGGCCGCCAACGGGCCGGGCTGCGCCACCACCTGCCCCACCGCAAAGCGGCGATCGACATGCGCACCAAAGATCGCCGCGACGCCATCGAGCGCGCCCGACTCCAGCACGGCCGACGCCCCCATGCCCGTCTCCTCGGCTGGCTGCAGTACCACGAGCACATCACCGGCCGCCGGCCGGTTCGCGAGCAGGTACGCGGCGCCCACCGCCCACGTCGCATGCACATCGTGGCCGCAGGCGTGCATGACCCCGTCGTGACGCGACGTGTACGGCAGGCCGGTGGCCTCCTGAATGGGGAGTGCGTCGATGTCCCCGCGCACCGCCACCACCGGCGCACCGGCGACCCGACCGCGGATGCGCGCCACGAGCCCCGTGCCGGCCACCCGCTGCACGGAAACGGGGTGGGCCGCCGCCAGCGCCCGCTCGAGGGTCTCGCAGGTCCGGTGCTCCTCGAACGCCAGCTCCGGGTACGCGTGCAACGCGCGCCGCAGCGTGAGCAGGGCGTCGCGCTGCTCGTCGCGAAACAGGTCGAGCACTGTCGCCGGAACGCCGGCCAGGTCGATGGCCGTCAACGATTCGTTGGGCATTGGGGAGCGGACGTCGTGAGGGGACACTGCGCAGCGGGTGCGCTGGTCGCCATGCTAGGCTATCCGGCTGCCGTCAGCAAGCACATGTTACCGCTCATCGCTGCCCCGCGTCGTTCCGCTCCCCTGTCGCGCCGCCGTCCCGCATGCTCCCCACCGCCCTGCCCCACCTCGACGCCCGAGAGCAGCCTGTGCGCTTCGAGGACGGCGTGATCTGCCGACGTGTCGCGACACCGGACGAATACGAGGCGTGTGTCGCCATGCAGGAGGAGATCTGGGGGCCCGGCTTTCGTGAGCTCGTGCCCTCGGCCATCCTGATGGTCGCCCAGAAGATGGGGGGCGTCTGCGCCGGCGCCTTTGCCGCCGACGGCCGGATGCTCGGGTTCGTGTTCGGCATTACCGGCGTGCGCCATGGAGAGTTGGCGCACTGGTCGGACATGCTGGCTGTGCGGCGCGAGGCGCGCGGGGCCCGCATCGGCGAACGACTCAAGTATTACCAGCGTGCGCTCTGCGTCGCCGTGGGTGCCCGCACCATGTACTGGACCTTCGATCCGCTGGTGGCCCGCAACGCCCATCTCAACATCATGCGACTCGGCGCCCGGGCCTCCGAGTACGTCGTGAACATGTACGGCACCAACACGGGCAGCCCGCTGCATGGCGCCCTCGACACCGATCGATGGATTGCCGCGTGGGACCTGACCTCGCCGCCAGCGCCCGCGCGCGCGATGAGCGCGGGCTCTCCTGAGGTAGAGTTGGTCGTGCGCCCCTCCGCCGACGGGACAGCACCGCTCACCGCCCCCTTCGTGGACGCGCCCATGGTCCGGGTGGCGATTCCCCCCGACCACGAGCGGCTCGACATGGCGCAGCGCGCGGCGTGGCGGGCGGCAACCCGGCAGGCCCTGGTCCACTATCTCGGGCGCGGCTACGACGTGGTGCGCTTCGAGCGCGCACGCGGCGACCAGCCCCCGTTCTATGAGCTCGCCAGCGCCTGAGCGCGCCCGGCGACCACCCCGATTCCTCACTCCTTCTCCCTGCCGGACATGGCCCGCCTCGAGCAGATCACGCTGCGTGAAATCCGCCTCCCGCTGCGCGAACCATTCCGCATTTCCTCGGGCAGCGTCACCGAACGCCGCATTGCGCTGCTCGAATTGCGCGACAGCGACGGCGTGACCGCGTGGAGCGAAGGCGTAGCCCCCGAGGAGCCCAACTACCGCGAGGAGGCGATCGACACGGCGTGGATCGCCATGAGCGAGTGGGTGGCGCCGCGCGTGCTCGGGCGCGAGTTCGCGCACCCGCGTGAGGTGTACCCGGCGCTGGAGCACGACTTTCGGGGCAACTGGATGGCCAAGGCGGCGATCGAGATGGGGCTGTGGGTGCTCGAAGCCACGCGGCAGGGTATTCCGCTGGCTACCCTCCTCGGCGGAACGCGCACGGAGATCGCGACCGGCATTTCGCTCGGCCTCCAGTCCTCCCCCGAGGTGCTGGTGGAAAAGGCCCGGGCGGCGCTGGCCGACGGGTACCGGAAGATCAAGCTCAAGATCGCCCCGGGGCAGGATGCAGCTTACGTGCGCGCCGTTCGCGAGGCGCTGGGCCCCGACGCGCCGCTGATGGCCGACGCGAACAACGCCTACCAGCTCGCCGACGCCGAGGTGCTGGCGCAGCTCGACGCGCTCGATCTCATGATGATCGAGCAGCCGCTGGCGTGGGACGACATCGTGCAGCACGCCACGCTGCAGCGGCAGCTGCAGACACCCTTGTGCCTCGATGAATCGATCACGTCGGTGGACCGGGCCCGCGACATGGTCACGCTCGACGCCGGCCGCATCATCAACATCAAGCCGGGGCGAGTTGGTGGCTTTGCCAGTTCGCTGGCCATCCACGACTACTGCGTGGCGCATGACATCCCCGTCTGGTGCGGCGGCATGCTGGAGAGCGGTATCGGACGCGCCTGCAACGTGGCGCTGGCCTCGCTGCCCGGGTTCACCAAGCCGGGGGACCTGTCACCGAGTGCGCGCTACTGGGCGCGCGACATCGTGACGCCGGAGTGGACCATGTCGGGTGACGGGATGGTGCGGGTGCCGCTCGACCAGCCCGGACTCGGCGTCACGGTCGATGTGGACCGCATCGATAACCTGACGGTGCGGCAGGTGGTGGTGCGGTAGGCGGCAGCGGGAAAACAGCGCGCGCCGCGACCCAGGGGATCGCGGCGCGTTGTGATGGTACCGGAAAGTGGAGCGTATCGGGTTCGAACCGATGACCCCCTGCTTGCAAAGCACCCTGTCCGCAGGCCATCAGCGCAAGGCGCAGTAGGCTTCAGAGGGAAAACGGCGATCTGCAGGTAAGCGGCGCAAGCGATTGGTGCCGGAGTTTGCGCGAAAGCAGTACCAAAAGTAGTACCGAGTTCAGCGCACCCTGTGCTGCCGATGTGGCGCGTTCAGACACGCGCCGGCCCTATCGAGTATACCGGTAGCGGCCGCGGGGCGCCACGCCCCGTCTACGGCAATCGCCCCGGCGAACGGCCTGCGGATCACGCTAGTCTGCGAGTGCAGGTCAATGTCTGTGCATAATGGCACGCGTGCTCTGCGCGCGGCCCCGGTGCGACGTCGCATCGGGGCCACACGTGTTTTCGACGAAAACACCGCGATGAGACTCGCCTCGCGCTGAACCGGCGCGAACTGCGGCGACCCTCCCAGGCTGGCCATGCGTGTCCGACCGCGGCCAGCGTTCGACCTCCCGTATCACCTGGCCCCGGCGCGCAGCCTCAACGCCGCCGCCCGTGTCCTCGATCCCCTCCGCGAACCGTGATCTCGACGCGTTCACACCTACTCATGGCGAACCTGTACATCACGCCTATGCCTGCGACCGACGCGATGATGCGGCCGCACTGCAGATGGCGCTCCAAGACGCCGGGCTGTCCTGCCGCGCCGGCGCCGCGTGTGGTATCGCTCCCCTCGCTCGGCTGGACGTCACGGTGCGACAGGGGAAGAAGGGCGCGTACCTCACGGGGCTCGCGCGCTGCCGCTCCGTGAACGGGTGCGCCGCCTGCCGCGAGGACAAGTGGACGGCCCTGCGCCGGGAGTTCAAGGCCGTCTTCGATTTGCACATCGCGACCGGCGGCATCTTTCGGCTGCTCACCCTCACGTGTCCGCACTCCGCCACCGAGCGCCTTGTGTGGGTCCTTCGCGACCTGCTGGCCGCATGGGTGTTCTTCGCCAACTCGCGCGCGGTTCGCGACCTGCAGAAGCGCGGTGCCTTCTTCCGGCGGGTACCGGAGGTCGTGCACGGTAACGCTCAAGGGTGGCACCCTCACTTCCACGTCCCGATGTTCCTGCCCGCTATGGCGGAGGAGGAAGAGGAGCGCGTCGTGACGAAGCTGCGCGCGGCGTGGATCAAGGCGATGAAGCGCGCAAGCGGCGGGAAGCGGGTGCCGCTCGCTCGCCATCAGGACTGGAACCGGGACGTGCACCCGGCCTATGCCACCAAGGGCGACGTGCGACATCGTAGCGAGTCGGAGCCGCGCGGGTCGGCGGCCTTCGAGCTCGCACGCGCCGCCACACTGGGCGATCCGCGCGCGGTGGTACTGTGCCGCGAGTACTTCGCTGCTATGGCCGAGCTGAGCGCGCG
>JBEILM010000002.1:0-97974 GCA_040379205.1 Gemmatimonas sp.
GCGAACGCTCGCGGCGGCTGTCCGGCGGGCGTTCACGGCGTTCTGCAGGGTGGGGTTATTGCGGCGCGCGAGGGTCAGCGCATCGGCAAGCGACAGGACGGTGCCCTGACTCGGGCGGGGCGTCTGGGCCACGGCAAGCCGTGGGGCCAGGGCCGAGGCAGCGGCGCCGAATGCAAGCGCGAGTGCGTGAAATCTCATCGACGGTGTCATGAGCCAGAGCGCGGAGAAGGAGAAGGGACTGGGGGGCATACGCGGAGTCCGGACCTACGGTTTCATTCAGGGTGACATCCGCTCATCTGGGCACATCGTCGCGGAGGGCCTCGAGGCCGCGTCCCGGGATCCGGATGCGCAGCAGTTGCCCGTCCCGCTCGGCCCAGACCAGCCGGAGCTCACCGCTGGCGGTCACGATCCGCCACCGTCGCGCCGGTCGGCGGGTTCCAGCGATACTGACCTCGTCGGCCTCGGCCTCGAGCACGATGCGCACGGCGCCCTGGGCATTGGCCACCGGGGTGAGGCTGGGGAGCGTGACCCCGCTGTCCACTGCGAGCGCGCGTGCCCGCACGAGCAAGGTGTGCTGCACGAAGCCGTCGTCTTCCACGACGACCGCGCCCGGGCGCAGCAGGTACTCGCGGGCCGCCTCCCCAGTCACACTGCGGGCAAGGGTGGCGAAGCGTCCGCGCACCCGCTGTCCCCCGAGGCGCAACAGCAGCTCGGTACCGCGCCGCTCCTCGACCGAATAGCGCACGGGTGTCCCGGCGGAGTCGGCTTCGAGTCGCATGGCGCTGCGGCGATCACCGATCGACGACTCGGCGCGCAGCTCGAGCGTGGCGCCGTCGCCGGCCTCCACACGCTGCACCGAGAATTGCTCGCGGCCGACGCGCTGGCCGTTGAGCAGAATGGTGAAGCTGCCCACGTCGAGGCGCGCTGGCGGTTGCGCCACCGGCGGGTGCTCGGCAGCCACGGGCACCGCGGCGAGCATCGCACCCAGGAGCAGCAGGCGTTGCGTGGCAGTCCGGATCATGTACACAAGATAACCCCGACCGGGGGGGCCTTCGCCTCCGGGAACCCGCCGGGGTATTGTGGGGCAATGTCATCGCCTCCTTCACCCGCCGCTGCCGCTGACCGCTGGCCGACGGCGTGGGTCCTCAGCACGTCGGCCGCCATCGTGGCGCTCGCCTATTGGCAGCAGAGCCCGGACTGGGGGCGACTGGCGGCCGTGGGGGGGGCGCTCGTGGTGTCCGCGTGGCTCACGACGACTGTCCGCCGCCCGCGGGCGTTGGCGGTGTTGGCGGTGGCCGCGCTCACCACGGCGGCGCTGTTCGCCGCGAGTGACACCGCTACGCTGGTCTCGATGCGGCGCAACTGGCCGGCGTGGTCGGCGGCTGAACGGGAAGCACGCGCCCAGCGCGTGGCGGAGAGCATGACCGAGGTCGCCGAGGTGTTGCGGGCCGCGGTGGAGACGCCGCTGGCCGACTCGGCGTTCGTGGCGCAGGTGGTGCAGGGGGGCGGCGTGGCGGTGGCGCCGCCGCTCGAGCGTGGCATCGAGTCGGCGTTGCTCATCTTCCGACGCGATACGCTGGTGGCGCGGGCCGGTCAGCTCCATACACCCGTCACCCCGCTGGCCGCGCCGGGGCTGAAGCTGGCGGACGGGGCCTTTCACACCTCGCTGCTGGCGCGTGCCCGCTCGGCGGATGGCCGCGTGGAGCTGGTGGCCACGGCTCTGCTGGCCTCGGCGCCGCCCGCCGACCGGTTCGCGCGCAGCCTGCTGCAGACGCTGCCGGGCGACATCGACGGCGCCCATACCATTATCGAATCGCCGGACAGTGCGCAGGTCGATCCCGGGGCGACTGTGGTGGTGGTCCCGGATGGTCCCCGTCGCCTCGCCCGGGTGCGCGCCACCACATACACCGAGGGCGAGACTCGGATCGCCCTCGAGCAGCGGGCGCGGCTCCGCAGCAGCCTCGCGCTGACGCTCGCCGTGGTGGCCTTTCTCGTGGTGGCGTGGCGTCGGCCGGCCCGTACGCTGCAGCGCTGGGTCGCGGCCGGCGCGGTGCTCGCGGCCATAGCGCTCGCCCCGCTCTCCGGCCTGTCCAACCTGTCGCTGCTGTTCGACCCGGCCAGCTTCTTCGTGCCCACGGGCGGCCCGCTCACGTCCACCGTGGCCGCGCTCCTGGTGACGGCCACGCTGCTGCTCGCGATGCTGCTCTTCACGCTGCGCACATCGTTCCCGAGGCGGTCTCGGTTGACGATGCTGCTGCTCGTGCTGCTGGCAGCCGCGCTCGCGGTGGGCGGCCCGTACCTGCTGCGCGACCTGGCCCGCGGCATCGCGCTGCCCGCGGCGGGGGCCGGGTTCGGCCTCTGGATCGCCTGGCAGCTTGCGCTGGCGCTCGTCGCCGCCACGATCCTGCTGGCGGGCGCCGCCGCCGGTCAGGCGGCATTGGGCGCGCGCCGCGGGGTCCCGCCGGCCATCGCGCCGCTTATTGCGGTGGGGGCCGCAGTCGCGGCGCCTGTGCTGCTGAACGCGCCCGGCGTGTGGCCGTCGTGGTATCCGATGCTGTGGGTGGCGGCGATCGCCGCGCTGGCGGTGACGCGGCGCGGCTTGTCGCAGATCGCGGCGGCCGCCATCGTGGCTGGCACCGGGGCGGTGACGCTGACGTGGGGCGCGACCATCCGGGCGCGGATGGCGCTGGCCGAGCACGATCTCGAGCGTCTCCCGGCGGTGGATGAAAACGCGCAGCGCTTGCTCGATCGCTTCGCCATGGCCCAGCGCGAGGAGATGCGCCCGGCGCAGGGGAGCGGCGCCCTGCTGCGCCGCTACGCCGCGAGCGAACTGGCGCAGGCCGGTTATCCGGCGCGTCTGGCGCGATGGAGACCGAACGCGGACAGTGCGGTGTCCGTGCTCGAGTTGACTCCGGTGGCCGACACGGCCGACCAGCAGGGCTATCTCGCCTCGGTGGCGCGGGAGAGCGGGCAGGTGGAGCTGCGCTGGGTGAACTACGGGCTGGCGAGCTTCCTGCTGGCAGCGGTGCCTGCCCCGGATGGCGTCGTGACCACGATTGCCGTGCCGCCGCGCACACGGCTGCTGCAGTTCGATCCGTTCGCGGCCTTCACCGGCGTGACCGGCGCCCGCGGCCGCGAGGCCCCCTATCGCCTGACGGTCGGCTCGATGGTGGACGCCGATGGCCCGTCGCGCCTCACCTGGCGCCGGCGGGCCGATGCCATGCACGGCGATGGGCTGGCCGGTGATCCGCTGGCCCCGCAGCGTGTGCACGTGGAAGTCGATCTCGGGCGCCTGGAAGTGCTGTTGCCGCGCGGGGCGCTGCTGGTGATGCTCGATGTCGTGGCGGTCCTCCTGCTGTGGTCGGTGACGGCGCTGGCCGACGGTGCGTTCGGCCGGCTGCTGCGCGTGCGGCGGGCGCGATGGTCGCGTTCGTATCGCGTGCGACTCAGCGGGGCGCTGCTCACGTTCTTCATCGCGCCGGCGGCGATTTTCGCGCTTTGGGCCTGGTACCGCCTGCAGGACGACGACCGCGCGGCGCGCGAACTGCTGGTGCGCGAAACGCTGCGCGTGGCCGCCGCCGAACAGGAGCAGCGCATGCTCGGCTCGACGCCATCCAGTACGGGGGCGCCGCTGTTCCTGTACCGGCAGGGGCTGCTCGCCACCTCCAGCGATCCGCTGCTGGATGCGCTGGCGCCGCTCGGTCGTCTGCTGCCGGTCTCGCTCGGGGTCGACGATTTCGGCGCCGACGACGTCTTTGCGACGCGGCGCGTACAGGTCGGCGATCTGCGCACGCTGGTGGGCTTCCGTCAGCTGGGGCGCACCAGCCTGGCCGGGGCAGGCGATGGGGTGCTGGCCACGCCGGCACGCGGCGACGAGTTCGCGCTCGATGCGCGCCGCGAGGACCTCGGCATCCTGGTGATGTTTGCGACCATGTTGGGCGCTCTGGCGGCCATCTGGTCGAGTGGCGTGGCGGCGCGCTCCCTCGCACGGCCGGTCGGCGCGCTGCGCGAGGCGGCCCTGGCCATTGCGGCGGGGCGCGAGGCCCCGTCGCTGGGCACCGCGCCCGCGACGGAGTTCGCCCCCGTCTACCGCGCGTTCGGGCGCATGGCGAGCGATCTGGCCAGCAGTCGGCGCGCCCTCGAGGCGGCGCAGCGCCGTACCGCCGCAGTCCTCCAGCACGTGGCCAGCGGTGTGCTGGCGTTTCTCGAGTCGGGCACCATCAGCCTCGCCAATCCGCGGGCCGAAGCCCTGCTCGGTCCCGCCGTGCGTGCGCCCGGGGGCGGTCTCGACTCGCTCCCGGCGGCGTTGCGACCGCTGGTCGAGCGATGCCGGGCCTTTCTCGCGGGCACCGACGAAGAGCAGGCCTTCGAGCTGGCCATGCAGGGGCGGCAGTTGCAGGCGCGCCTCACCCGCCTTCCGTCGGGCGCGGTGTTGACGATTGACGACATCACCGATCTGGCCTCGGCGCAGCGGGTGCTCGCGTGGGGCGAAATGGCGCGTCAGGTCGCCCACGAAATCAAGAATCCGCTCACGCCCATCCGGTTGGGGGTCCAGCACCTGCGCCGGGCGTACCGCGATGGCCGCGGCGACTTTGCGCAGATCCTCGACACCAACGTGTCGCGGGTGCTGAACGAGATCGATCATCTCGACCAGATCGCGCGGGCCTTCAGCCGGTATGGCACGGCGCCGGCCGACCGTACCCCGGCGGCGGTGGTGAATGTGCTGCAGGTGACGCGCGATGTGCTGGCGCTCGAACGTCTTGGCGACAGCGACGACCAGCGGGCGCCGGTGCGCTGGGTGCTGGAGCCGTCGGCGCCCGACCCGGTCATGCTGCAGGCGCTGGCCCAGCCGGACGAGCTGCGCGAGGTGCTGCTCAACCTCCTGGAAAATGCGCGTCTCGCCGAGGCCACGACGGTGCGCGTGCAACTGCACGGCGACGCTGACCGGGTGGCCGTGACCGTGATCGACGACGGCACCGGCATCGCGGCGGAGGTGCTGCCGCAGATCTTCGAGCCGCACTTCTCCACCCG
This sequence comes from Gemmatimonas sp., assembly GCA_040379205.1. Classification (GTDB taxonomy): domain Bacteria; phylum Gemmatimonadota; class Gemmatimonadetes; order Gemmatimonadales; family Gemmatimonadaceae; genus Gemmatimonas. Next base: position 5,032 of record JBEILM010000002.1, read on the forward strand.
CACCAGCGGCAGCGGCCTCGGGCTCGCGATCAGCCGCCGGCTCATCGAAGGCTGGGGGGGCACCATCGCGGTGTCGAGCCGGGTGGGCGAAGGCACCACGATGCGCATCACCCTCCAGCCCGCGCCGAGGAACCTCCCGGTCGCCGGGGAGGAAGCGGGACAACCGGCAGCACGTTAGACTACGCCATGGCCGATAGCTTGCCCACGACCGACCAGATCATCACGCCGTCGCCGGCGCCCCATCTCGAGTCGTGGACATTGCCCCCCGGGTGGTCGTGGGGAGACGAAGCCATCCAGCGCGAGCATCGCCACTACCAGGAAGTGGTCGATGCTCTTGGGCGTTCGTTGTCGCTGGTGAGCGTGCCCGACGAGCGGCACGACGAGTGGCTGAAGAACGAGGCGCGGGCTCTCGCCCACCGCAATCATCCGTCGATTCCCACGACGTATCACTACTGGGCGTCGTACGGGGAGAGCCGGCGCGGTCCGGGCTACCTGCGCCGCTGGATCTCGGGTGAAACCGTGTATTCGCGCGTCGCACGCCTCGGCCCCGACGCCATCCAGTTTGCGTTCCAGGTGCTCCGCGAAGCCGGCAGCACGCTCAGCTACATCCACGATACGGCGGCGGCGCACGGCGCCGTGTCGGCGAGCACCGTCTGGCTCACGCCGGGCGGCCGTTTGTGGCTGCTGGGCTGGGAGTGGGTGCTCCCCCGCGAGCAGCGGCCGGTCGGCCTGACGCCCGATCCACTCTTCACCCCGCGCGCGCCCGAGTGGGCGCCGGGGGAGTGGCGGCCGACACCGGCGTCCGACCAATGGCAACTGGCCGCGATGCTCTTCCTGATGCTCACCGGCGAAACGCCGCCGGAGAAGGACGTGCCGCCGTTGCCGCTGCTCCGTTCCGACTGTCCACAGGCGCTGTCGACGGTGCTCGAACGCGCCCTGTCGGCCGACCCGGCGGCGCGCTATCCGAGCGTGGCCACCATGCTGCGCGAACTCGATCGGCACGTCTCGGTGCGGCCGATGCTGATCGCGCCCGAAGGGGATGAGCTCCCGAAGACCCTCGACTCGGCCGAGGCGCGCCTGCGCTGGGCCACGGCCGACGATTACGAGATTCTCGCGCCGCTGGGTCGCGGCATGTTCGGCAGCGTCTGGCGCGCCCGCGACCTGTCGCTGTCTCGGGAAGTGGCCATCAAGGTGCTGCATCCGCACATCGCCAAGGACGATCTGGCCGTGGCGCGGTTCCGCCGCGAGGCCCGCCTCGCCGCGCAGTTGGCGCACGCGGCCATCGTCCCGATCTACGACAGCGACAGCCGCGGCGGCGTAGTGTGGTACACCATGGAGCTCGCCGAAGGCGGATCGGTCGCGAACCTCGTCTCACGCAGTGGGCCGCGTCCGTTCGAGGAGATCGCACCCCAGGTGGACGAGGTGCTGGAGGCACTGCACGCGGCACATACCAGCGGCATCATCCACCGCGACCTCAAGCCGGAGAACATCCTCATCGATCGCTACCGGCGCTGGCGCATCGGTGACTTCGGCATCGCGTACGCGCTCGGCGACGACAAGGCCGGGACGTCGGGCACCCCCTCGTTTGCCGCACCGGAGCAGCTGCTCGGCGAGGCGCAGGGGCCTGCCACCGACTGCTATGCGCTGGCGAGCATCGTGTACTTCGTGCTCACGGGCCGGCCGCCGTTCGGTGATGGGCCGGCGGAGCAGATTCTGGCGCAGCAGCTCTCCAACACGTTGTCCGACCGGTTGCAGGACGCCCAATTCGACGATGCGTTGGCATCGTGGCTGCTGCGCGGGCTCGCCCAGCGGGTGGAAGATCGGTTCGAGGACGCGCAGGCGATGCGCGCGGCGTGGCGGCAGGTGGTCCGCGCCATGCGGCGGGCGGAAGACCAGCGTCCGTGGTGGCGTCGGCTCATCGACGGCCTGCAGGAAGACGAAACGGCGGAGACCACGCCCAGCTGGTAGTCGGGCGTGGTCTGTTCAGGCACACGCGGACACCGCCGCGTCAGGCGGCTTGCGTGGGCGAACGTGTGCCCAGCGGCGCGGACGTGGGTGCTCCCGTTAGCGAGCGCGCCATGGCCACCGGCATCGCACCCGTCATCGCGCCCGGTGCGCGCGGGGAGAATCCGCGGGACGACGCCATCGCGGCAGCAATCGCGGCCACGTCGGCGGGCCCGGCGGTGGCCCCCGGGGGTGCCAGGCGTCGTGCAGGCCGTACGGGCCGTGCCGCCGCAGTGGCGGCGACCGGATCCATCACACGGCGGCGACGCTTGCGGGCGTACAGCAGTTGATCGGCCCGGGCGAGTAGTTCACACACGGAGGCCGGATCGGTCGGCCGCACGCGCGTGTGCCCGATGGTCAGGGCAATCGCGGTCGGCAATTCCCCCGAGGCGTTCAGGATGGCCAGCCGCTCCTCGATGCGACGCTGAATGATGCGCGCGCCGGCGCCGTCGGCGTCGAGGGCGAAGATACTGAACTCGTCGCCGCCGAGGCGGGCCACCACGTCGCAGTCGCGCACGGTGGTCTGCAGCACGCGGGCTACCGCCACGAGCGCGCGATCTCCGACCGCGTGACCGTAGGTGTCATTGAGCTGCTTGAATCCGTCCATGTCGGCGTACATCACCACCGCGTCCTTCCCCTGCCGGCGCGCCAGGCGCAACTGCTGGTCGGCGAGGGCCATGAACCCCCGGCGGTTGTAGAGCAACGTCAGATCGTCGGTGAGCGACGCCTTGCGGAGTCGCAGCTCTTCCCGCTTGTGCACGGACACGTCACGCACGGTCACCGCTACCCCATCGCTGGTGGGCGAGGCCTGATGCAGCACCCAGCTGGCGGCGAGTCGTCGACGGTCGACACGCAGCTCCTCCACGACTGGCGAGCCCACCGCCATGGCTTCGGCATAGCGGCTGAACAGCGTGTCGCCGTTGCAGTGCGCCAGGTCGCGACGCAACCGCTGGCCGACAAGCGCCTCCCGGGGGCAGTACAGCAGCTCGGCGCCGCGTCGGTTGACCTCGGCAATCTCGAGATCGTGCAACCGGCCGTCGCGGCCGCGCACCGCACGCAGCAGGAACACGCCGTCCACACTCGCCTGCATTGCCTCGTCCAGGCGCCGCATCCGGTCGCGCATGGTCGCGTCGGCCTCAGTGCGTCGCTGCAGTTCGCCGTGCAACAGGTTCCAGCCGACCACCGCCATCACCAACGCCATGGCGGAGAGCAGCGGGGTTGTGCCGATGCCGCCCGGCTGCCGAAGCCAGGTGACGGCCGAGCCGATGAAGACAGTGAGGAGCGTCGCGACGACACACCAGAAGGTCGTGCGCAGGGTCAGACGGTCGAGCATGGAGAGTCGAGAGTGAGCATCGAGGGTTCCGGTACCACCATCGGGCGGTGCGATCCCCCACCGCGGGCCGGACGCCGGTGGTAGCGACGACAGGAGCAACCCCTATGCCACGGACCGATTTGTGGTGCCGCCGGCGGGCGGCGCCCTCGGGCGATACTGTGTCAATCCGTTAATTTGCAATGGCTTGCGTATGCGAAGGCAGGTTGTCCCCGGACACGCGAGCGCAAGCAAGTTTGTGTGCTGGCGGCACTCGGCCGGGCGGCCGTCGAGGTCAATACTGCCGAGCTTCCTCGATGCCCAAGGCGGCAAGAATGGCCGAGCGCGCTGGGTCGAAGTTGCCTGCGCTCAGTCCGCGCCCAGCAGCAGGCGTGCCTCCAGAGCGGCATATCGCGCCTCGGCGTCCCGGTCGGGCTTGAGCAGCGACACCAGGACGCCGGTGGCGAACGACAACGGGATGGTGACCAGGGCCGGATTCTTGAGCGGGAAGAATGCCGTGGCCTTGTGCAGCAGGTCGATCTGCACGGCGGGCGACAACGCGATGAGCGCCAGCGTGGCGGTGGTACCCACGACCATGCTGGCCGCCGCGCCGGCCGTGCTGGTTCGACGCCAGAACACGCTGAGCACCAGGGCCGGGAAGTTGGCGCTGGCGGCGATGGCGAAGGCCAGCCCCACCATGAAGGCCACGTTCTGCCCCTTGAAGGCCACGCCAAGGGCGATCGCCACCAGCGCCAGTCCGATGGTGGCCAGGCGGGCGACCCTGAGTTCTTCGCCCGGCTTGGGGTGACCCTTTCGGATCACGCTCGACCAGAGATCGTGCGAAATGGCCGCCGCTCCCGAGAGGGCCAGCCCGGCCACCACCGCCAGAATGGTGGCAAAGGCGACGGCCGCGATGAAGCCCAGGAACGGGCGTCCGCCGAGCAGTTCGGCGAGCATCGGGGCCGCCATGTTGCCGCCGGCGTCGATGCTGCGAATGGTATCGGGGCCCACGAGCACCATGGCGCCGAACCCGAGGATGAACGTCATCAGGTAGAACATCCCGATGAGTCCTGTCGCGATGAACACCGACTTCCGGGCCGCTTGTGCATCGGGGACCGTGTAGAAGCGCATCAGGATGTGCGGCAGCCCGGCGGTGCCGAACATGAGCGCCAGTCCGAGGGAAATGGCGTCCCACGGGTTGGAGACCAGCTTGCCGGGGGCGAGCACGCCGGCGCCGTGCTGCCGGGCTGCCTCGGCAAAGAGCGCGCGCGGATCGAAGCCGAACTTCGAGAGCACCAGCAGCGCCAGGAGCGCCGCGCCACCGAGCAGCAGCACCGCCTTCACGATCTGCACCCAGGTGGTGGCGAGCATGCCGCCGAAGAGCACGTAGGCCATCATCGCGGCGCCAACGATCATGACGGCGGTTTCGTACGGAATGCCGAAGAGCAGGCGAACGAGGCTGCCGGCCCCCACCATCTGCGCGATGAGATAGAATGCAATGGTGGCGAGGGTGCCGTAGGCGGCGCTGATGCGCACCGGCACCGGATTCAGGCGCGCGGCGACCACGTCGGCGAAGGTGTAGCGCCCGAGGTTGCGCAGCGGCTCCGCGATGAGGAACAGCACCACCGGCCAGCCCACTAGCCAGCCGGTGGAGTAGATGAGCCCATCGAAGCCGCTCGTGGACACGAGGCCGGCGATGCCGAGGAACGACGCCGCGCTCATGTAGTCGCCGGCCAGCGCAAAACCGTTCTGCCCCGCGGTGACGGACCGCCCGGCGGAATAGAAGTGGTCGGCGGTCTGCGTCCGCCGGGCCGCCCAGTAGGTGATGCCAAGCGTGATGGCGATGAATACGCCGAAGAAAGCGATGGCGACCGGATCGGGGGTGCCGAAGCTGGTCGCGGCGGCGGGTTGTCCGCTCACGGCTGCTCCTCCGCGTGTTGGGCGCGCAGGGCGGCGAGGGCGGGGTCGTAGACCCGGTTGGCCCAGGTCACGTACACGTAGGTGAGGCTCCAGGCGGCCACGATCACGAGGGCGCCCAGCACGATACCGAGTGAGAGGCCATCGGTGAGCAGCCGGGCGAGGAGGGTGGGGCGGAAGGCCACCAGGGCAATGAACCCGAAGTACACCATGACCATGCCGGTGGTCAGCGCCACGGCGATGCGCCAGCGCTGCGCGGCGACCAGCCGGGTGGCGCGGAGGGCATTGGCCGATGGCGCCGGAGATGCGGAGGGAACCGTCATGGCGCGCGAAGGTACGGGCGGGTGATCTTATGCGGTAGTGTCGCGGGCGCTCCCCGGTCGGAGCGCTGCCCCGTGCTGCCTGTCCTTCGCCCGATCGTCACGCCTGTGAGCCGTCGCCAGTTCATCGCCATCGCCAGTCTCGCCAACGCCCTGGTGGCGCTCTATCTGCACCTGTGGAAGCTCGGCCTCACCGGCAACCTCTCCTGCTCCGGCAGCGGAGGCTGCGCGTACGTGCAGGGCAGTCCCTACGGGTGGTTTCTCGGTATCGACGTAGCGCTCATCGGCACCGTGGGCTACACGCTGCTGTTCGTGGTCGCCACCATCGCATCGCTCCCGGCGTTCGAGCAGGCGCGCTGGCCCACGCGGGCGCTGCAGTTGCTGGTGTGGCCGGCGGTGCTGTTCACCCTGCGCCTCAAGTACGGCGAGTTCATCGTGCTCAAGAGCTTCTGCCAGTGGTGCGCGATCTCCGCCGTGACCATCACCGTGTTCGCGGTGCTGGTGACGCTGGAGGCGCGTGCGGAGCGGCGGCGCGACGCGGTGGCCTGAGCGCGGCGGGGCGCTGTCACCCGGGGGTTACGGCGCTGCGGCCTCACCCGCCATGACGGCGTGCCAGCGCTTCATCTCCTCGTAGATCGGGTACCCGGGCATCGTCTGCAGGATGCGGCCGTTGCGATCGACGGCAATGAACGTGGGGGTCCCGCGAAAACGCGCCGTGAGACGCTCCCGCTCGGCGTCGTCCGATGGGCCGACGAGGCGGGCCCCGGTGATCTGCTCGCCGTTCACCATCGGCACACCGGCGTCGGCCCCCTCGAGGGTCAGCAGCGTGAGCCGAGGGAGCGGGCGGCCGGCGGCGAGTTGCCCGATGTCGCGCAGCGCCTTCTTGCACCATGGGCAGATGCGCGAGTTGATCATGACGATGGTGGGCTGCCTCGCCGGGGCAAGGGGCACCGTCTTGCCGGCCAGGTCGCGCACGGTTGCGGTGCCGAATGCCTGACGCACGGTGGGCGCCGTGGACGGCGCGGTGTCGGTGCCGGCCACGAAGCCGTGCTCGACCGATAGATTACCGGTACCCTTCTCGGCGAGGGCCCGATTCGTGACCAGCGCCGTGCAGCCCACGATCACGGCCCCCAGCAGCAACGTGCTGACGGACGTCGCACCGCGGCGCGTGGTCGGGACTCGGTTCGGCATACGCACAATATACCCCGCCCGATGTTCCATGAGCCTTCGTGATCCTGCGCCCGTCGTTCCGGACGGCGTCCCCGCGCGACTCGGTGACCTCGACGTGGATGCGTACCTGCGCGACCCGGCCCGCAAGCAGGCGTTCGTCACGCCGATGTTCGACCGTATTGCGCCGCGCTACGATGCGTTCACGCGGCTGTTCTCGTTCGGCATGGACGCGGCCTGGAAGCGCGAGGCGGTGGCGGCGGCGCGCCGCGACGGACACACCGTCACGCGGGTACTCGACCTCGCCTGCGGGACTGGTGATCTTGCCGTGGCGCTGGCTCGCCTGTGGTCGGCCGCCCAGGTGGCCGCCCTCGATGCGTCGCCGCGCATGATCGACGCCGCGCACGCCCGGCTGGCGCGCGAGGCGGCCGATGTGGCGCAACGGGTCACGCCCATGGTGGGCGACATGATGCAGCTGCCGCAGGCCGCGGCGAGCGTGGACGTAGTGACCGCGAGCTATGGCGTTCGCAATGTGCCCGATGCGACCGGAGCGGTGCGCGAGATGGCGCGGGTGCTGCGCCCCGGCGGCGTGCTGGTGACGCTCGATTTCTACCGGCCGAGCAGCGCGCTGTGGCGCGCGCTCTTTCTCGGGTACCTGCAGGTGGCGGGCAACCTCGTGGGCTGGCTCTGGCACCGCGATCCGGTGGTGTACGGCTACATCGCCCGCAGCATTGCGCACTTCATGAGCGAGGCCGAGTTCACGGCACTGCTCGAGCGCGAAGGGTTCCGCGTGCAGTCGGTGCGGCGCTACCTGCAGGGGGGCGTGGCGCGGCACGTGGCGGTGCGCATCGCGCCCTGAGGGCGCTCACCGCATCCGACTCGCTGCGGTGGCCATGATCCATTCGTCCTCGATCGTCCATTGCGCCTGTACCTGCACCCGGCCGTGCGCGAGCTCGGGCAGCAGCAGCGTGACCTCTGCCGCACCATGGTCGTGCAGCGCCAGCTCCACCTCGGTGAAGCGCACGTAGCGTTCGACGAAGGGATCGATCGCCTTGTACACGGCCTCCTTGAGGGCGAAGTACACGAGGGTCCGTTCGCGAAGGACCAGCGCATCCCCTGACAGCGTCTCGAGCGCGGCGTGCTCCCGTCCGGTGAGGATCTTGCGTGCAATCGACGGACGCTCGAGGTCGGCGACGGTGGGCCGGCGCTCGAGGTCGAGCCCGACATGGTGCCGCCCTGGCGCCCGCGGGGCTACCGTGGCCATCGCCAGCGAGCGTTTGTGGGTGATCGACCCGGTGAGCGCCTCGGGAAGAGACGGCGCGCCGCGCGGGGTGCGCAGGATGGGGACCTCGAGCGCGTCGGCGTGATCGGGCAGTTGCCGCAGCGCGTCGCGCAGCGCCCGCCGACCCGCCACGAACGTTGCCCGACGCGGCGCCGGCAGTGTCCGCGCGAAGGCCGCTTCGTCGGCGTGCAGCAGGCCGCGGTGCACCCATTGCTCCAACGCCTGGTCCCAGCTCCCCTCGTCCGGGACGTCGGGGACCTCGGCCCGCGCGGTGACCAGCTCGGTGAGTAACATCCTCGGGAAAATACGGGGGGCGGGTGCAAATCCGTGAGTCGATGCCCAGCTTTCGGGCGTGACCGCGCTCCCTCCGTCCCGCGACGGCGTCCACGACGCCGCGGCTGTGCCAGGCGTTCCGGCCGACGCGCCGTCCCGTGTGCGTGCCGCACACGCGTGGACGGCGGTGGCCATCCTCACCGTCGCCAACATCGTCGGATTTCTCGACCGGCAGATTCTGTCGTTGCTCGTCAAGCCGCTCCGGCGTGACTTCGCCCTGACCGACACCGACGTCAGCCTGCTCATGGGGCTGAGCTTCACGATCTTCTATTCGCTGCTCGGGCTGCCGATCGGTCGCTGGGTGGACCGGGGGTCACGGCCGCGCATCATTGCGCTCGGCATTGCCGTCTGGAGCCTGCTCACGGCGGTCACAGGCTTCGCCCGCAGCTTCGGCCAGCTCTTCGCCGCGCGCATCGGTGTGGGGGTGGGCGAGGCGACACTCGGCCCTGCGGCCGTCTCGCTCATTGCCGACCAGTTCCCGCGCCGTGGATTGGCCACCGCCATGAGCGTGTACCAGATGGGCTCCTTCGCCGGGGCGGGCATTGCCTATGCGCTCGGGGCGTTCGTGGTGGGGCGGCTCGATGTGCCGGGGCGGATCGTGTTGCCATGGGGGGCCGAGATCTTCCCCTGGCAAACGGTGTTCTTCTGGGTCGGGCTCCCGGGGGTGCTGGTGGCGCTGCTCGCGCTGTTCATCCGCGAACCGCGTCGAGAGGCGGCGAGCGTGCAGGCGCGCGAAGTCACGCTGCCGGTGCGCGAGGTGCTGCGCTACATGCGGGCGAACGGGCGCACCATCGGCGCGCTGTCGTTCGGCTTTGCCTGCTCGCTGAGTGTGAACTTCGGCGTCGCGGCGTGGCTGGCCACGTTCCTCGACCGCACACACGGCTGGACCATTGCGCAGGCCGGCATGCTGCAGGGGGCGCTCACGTTCTTCATCGGGCCGCTCGGAGTCCTGGCCGGTGGCCGCCTGACCGATGCGTGGGCAAAGCGCGGGATGGTCGACGCGCCGTTGCGCGTGGGCATGGTGGGCGCGCTGGGCATGCTGGTGTGTGCCGGCCTCTATCCGCTCGTCCCGGCGGTGCCGCTGGTAGTGGCACTGCTGGTCGCGGTCAACGTGTTCGCTGCCCTGCCGTGGGGCGCCGCGAGTGCCGCGGTGGCCGAGGCCATGCCGCCGCGGATGCGCGGCCAGGGGAGCGCGGTGTATCAGCTCATTGTGAACCTCGTGGCCGGTGTACTCGGCCCCACGGCCGTGGCGCTGCTCACCGACCGGGTGTTCGGCGACCCGCTGGCCATCCGCTACAGCCTGTCGCTGCTGGCCGTGGTGGGGATGTTTTTCACCCTGCTGCTGCTGGGCTGGGCGCGCCCGGCCTACGTGCACACCGTGCAGGCGATGCGCGACGCCGGCTGACGGAGCCTACCGCCGTACGCGGTTGGCCGCCCGGGTGACCACGTTGCCGGCGAGCAGGCCGGCGGCCAGCGAGATGCCCACGATGGCCACCCGGAACGCCGTCGCGATGCCGGTCTCCACTTCCTGCCCCAGCAGCGACGTCACGCTGCGGAACCCGATGCTCCCCGGCACGAGAATGAGCAGCCCGGGCACCTGCGTGACCATGGCCACGCGCCGCTTCACCACCGCGAGGACGTTGCTGCCGGCGCTGACCACCAGCGCACCGAGGAACGCGCCGAGCTCCTCACCCACGGCGGCGCCGGCGAACTTGCTGGTGAGATAGGCGGCGGCGCAGGCGATCACGATGAGCGGCGCGTCACGCGGTGGCCCGTTGAGTAGCACGGTGAACGCCAGCGGCGCCACGAGCAGCGCCACCCATTCGCTCCACGCCGGCAGCACGTCGCGCGACGAAAACTGGGCCAGCATGGGCCAGCTCTCGCGCAGTGCGTCGCCCAGTGCCGCGCCCGACTTGGCGCCCAGCGCCAGGCCGAAACCCAGCCCGAGAAACACCACCAGCGCGCCGCTCAGGCGCGCCGTGCCCGACGACAGGTGCCGGGTGGACAATTCGGTGAGCGCGACCGTGAACGTGAGCCCCGGCAGCAGAATCACCAGGCCGGCCAGCGACGTGGCATACCCCGACTTGGTGCGCAGCACACCGTCGAGCGCGAAGGCGAACGTGGTGACCACGAAGGCGGCCAGCGGTTCGGTGATGGGCCGCGTGGTGGCCCACCGCGCGGTGGTGAGCGAGATGACCGCCGTGACCAGCCCCAGCAGCGAGGCCACCGCCACGTCGCCGGTGCGCACCTTGAGAAAACAGGCCACCGCCGCCGACGACAGCATGAACGCCACGATCACCAGCCACCGTGCATAGGTGGGCGGTTCCCGGTCCATGGCGTCGATCAGCGCCAACCCCTCCGCCGGGCCAATGTCTCGCTCGACCACACGACGCGTGATGTCGGCCAGCCTGGTGAGCTGGCCGAGGTTGGGCTCGCCGGGTTCGACGCGCAGCAGGTGGACCCGCTGATGTTCGAGGTGTCCGATGCCCACCATGATGCTGGTGGGCGTGGAGAAGAACTCGGCCTGAAGTCCGAGCTGGCTGGCGGCCGACGTGAGCGCCGCCTCCAGGCGGTGCGCCGGCGTGCCGTGCTGGTGCAGGGCGCGCGCGAGCTGCAGCACGAACCGCCGCGCGGCGAGCGACTGGCGATCACCCGGCATTTCCGCGGGCTCGCCGGCAGACGCCGACCCGCCATCGGGGATCGCGTCGACGGGCAGCACATTTTCCGGAAGCCGACCCGCGGAGAGGTCGGGGACCCCCTCGGGAGTCCGACGCACGGCGCACATGTGCTGCGCAGCGTAGGGGCCCTGGAGGCGACGCGCAACCGTCGATGGGATATCTTTCCGGTCACTGCCCGCCCGATGCCCGCATCCGGCAGCCGTTTCCCTTTCCACGTCAGACCATGTCCCTGTCTCTTCGCACGATCGCCCGTCGCGTGGCGCCGCTCCTTGGCGCTGCCGTGTTCATGACTGCCTGTGGCAGCGACAACGAGGTTCCGGACATTCCTTCCAATCCCGCCGTCGAGACCTACGCGGCGTCGCTGGGCGTCAACATCGCCCAGATGACCCGGCGCAGTGACAACCTGTTCATTCAGGATCTGCAGGTCGGCACCGGTGCCGACATCGTGGCCGGCCGCACCATCCAGGTGCGCTACTCCGGGTGGCTCATCAACGCCAACCGCTTCGACTCCGGTACCATCGACTTCACCTTCGGCGTGGGCCAGGTCATCCCCGGGTGGGATCAGGGACTGGTCGGCATGAAGGTGGGGGGCAAGCGCAAGCTCGTGATCGGCTCGGCGCTGGCCTATGGCCGCAGCGGGTCCGGCCCCATTCCGCCCAACTCGACGCTGGTGTTCGACGTCGAGTTGCTGGCCGTGCGCTGATGCGCGCCGCCCTGCTGTTCGGACTGCCCGTCGGCCTTCTGGCCGGCGGGTTTTTCGTTGGTGGCCGTGAGGTGGCCGAGCCGCCCACGCCGCTGCCTGTCTCCGCCGCGCCACAGGTGCAGACGTTCGACCTGCTCATCGCGGGCGGCACAGTGGTTGACGGCACCGGCGCCCCCGGGCGCCGCGCCGACGTGGGCATACGCGGTGACCGCATCGTGGCGGTGGCGCCGTCGCTGCCGCGTGCCGGTGTCACCCGGGTCATCGACGCCACCGGCCGCATCGTGTCGCCGGGGTTCATCGACCTCCATGCGCACCTCGAGCCGCTGCTGCAGCTGCCGCTCATGGAGAGCGCGCTCCGGCAGGGCGTCACGCTCGCCCTGGGTGGCCCCGATGGCGGCTCCCCGCTGCCGCTCGCGCCCTATCTCGACTCGGTGCGTACCACGCAACCGGGCATCAACGTGGCCTACCTGGTGGGGCACAACGACATCCGGCGCGCCGTGCTGGGCATGGCCGACCGGGCGCCGAGTGCCGCCGAGCTGGCGCGTATGCAGTGGCTGGTGGCCGAGGCCATGGGGCAGGGGGCGTTCGGGCTGAGCACGGGGCTGCTGTATCTGCCGGGCACGTACTCGAACGTCGAGGAAGTGATCGCCCTCGCCCGCGTGGCCAGCGAGAGCGGCGGCATCTACACGAGTCACCTGCGCAAGGAGGGCATCGGGCTGCTCGATGGTGTGGGTGAGGCGCTGGAGATCGGCCGCCGCGCGAAGATCCCGGTGGTGCTCACGCATCACAAGGCGGTCGGGCAGCAGATGTGGGGCAAGAGCACCGTCACGCTGGCCATGGTGGACAGTGCCCGGAAGGCCGGCACCGACGTGATGATCGATCAGTACCCGTACACGGCCACCCACACCAACCTCGGCGTGCTCGTGCCAAGTTGGGCGATGGCGGGTGGCAACGCCGAGTTTCGCAAGCGACTGGAGAATCCGGCGCTGAAGGACAGCATCGTCGCGGGGATCATCTTCAACATCGTGAACGATCGCGGCGGCGGGGATCTGGCGCGCGTGCAGTTCTCGCGCGTGACGTGGGACACGAGCCTCGAAGGGAAGACGCTCAAGGAGTGGGCGGCGCGTCGCAATCTCGCGCCCACACCGGAGAACGGCGCCCAGCTGGTGCTGGAGGCGATGCTCAAGGGCGGGGCCAACGCCATCTACCATGTGCTCGACGAGGGCGACGTGCGCCGCATCATGACGCACCCGTTCACCATGATCGCCAGCGACGGCCGCCTGTCGCGCCCCGGCGACGGGCATCCGCACCCGCGCGCGTACGGCACCTTCCCGCGCGTGCTCGGTGAGTATGTGCGCACGCAGCGGCTGCTCTCGCTGGAGACGGCGATTCACAAGATGACGCAGATGCCGGCCATGCGGCTCGGCCTGCGCGATCGCGGCGTGCTGCGCGACGGGGCCATGGCCGACGTGGTGGTGTTCGATGCCGCCACCGTGAAGGATCAGGCCACGTTCACCGAACCGCACCAGTATCCGCTGGGCATCGGCACCGTGATCGTCAACGGCACGGTGGCGGTGGACGGCGGTGCGGCTACCGGCGTGCGCGCCGGCCGGGTACTGACGCGCCGCTAATGAGTGGCGCCGTTGAGCGGCGCGCCGCCTTTTGGCGTACACTTTCCGTACACTCAAGAGCCCTCCGGGTCCGATCAGGACCCGGATCCTCCCACCTCGAGCGGGTCCCCGCATGCCCTCCCTCCTGACCCCCCGACGCTCGGCGCCGCTCGCCGTGCTGGCAGCGTCCGCGACGCTCGCCCTGTCCACGACTGCTGCCGCGCAGCCGCGCGGCCTCGACGACGCCGACATCATGCGCCTCAAGGCCGTGGCCGGCGTCGCCCTGTCCCCCGACGGCAGCCGGGTGCTCTACACGATCTCGGCCTGGGAACACCCCAACGCGCGCGGCGACACCGCGCTCGGCGATCGCCACGAGCGCCGGTCGCATGTGTATCTCGTGCCGGCCACCGGCGGCGCGCCGCGGCAGCTCACGTACGGCGAGCGCGGTGAGTCGCAACCCTCGTGGTCTCCCGACGGCAGGACCATCGCCTTCGTGGCGGCCCGCGGCAGTGGGACCGGCGACGACGCGCCGCGCGCGCAGCTCTGGCTGCTCCCGGCCGACGGCGGCGAGGCGCGCCAGCTCACCACGCTGCGCGAGGGGGTGAGCAGCTACGTCTGGTCTCACGACGGCGCGCGTATCGCGGTGGTCTCGCGCGATTCGCTCACTCGTGAGGAGGAAGCGCAGCGTCGTCGCCGCGACGATCCCCAGGTGTATGAGGGGGACCTGCGCATGAACCACATCTGGGTGGTGGACGTGGCCTCGGGCGCCGCCACCAAGGTCACGTCGGGCGCCTTCACGGTGAGCGCGCCGCCGAGCTGGTCGCCCGACGGCGCCAGGCTGGCCTTTCAGGCCTCGCCCACGCCGCTGGTCCGCGATGAACGGCACGACATTTACGTGGTGGACATCGCGTCGAAGCAGCTCGACCGCATCACCACCGGCAGCGACGCCGAGTCGGCGCCGGCGTTCTCGCCCGACGGCAAGACGCTGGCGTTCACGCTGCTGCCGCACGAGTTTGCGCCGCACAAGGACGGCATCATGCCGCGCACGCTGCGCAACGCCCGCGTGGTGACCTTCGACCTCGCCACGCGCACGCTCACCAATCATGCCCGCCCCGACTTCGACGTGAGCCCGGGCGCGGTACGCTGGTCACCGGATGGCAAGGCGCTGTGGTTCACCGCCAGCGATCGGGTGTACCAGTCGCTGTATGCGTATGACATCACGGCGAAGCGCTACAGCAAGCGCTCGCAGAACGTGCTGGTGGGTGGGCTGTCGCCGAGCGCCGACGGATCGCGGCTGGCGCTGGTGCTCGATACGCCGGACTGGCCGGCCGAGGTGTATGTGCAGGAGGGGGCCGCGTGGGCGCCCACGCGCATCACGACCACCAATGCGTGGCTCACCGAGCGGGCGCTGGGCCAGTCGCGCGTGCTGAACTGGAAGTCGAAGGACGGCCGCGAGGTGGAAGGTGTGCTGCTGCTGCCGGTGGGCTACACCGAGGGCGCCAAGGTGCCGCTGCTCGTTTCCGCGCACGGTGGCCCCACGGGCGCACACACCAACGGCTTCAAGGCAGGCACCAGCCCCGGCCAGACCTGGGCGGCGCGTGGGTGGGCCGTGTTCTACCCCAACCCGCGCGGCTCCACCGGCTACGGTGAATGGTGGATGCACGCCAATACCGGCGACTGGGGCGGCGGCGACTACCGCGACATCATGACCGGCGTGGATGACCTCATCAAGCGCGGCATCGCCGACAGCACGCGCATGGCGTTCGAAGGGTGGAGCTACGGCGGCTACATGACCAGCTGGGTGGTGTCGCAGACGGGGCGCTTCAAGGCGGCCATGATGGGCGCCGGCCTGCCGTCGCTGCTCAGCATGGCGGGCACCACCGACATCCCGGGCTACATCAACACGTTTTTCGGGCAGCCGCAGTACGACGGCAGCATCGTAAACCCGAACATCCGCAGGTTCCTCGAGCGCTCGGGCATCTCGTACAGCGACAAGGTCACCACGCCGCTGCTCATTCTGCACGGCGGCAACGACGAGCGCGTGCCCATCGGGCAGCCGATGGAGTTCTACCGGGCGCTTAAGGACCGCGGCAAGACCACCGAGCTGGTGTTCTACCCGCGCGAGGGGCACGGACTCGCGGAGTACTATCACCAGCTCGACCGGATGAAGCGGGAGTACGAGTGGATGGCGAAGTACACGCTGGGCGCGGGCGCGCGCACGGCGATGTAAGGCTGCGGTGTCGCGCCGCGGTACGACGCCGACGCCCCGCGCGAGCGGCCGGCACGATTTCGGTACCGCGCGCACGATTTCGATGACAGCGCGGCGAGCCTGGTGCCGTACGTTGGCCCCATGCTCGCCGCCGCGCCTTCCGCCGCCGTCCTCGGTATCGACGCCCTCGATGTCCTCGTCGAGGTGCATGTAGCCAACGGGCTACCTCAGTGGACGCTCGTCGGCCTGGCCGCGACGGCAGTGAAGGAGAGCCGCGACCGCGTGCACGCGGCGCTGGCCAACAGCGGGTTCACGGTGCCGCCGCGACGGGTCACGGTGAACCTGCAGCCCGGTGATCTCCCGAAAACCGGCACCGCGTTCGACCTCCCGATTGCGCTCGCCCTGCTCGCCGCCAGCGGGCAGTTGCCAGCGGAGTCGCTGACCGGCCTCTGTGCCGTGGGGGAGTTGGGGCTGGACGGCCAACTCCGGGCGGTGCGCGGGGTGCTCGCTGTGGCGCGGCATGTCGCGGCGACCAGCGACGCCCTGCTCATCGTTCCCCCCGACAATCTGGCCGAAGCGCTGCGCGTACCGGGTGCCCGCGCCATGGCACCGCGCACGCTTGCCGCCCTCGTGACCGCGCTGCGCGACGGCTCCGCCGGCAGCGATCCCCGCCCGCCCGCCGAAACCGGCGTACCCGACGACATGCCGGACCTCGGCGATGTGGTGGGGCAGGCGCTCGCCGTGCGCGCCCTCGAGATCGCCGCCGCCGGCGCGCACAATCTGCTGCTCGTGGGGCCGCCCGGCGCCGGCAAGACCATGCTCGCGCGACGACTCCCCGGCATTCTGCCGCCTTTGGGCGAGCAGGAAGCGCTCGAGGTGCTGGCGATCCACTCGGTGGCGGGTCTGCTGGGGCCGGCCGCGCAGGCGCGTCTCTCGCTCGACCGGCCGTTTCGCGCACCGCATCATTCCATCTCCACCGCCGGTCTCGTGGGCGGCGGCGGCTGGCCACGCCCGGGTGAAGTGAGCCTCGCCCACCACGGTGTGCTCTTCCTCGACGAATTGAGCCTCTTTCCGCGACACACGCTGGAGTCGCTGCGGCAGCCCCTCGAAGACGGGCACGTTGTCGTGTCCCGCGCCGCCCGCACCCTGCGCTTCCCGTCGCGCTTCGCGCTCATCGCGGCCAGCAATCCGTGCCCCTGCGGCTACGCCGGCTGCAACGACAAGCCGTGCCGTTGCTCGGTCGCCGACCTCGAACGCCATCGGGCCCGCCTCTCCGGACCGCTGGCCGATCGCATCGACCTGCACGTGCATGTGCAACGCGTGCCCCCCGCCCAACTCGCCGCCCATACCAGCGCCGACCGCTCCAGCGACGTTCGCGCCCGCGTACTCGCCGCCCGCGGCCGGCAACGAGCGCGCTACGCGCACACTGCGGCCGCCTTCCACACCGGCATCGGCGGCGCCGCCCCCACCAACGCCGCCGCTCCGGCCCGCCTTATCGTCCCCGCCGCCCGCCTCGAACCCGACGCCCGCGCGCTCCTCGTTCGCGCCGCCGATCGGCTCACCCTCTCCGCCCGCTCGTATCACCGCGTGCTGCGCGTGGCTCGCACCATTGCCGATCTGGATGACAGCGACGTCGTCACGCGGCAGCACCTGGGCGAAGCGCTCAGTTTTCGGCCCGTCGACACCGCCAACGACAGCGGCGGCGCCCCGATGGCGGCCGTCGTGCCGGGGGGTGAGTAGGGGGAGCCGCCAGCCGAGTACCACGGGGTGAACGCGCTGGTCGAATACGCCTCGAAGCTTCCGACTGCTGCAGCTGCGCCGTTCAGTTGCTCCCGACTCAGCACCTACTCTGCGGCCGATTGGGCGCGCGGGGCCCCGTGGCGACTTGTCACCCGCCACTGCCCGGCGATCCGGCGAATCACGGCGGGTGTGAAGTCGGGTCGCGCGTCGCGTGACACCCGACCGGTCGCCGCCCACCCCGCTTTTCGGGAGAAGGCCACTGGCGGCGAACCGTGTGATCCGGACAGGCCAAGACGTGGGCACTGTCCGGTCAGCGATGTGGGAACAGCCACGAACAGACTGTGGGAAACGTCCAGTCGAAGCTGTGGGAACTGTCCACTCATTGCGCTCCACGCCCGGCCGGGCAGCCGCAGCCACCACCATGTCGCCTCTCATGCCAACCCATGACCGGCGTATTGTCGACGATGAACTCGACGACCTGAACGGACAACTCCCCGCCATCGCGCTGGAAGGGCCGAAGGCCGTCGGAAAGACGGCGACTGCCCAGCAGAGGGCCAAGTCGGTCTGTCGCATGGATGATCCCGCCGCGCGCGCGGTTCTTCAGGCTGGCCCCGCGGTGTGGGAGGGAGCAGCTCGGCCGATCCTCGTCGACGAATGGCAACGCATGCCTGACATCTGGGATCGAGTCCGCCGAACGGTCGACGACAACCCGCATATCCCGGATCAGTTCCTGCTGACGAGATCCGCGCTGCCTCCGCACGCAGGTGCGCAGGATCCCCACACGGGCGCCGGGCGCATCATCTCCATCCGCATGCGCCCCCTGTCCTTGGCAGAGCGCAGCATCGCGTCACCGACGGTGAGTCTGGGAGCCCTGCTCGCCGGCGGACCGCGGCCTCTATCCGGGGAGACGACACTCACGGTGCAGGACTACACCCGGCAAATCCTGGCATCGGGTTTCCCGGGTATTCGGCGACTCAGCGACCGTGCGCAGCGCGCTCAGGTCGACGCCTACATCGCGCGCGTGGTCGACCGCGATTTCCGCGAGGCCGGCCACGTCGTTCGCCGCCCCGCTGTAGTCCGGCGGTGGATGGCGGCGTACGCGGCCGCCACCGCGACGGTAACCAGCTACCAGAAGAATCGAGCGGCCGCTGGGTCCGGGGAAGGCGATGATCACGACGCTGCACACCTCGCAGCACGCGGCACCGCCCATGGCTACGGAGAAGTGTTGGAGCGACTGTGGCTGCTCGAGCCTCTCGAGGGGTGGTCACCTGCCTGGAACACGCTGAAGCGTGTCGCTCAAGCCCCGCGGCACCACCTGGCCGACCCCGCTCTCGCCGCGCGACTGCTCGGGGTGACGGCAGGCCGCCTCCTTGCTGGTGAAAGGACACCCCTCGTCGCGTCTGCTGCAACGCCGCGCGACGGGACACTCCTGAGGCAGCTCTTCGAGTCGTTGGAGTCCCAGTCTGTTCGCCTGTATTCGCAGCGCCACGAGGCACAGGTGCGGCACTTTCGCGTCTGGGATGGGCGCCGCGAAGTCGACTTGATCGTGGAACGCGGCGATGCTCGGGTCTTGGCGATCGAGGTGAAGCTCAGTGCCAGCATCGATGACGACGATCTCCGGCATCTGCTCTGGCTGAAGGCGGAGATGAAGGACGATCTGCTCGATATGGTGCTGGTAAACACAGGGCCTTACGCCTACCGTCACGCCAGCGGTGTCGCCATCGTGCCGGCCTCGCTCCTGGGTCCGTGAAGCGCGGCGATCATCATCGCTCAAGTAATCCGAGGTCTCGGCTTCGCCTGTCGGTAACTGCCATGCGGGTGCTGTCATCGAGTTTCCCCGCACCCTGACAGAAGACTGCGACTTATCGGAACACCAGTCATCGCACCGTTGAGGGTACGTACCGCCGGCAGAGTTCGAGGAGCACTACTACCGAACCCGCGCCGGTCCTGCGGGGCGCTTGGCATGCCACGAACTGAGTCTCCGCGAAGCTCGCGGCGGTTCAGTTATCGGGAGGCTACGCATCCCAGGGACACCAGAGGCGGGCACCCGTGCCGATTGGGTACGATCTCGCCTGCGACTGGCGAATGTCAGGCATTCCCCGCTTGAGTGCGGATGTGGGCCGAGCATTTCGGCGTCGCATGGAGTGGCTTGTAACGGGACAGTGGGATGACGGATATCACTTCGGAGCACATGGTGTGGGGCGACCGATGGGAGGCGATTCGTGAGTCGCACAACCGCCGTGGTGGCCAGGGTCAGGTTTGGGCTTTCAGAGATCGGCAGGACGGTATGGGTCGGGTCTTCGCGCTCAAGCTGCTGGACCCCAAAGTCAACGTGGCAAAGCTGAAGCGGTTTGCCCTCGAGATCCGGGCCACCCAAGACCTGCGCCAGACGGTCAGTGGAATTGTCGAGATCATCGATTCCCACGTGGGCGAGACGCCGGGCAGCCCGTCTTACTACGTGATGCCCTGGGCATCCGCCACGCTGAAAGACAGAACGTCGTCATTCAGAGGCCCCGCAGGACTCGAGCGCACGTTGCAGCTCGTTGGTCAGGTCGCCAGAACTCTAGCGGCGTGTCATCAGGCAACACCACGCGTGATTCACCGAGACGTCAAGCCGGCCAATATCCTACTCGACGTCGACGAGTGCACGCCGCTTCTCGCGGATTTCGGAATCTGCTTTCTCGAAGAGGATGAGCGTCTTACGCACACCCAGAACGACGCGATGGGGTCGTACAGTCTTACTGCTCCGGAACTCTTTGGGGGTGGGGCCACCGAAAACGTCGGTCCGGCAAACGACATTTACTCGCTCGGAAAGACGATCTATGCGGTCGTATCGGGTGGTGCCATCTTTCCCCTGGACCGGCATCGCGAAGGATCGTGGTATCTGACGGAGGCTGCCGGCGACCATCGGCTGGATCATGTGCACGGCCTTCTCGACCACATGACCGCCCTCCGGCCGGAACAACGTTTCGCGAGCATGGCCGAGTGTATTGAGTCCATCGATCAAGCGATCGAACACCTGCGTAACGGCGTCAGGTATGTTAAAGGTATGTATGGTGGAGAACGGCGCGCGGCGCGGCGCCTGCATGAGGTGCGCCACGCACTGGCCAAGCCAAACATCGACGCGCAGAACCGTGCCTTTGTCGCGGCCATCAATGACGCTGTGGCGGATGCGAAGCGCGTGGTCGCCGACGCCGGACGACTTCCGTCAGTCCGCCCAGGTCGGTCCGTTGGGGAGTATCAGGTTCCCGAGGTGATTGCAGAGTGCGTGGCTCTTGTCGCCGACGAGCTATTGTCGCCTATCTGCGCAGTCATGGCCTCAGACGAAGGCAGCCGTGCTTTGGTGGAGGAGTGGGTCGAGCGCTTGACCGTGGAGACCTCCGGTCGAGCGGAAGATGATGCTGCGCGGCTACTGCGCGCGGGCGCATCGACAGCGGCACATGTAGCCGGCGCCATCGCATGGAGGCAGGGTCTGATGTCTTCGTTGGCAGCGATCATGAACGCGCATTTGCCGCACTTGAGCAAATGGAATCACCTCGATGTGTTCGATCGGGCCTCGCTCGGTATCATGCAGGTCGGCGCGCGGGTGATGGAAGACGCCGCGTCGCTTACGTGGCTCGATAAGCAGGGCCGCACCAACGCCCGTGACTCGCTCTCGGTGTACTCTGGACTCTTGTTGGTTCGCGATTTCGAAGCCAGAGAGCCCGAGCTACGTGCGATCCTCGAGGCAGGGGAGGTGGCGGATGTCGAAGTACCCGCGCTGCCATGCTTCTACTATCCACATACGGATTGGACGGCGCTGCTTGGGGATGATTGCGCAGCGAGTCGGCTGCGTCGGGGGGCGCTGGCGCGCGAGGTATTCGGTCTTGATGATGTTGGTCTACGTGAGATGCTTCGGCGATACCGCAGCGCAGTGATCCGCTTCATCGCCAGGTGCAACCCTGATCGCAGCATGCACCATATGGGCTTTCCGAACTACGCACTGTGGGGGAAGTGGTCCTAATCGAGCATCTGCTCGCGGCCGCTCGGGGCACGTTGGTCCCCCTGGGTGCAAGTGGGCCGATGTCTCAACACTTTGGGCGGACCTTTCTGGCCAAGACCTTCGAGAGTGCATAGAGGGGCATGTGGTCGTCAGCCGAGCCCCCCGCACCCTGCGCTTTCCCTCTCGCTTCACGCTCATCGCGGCCAGCAACCGGTGCCTGTGCGGCTACGCCGGCTGTGACGACAAACCCTGCAGCTGCTCCGTGGCCGACCTCGAACGGCACCTCGCCCGCCTCTCCGGACCACTCGCCGATCACATCGATCTCCACGTGCACGTCCAGCGCGTCGCCCCGCCCAACCGGCCCAGCACACGAGCGCCGAACGGTCGGCTGCCGTGCGCGACCGCGTCCTCCGCCGCTCGCGGGCGCCAGCGGGCGCGCTACGCCCACACCGGGGCGTCACTCGCGCCCGGGCCAGTGGGGGCCGATTGCCACCAATGCGGTTGCCTCCACCTGCCTCGTGGCGCCGGCCGTCTGACTCGAGCCCGACGCCCGCCCCCCGCTGTGCCCGGTGCCACCTCGACTCTCCGTCAACGCACCCGGATGGTCACCACATCCGCCGTGATCGTGGCCCGTGGCCCCGTCTTCAGAATGGCGGCGTGGCTGTTGGTCTGAAACTCGGCGCTCAAACGGTACTCGCCCGGGTCCACGCCGGGACATTCCCCTTCGGCCACCCCGCTGTGACCACGACGCTCCACGGTCCGCTCCAGCACGCAGAAGCTCACCGCGTCCGCTTCCGGGAGCGCGCCGTTCTCGGGCAGACGCTGCAGGTAGCCGTGAATGTGCCCCTGCACCACACCATCGACGACCGTCTGCGGCTGACTGCCCAGGGTGGCCCCCGCATTCGGGGTGCGCAGTTCGGGGCGGAAGTCGAAGTCCCGATAGCGCACGCGAATGGTGATCGGTTCCCCACGCCGCACACGGCCACTCGATGTCGGGCATTCGATGCGCAGCATGGGCGTGACCGCCGGCTGCTGTCCGAGTACCGTTTCGACCACGCGCCCCCGTGGCGCCATGGCCGTCGACCAGGTCGCCCCAGCGACGTCCGCACCCCTCCCCCGCACCGCGCCCGCCGTACCCTGCCGTCCCCGTTCCACAGCGCGTAGCTTGCCCCCGCGGGCACCGGTGCGGGACACGCCGAGTGCGACCGGCCGTCTCCCTCCTCCCCCTGCGCCGTGGGCTGCCTCTCCCGAATCGGTTGTGCGGTGGTGCTCGTGGCCGGTGCGGCGGTCGGCTACTGGCTCTACGGCGATCGCTTCCCCTCCGTCCTGTCGCGAGCGGCCAGCGGCGCCGCCGACAAGGTCACCGACGTCGCCGTGCGCACCAGCGAACGGCTCGACAGTCAGGAGGGCGCCCGCATCGCCGCAGAAGAAGCGGCTCGCCGGCAGGCCGCCCGCATGGCCCGCGACAGCGCCCTCGGCTGGGTGAGCATCCGGACCGGCAACGCGAGCGGCCGCCCGCCGGCGGGCCGGACCGCGAATCCGCTGGCGCCGCTGCGTCGCCGTAATGGCCCGGCGTATGTGTCGCTCTCCGCCAGCGAGGTGGCCGGGGTGCTGGCGCCGCTGCTGCAACAATTGCCGCCGTCGGCGGGTAGTGCGGATGTGGCCTTCGATCGCGATCAGCTGCTGCTGCGCGCTGCCGTGGCGTGGCGGGATTTCACCGGGGAATCGGCGGTCGGCGCGCTTGTGGGCGAATCCCTGCTCGGCACCGATACGCTGTTCCTTGCCGGTCCGGTGGAGCCCGTGCGCCCCGGCCTCGCCCAGCTGCGCGTGCGCGAGCTGCGCATCAAGGGGCTCGACGTGCCACCGCGCGCCATCCGCTCGCTCATCGAGGCCCTGCGACGGCACGCGGCGGTGGCCCCCGCCGATGTCGACCTCACGGGGCTGGCGGCCGATGCGCTGCCCGTGCCCCTGCCGTCCGTCGTCAGCGACGCCCGCGTCGTGAACGGCAAGCTCACCCTGTACCGCGCCGTGCCGGCCGCTTCCACCACTCCCGCGAAATGACGCGACGCATCCTCGTCATCGACGACGAACCGGGCATCCGCCAGGCCCTCGGCCAGCTCCTCGAGTACGAAGGCTTCGAGGTGAAGACCGCCAGCGGCGGCGCCGAAGGCATGGCGCTCTACGGCAGCTTCCGGCCGCAGCTGGTGTTCCTCGACGTCAAGATGGCCGGCCTCGACGGCCTCGAGGTGCTCAAGCGCCTGCGCCAGGCCGATCCCAATGCCACGGTGGTGATGATCAGCGGCCACGCCACCATCCAGACGGCGGTGGAGGCCACGCAGCTCGGCGCCTACGACATTCTCGAGAAGCCGCTCGACACCGACCGCGTGCTGGTGCTGCTGCGCAATGCCTTCGAGAATCGGCAGCTCAGCGAAGAGAACGCCCGCCTGCGCGAGACCATCGAATCGCGCTACGAGATCGTGGGGCGGAGCTTCGGCATTCGCGCCCTGCTCGAACGCATCGAGAAGGTCGCCGCCACGCCGGCCCGCGTGCTCATTACCGGCGAGAACGGGACCGGCAAGGAGTTGGTGGCGCGGGCCATCCACCGCGGCTCGCCGCGCAGCAAGAAGCCGTTCGTGGAAGTGAACTGCGCCGCCATTCCCTCGGAGCTCATCGAGAGCGAACTGTTCGGACACATGAAGGGCTCGTTCACCGGCGCCATTGCCGATCGGGCCGGCAAGTTCGAGCAGGCCGACGGCGGGACGCTGTTCCTCGACGAGATCGGCGACATGTCGGCCAGCGCGCAGGCCAAGGTGCTGCGCGTGCTGCAGGATGGCGTGGTCACGCGCATCGGCGGCAGCAAGCCGGTGCAGGTGGATGTCCGGGTCCTGGCCGCCACCAACAAGAACCTCGAGGACGAGATCACCGCCGGTCGGTTTCGCGAGGATCTGTACTATCGCCTGAATGTAGTGCCCATCACGGTGCCGCCCCTGCGTGAGCGACGGGAGGATATTGCGCTGCTGGTGATGCACTTCCTGCAGCAGCTCGCCGTGCGGGACGGCCTGCCGGCGCGAGGCATCACCGACGACGCCCTGCGCCGTCTGTCGGAGCTGGAGTGGCAGGGCAACGTGCGCGAGCTGCGCAACACCATCGAGCGGTTGGTGATCCTGGCCAGCGGGGCCACCATCGGCGCCGCCGACGTCGATCGGCTCGTGGGCCGCCGAGCGGCGGAGCCGGCCGGGTTGGGCAACCTGCTGGAGATCGCGACCTTCGAGGAGTTCAAGCAGGCTGCCGAACGCGCGTACCTGCTGGCCAAGCTGCGGGCGTTCGACTGGAACGTGTCGGAGACGGCACGGGTGCTCGACATGCCGCGGTCGAATCTGTACAAGAAGATCGAGCGCTACGCGTTGCAGCGGGAAACGGCGGAATAGGGGCGCGCATGACCGACTGGGACAAGGAACTCGCCAAGATCGACAAGCAGCTCGCCTCCATCTCCGACGACGAGCTGCTGGCGTCGTCGGCGCCCGCACCCACCGCACCGGGCACCGCCAAGGGCGCCACCAAGTCGCTCCCCGCCGGTCGCGCGGCCGCGCCGGCCGCGACGGCGACGGCGGCGTCGGGCAAGTCGTGGCTGGCGTGGGTGAAGGTGCTGGTGGCGGTGGGGGCGGCGGCGGGGCTCATGGTCTGGCCGTGGCCGGCACGCTGCGGGCTTCCGTTGGCGGGGTTCACCGCCGCCACCGGCGGCGTGGCGCTGCTGGGGCTCTGGAGTGCCGTCGGCACGTGGCGGCACCGCCTCGGCCTCGCGCACGTGGCCTCGCTCCTCGTTACCGTCTGGGGCGTGGCCCTGGGCGCGCGCGAGGTGCTGCCGCGTGTGGGGTATGCCATTCCCACCACGGAACGGGCCGCAACATGGTCGTGCGACGGGCTGCCGCCGGCGCCCGAATCGCCACCGGGCGCCGCACCCGACGCCAACCCCGGCCTCGTGCCGAATGGCGGTCCCGGCGCGACGCCCAATGCGACCCCGGTCACACCGGCCCCCACCACCGGTGGCACCGCGCTGTAGAGACCGTGGCTAGTTTTCGCCGATGACCACCACCTTCAAGAATTTCATCGGCGGCCAGTGGATTGCCCCGTCCACCGGCGAGTACTTCGAGAATCGCAATCCGGCCGATCGGCATGACCTGATCGGCACGTTCCCGGCCTCAGGCGTGGCCGACGTGGAGGCGGCCGTGGCCAGCGCCCGGCGCGGCTTCGAGCGCTGGAAGCGCACGCCCGCACCGGCCCGCGGCGACGTGCTGCGCCGTGTGGGCGACCTGCTGGCCGCGCGCAAGGAAGAACTGGCCGACGCCATGACGCGCGAGATGGGCAAGCCGCTCGCGGAAACGCGTGGCGACGTGCAGGAAGGCATCGATACCGCCTACTACGCGGCCACCGAAGGACGGCGCCTGTTCGGGCACACCGTGCCCAGCGAACTGGCCAACAAGTGGGCCATGAGCATGCGGCGCCCCATCGGGGTGTGCGGCCTCATCACGCCGTTCAACTTCCCGCTCGCCATTCCCACCTGGAAGGCGTTCCCGGCGCTGCTCTGCGGCAACGCGGTGGTGCTCAAGCCCGCCGAGGACGTGCCGCACACCGCCACACTGCTGGTGGAGATCCTGCTCGAGGCCGGGCTGCCCCCGGAAGTCATCCAGCTCCTGCATGGGCACGGCGAGGTGGTGGGCAAGGCGCTCGTGGAGCATCCGCACGTGCCGGTCATTTCGTTCACCGGCAGCACCGAGACGGGCCGCTTCGTGGGCGAGACGTGTGGCCGCATGCACAAGCGGCTGTCGCTGGAGATGGGCGGCAAGAACGCCCAGATCGTGCTCGACGATGCCAACCTCGATCTCGCGCTCGATGGTGTTCTGTGGGGCGCCTTCGGCACCACGGGGCAACGGTGCACGGCCACCAGCCGTCTCATTCTGCAGGCGGGCATTCACGACGCCTTCGTGGCGCGGCTCGCCGAACGCGCTGCCGCGCTGCGACTCGGTGACGGGCGCGCAGCCGGCACCGAGGTCGGTCCGCTCGTGCACAAGGCGGCGCGCGAGAAGGTCGAGCGCTACGTGGCCATCGGCCACGAGCAGGGGGCCACGCTCGTGTGCGGCGGCCAGCGCGCCACCGGCGGCGCGCTCGACGCCGGGTGGTTCTTCCAGCCCACCATCTTCTCTGGCGTCACGGCGGGGTCTCGGCTCGAGCAGGAGGAGATCTTCGGCCCGGTGCTCTCCGTCATCAAGGTCGCCACGGTCGACGAGGCGTTCGCCGTGAACAACGGGGTGCGCTACGGCCTCTCCAGTTCGGTGTACACGCAGGACGTGAATGTGGCCTTCCGCGCGCTGCAGGAACTCGACAACGGCATCACGTACATCAACGCGCCGACCATCGGGGCCGAGGCCCACCTGCCGTTCGGCGGGGTGAAGGAGACCGGCAACGGCCACCGCGAAGGCGGTTGGGAAGTGTTCGAGTTCTACTCGGAGACCAAGGTCGGGTATGTCGATTATTCGGGGTCGCTGCAGCGGGCCCAGATCGACAACTACTGACCCGTGGCGCGCGCGGCGAGTGCCCGGAAGGTGACGGGGTGAGACAGGAGCCGCGCATGCCGACGGTGACACGGGACCGCCGCGACGCCGCCTTGCGGGAAGCCAACCGCAGCCGGCGGAGTGGCCACGGTCGCTGGTGGCGCGACTGGATGCGCATCGTGCCGGCGGCGCTCGTGCTGTTCCTGGCGGTGCGCACCTTCGTGGTCGAGGCGTATCGCATTCCGTCGGGGAGCATGGAGGACACGTTGCTCCCCGGCGACTTCCTGTTGGTGAACAAGTGGGTATACGGGGCCGAGGTGCCGTTCACCGGGCGGCGCCTGCCACCGACGCGGGCGCCGCAGCACAACGACATCGTGGTCTTCGACTGGCCGGTGGATCGCACCAAGGCCTTCGTCAAGCGGCTGGTGGGGCTGCCCGGTGACACCGTCGCCATGCGCGACGGGCTGCTGCTGCGCAATGGGCGTCCGCAGCGTGAGCCGTTCGTCGCCGGTCGGGGCAACCCGGTGGACGCCGTGCGAGACACGTGGGGGCCGTTGGTGGTGCCGGCCGGACACCTCTTCGTGCTGGGCGACAATCGTGGCAAGTCGCTCGACAGCCGCTACTGGGGCTTCGTGCCCGACAGCCTGCTGCGTGGTACGCCGTGGCTGGTGTATTACAGCTTCGCGCCGGACTCCACCGCACCGGCGGCGTGGCTGACCCGGATCCGGTGGCAGCGCATCGGCAGTGCGGTGCGCCCGTAATTCCGCCCCGATCGATGCCGGGATCGTCGGCGTGACGCGTTGACGAACGGCGTCGCATCGATCAGCCTTAATCGAGTGGAAATTGTTGGACGCCGCGTATCCCTCCCGCGCGGTCGCATGGATGGGCCCTTCAGCACCCGAGCCGGTTGACCATGGCCGTCACTCCCCCGAAAAAGAAGGCGTCGTACGAGGAAGGCTCCCTCGATCAATACCTGCGCGACATCAGCGCCTACCCGCTCATTTCGCGGGAGGAAGAAGCGGAGCTCGCCCGGCGCATTCGTGTGGGGGATCAGGAGGCGCTCGACAAACTGGTGCGCTCCAACCTGCGCTTCGTCGTCAGCGTGGCCAAGAAGTATCAGAATCAGGGGGTGTCGCTCTCCGACCTGATCAACGAGGGCAACCTCGGGCTCATCCGTGCCGCGCACAAGTTCGACGAGACCAAGGGCATCAAGTTCATCTCGTACGCGGTGTGGTGGATCCGGCAGGCCATCCTGCAGGCGCTGGCCGAGCAGTCGCGCATTGTGCGGGTGCCGCTCAACCGCGCCGGCACGCTGCACCGCATCGGCAAGCGGGCCAACGCGCTGCTCCAGGAGCTGGGACGTGAGGCCACGCACGCCGAGATCGCCGACGGCATGGACATCACGGAGGAGGAGGTCGCCAAGACGATGTCCATCTCGCAGGTGCACCTGTCGCTCGACGCGCCGCTCACGCCGGGTGAGGACAACCGCCTGCTCGACTACCTGCCGGACACGGTCCATCCCAACCCGGAAGACCAGACCTTCGACAAGGCCCGCACCGAGGCCATCGAGGAGTCGCTCTGCGGGCTCAAGGAGCGCGAGGCCAAGATCCTCCGCCTCTACTTCGGGATCGACGAGGCGGAGCCGATGACCCTCGAGGAGATCGGCGCCCAGCTCGGCATCACCCGCGAGCGGGTGCGGCAGATCAAGGAGAAGGCGCTTTCGCGCCTGCGGCATGTGAGCCGCTCCAAGTCGCTCGAAAGTTTCCTGGGCTGACTAGATTGGCAACCGACCGGCCCCGGCTTCCCGCCGGGGCCTTCTGTTACCGAGGACCGTCATCATGGCTTCCACCTACTCATTCGACGTCACCAC
Source organism: Gemmatimonas sp. (assembly GCA_040379205.1). Classification (GTDB taxonomy): domain Bacteria; phylum Gemmatimonadota; class Gemmatimonadetes; order Gemmatimonadales; family Gemmatimonadaceae; genus Gemmatimonas. The sequence goes on from JBEILM010000002.1 coordinate 33,705, forward strand.
CGGTTGCGACCTCCAGGAGGTCGACAACGCCGTCAACCAGGCGCAGAAGGAGGTCGCGCAGCGCTTCGACTTCAAGGGGTCGGAGGTGCTCATCGACTTCAAGCGGACCGAGAACCTGATCAAGCTCGAGGCCGAGGGCGAGATGCGCCACACCGCGCTTGTCGATGTGCTGCGCGGCAAGCTGGTCAAGCGCGGCGTGTCCGTGAAGAATCTCGAATTCACCGACCCCAAGCCGGGCAGTCACGAGATCCTGCGCTCCGAGGTCAAGCTCAAGATGGCGCTCGACGCGGAGACCGCGAAGAAGGTGACCGCCGCCATCAAGGACGCGAAGCTCAAGAAGATCACCGCCAGCATCCAGGGCGAGCAGGTGCGCGTGAGCAGCCCGGACAAGGACATGCTGCAGGAGTGCATCGCCCTGCTGCGCAAGGGCGAGTTCGGCGTGGAGCTGCAGTTCGGCAACTTCCGGTGACGGTGATGGCGGGGAGCGCCCCTGCCGGACGCCCTTCGTTCGCCGCCCGCGCCCGCTAAGTTTCCCGGATGCTCAGGTTCGGTCTGGTCACCCTCGGGTGCGACAAGAATACGGTGGACTCCGAGCGGTACCTGGCCGATCTGGTCGCCCATGGCGCCGAGCCGGTCCAAGACCTCGGCGAGGCCGACGTCATCGTGGTGAATACCTGCGGCTTCATCGACGCGGCCAAGGCGGAGTCCATCGAGGCCATCGTGGACGCCGCCCGCCTCAAGGACGAGGGGCAGGTGAAGGCGGTCTTTGCCATCGGCTGCATGGTGGAGCGCCACAAGAGTGAACTGGTGGACGCGCTCCCCGAGGTCGATGTCTTCCTCGGCAACTCCGAGACCGACCGCCTGGTGCCGGAGCTGGTGGAGCGCGGCCTGCTGGGCGGATCGCTGGTGGAGCACCCCGGCGTGCGGCTCTTCGGTGGCGACCTGCCGCACATTCGCTACCTCAAGATCTCCGAGGGGTGCGACCACGGCTGCGCCTTCTGCGCCATTCCGCTCATGCGCGGCAAGCATCGTTCGTTTGCGCTCGATGACCTCGTGCGTGAGGCGCAGCTGCTGGAGGCGCAGGGCGCTCGCGAGATCAACCTCGTGGCCCAGGACCTCGCGCACTACGGGCGCGACCGCCGTGACGGCAACGCGCTCCCCGAACTGCTGGAGGCGCTGTTGCGCGAGACCACCATTCCGTGGATCCGCAACATGTACCTCTACAGCACGGGGATCACGCCGCGGCTGCTGGAGGTCATCGCCGCCAATCCGCGCATCGTGCGCTGGCTCGATACGCCCATGCAGCATGGCAGCGATGCCGTGCTCGCTCGCATGCGCCGCCCCGAGCGGCAGAAGACCATTCGCGAGCGCCTCGCGATGTACCGCGCCATCGTGCCCGACCTCGCCGTACGCACCAGCGTGATCGTGGGCTTCCCTGGCGAAACCGAGGACGATTTCCGCACGCTCTGCGACTTCCTCGAGGAGATGCAGTTCGATCGCGTCGGTGTGTTCACGTATTCGCCGCAGGAGGGTACGCGCGCCTTCGGCATGGACGACGACGTCGCCGACAGCATCAAGCAGGAGCGCAAGGAACGCGTCGAGGAATTGCAGCGGGCCATCACCGCCGAGCGCTACGAACGCTTCCTGGGTCGTGAGGCCCGGGTGTTGGTGGAGCGCGCTGGCGAGTCGCCCGCCGTGTGGACCTGCCGCGCCCCGTGGCAGGCCGACGATATCGATGGCCTGCTGCACGTCACCGTGCCGGAGGCGCTACTCGCCGCCGGTGCGCGCCCGGCGCCGGGCGCCTTCCTCGATGTGCGCGTCGATCAGGTGGTAGACGATTACGACTTCACTGCCACGCTGCTGCGGGTCGCCGACCTGCCGGCGACGGCAACCCCCACTCGGCCGACCCGCACGCTGCCGCTGGTCGGTCTCGATTCCACGACTGCCGGGAGCTTTGGCCGATGACCGCCTTGCCTACACCGCTCAGCACCCAGACGGCGCGCTCCGCCGAAATCATGGCCCGGGCGCGCGCCCGCTTTCCGGGGGGCGTCAACTCGCCGGTGCGCGCCTTCCGTGGCGTGGGCGGTGAGCCGTTCGTGGCCGCCCGCGGCAAGGGTGCCTGCATCTGGGACGCCGACGGCAACGAGTACATCGACTACGTGCTGTCGTGGGGGCCACTGGTGCTCGGGCACGCCCCCGACGTGGTGCTGGTGGCGCTGCAGCACGCCATGCACGACGGCACCAGCTTCGGCATGCCCACCGAACGGGAGGTGGAGCTGGCCGACCGCATCGCCGACCGCATGCCGCACCTCGAAATGGTGCGCTTCACCAGCAGCGGCACCGAAGCGGCCATGAGCATTGCGCGGCTGGCCCGGGCCATCACGAAGCGGGAACACATCCTCAAGTTCGAGGGGTGCTACCATGGCCACGCCGACGCCTTCCTCGTGCGCGCCGGCAGCGGCGTGGCCACGCTCGGGCTCCCCGATTCGCCCGGCGTGCCGGAGGCACTGGCCAAGCTCACCATCACCTGCGCCTACAACGACCTCGAGGCGGTGGAGCGTATCGCCCGCGAGGTGCCGCTGGCGGCCATCATGCTCGAGCCCATCGTGGGCAACAGCGGCTTCATCCAGCCGGACCCGGGCTTCATGCCCGGGCTGCGGCGCATCGCTGACGAAACGGGGGCCTTGCTCGTCTTCGATGAAGTCATGACCGGATTCCGCATCGCCTACGGTGGCGCCGCCGAGCGCTTTGGTGTCACCCCCGATCTCACCGCGCTGGGCAAGGTGATCGGGGGCGGCCTGCCTGTGGCGGCCTATGGCGGCAAGCGCGAGTTCATGGAGCACGTGGCGCCCACCGGCCCGGTGTACCAGGCGGGAACGCTGTCTGGCAATCCACTCGCCATGGCGGCCGGACTGGCCACGCTGGGCGCGCTCACGCGCGAGGTGCACGACGGCATCACCGCCCAGACGGAGACGCTGGTGCAGGGGATGCGCGACATCGCCACCCGTCATGGCGTGCCGTTCACGGCGGCCCATGCCGGCTCCATGTGGGGCTTCTTCTTCCGCGACGGCGTCGTGCGCACCTACGACGATGCCAAGCAGTCCGACGTGCCGCTCTTCCGCCGCTTCTTCCACGCCGCGCGGCGCCGTGGCGTGAGCCTCGCGCCGTCGGCGTTCGAGGCGGCGTTCATGTCGGCGGCTCATGGGCCGAGGGAGATCGGCGAGACGCTGCATCGCCTCGACGAGGCGCTCGGCGCGGCGCTGGCCGAACGCGACTGACCGTGCCATGACGCCGGCATGACCACACTCCGCCACGCCGTTCGGCGTCATTGGGCTCCCGTGGTGTTCGGGAGTGTGGTCGCGCTGGCCGCCGTCGTGGTGGCCTGTGCACCGACGCGTCCGGCACCCGCGCCGCCCACGCCGGCGGTGTCGGGTCCCATCGTGCGCGAGGAGGCCAGCGGGCGCCTCGCCAGTGATCGGGTGGCCATGGTCGCGCTCGAGGGGCGTGCCGTCGCCGCGCCGGTGAGCGCTACCGGGCGCTGGCGTATCGACGAGCAGGGGGGACGCCAGTCGCTGGTGCGCGGCGAGGGGAGCGAGCCGTGGCGCGTCGAACAGCGCGGGCGCCTGCTGCGTGTGGCCGGCGAAGGAAACGACGCGACACCGTGGCGCGAGGGGCCGTTCGTGGCCCGGCCAGCGGCGGGCACCGTGTTCCTGCGCTACGGTACCCGGCGGTATCGGGGCGAACTGTGGTTCACCCCCACCGACAGTGGGGTGATGGTGGTCAACCGGCTGCCGGTGGAGGACTACCTGCGCGGCGTGGTGCCGCTCGAGATCGGCACCCGCAACGCCTTCGACCGCGCGGCGATCGAGGCGCAGGCCATCGCCGCCCGCAGCTACACCTACATCCGGGTGCCGAGCGGCATGGTCGAGGCGCCGGTGAAGGGGTGGAATCTCACGGCCACCGTGCAGCACCAGGTGTACGGCGGCGTCGACGCCGAGCACCCCGAGGTGAACGCGGCCATCGACGCAACATCGGGGCTGGTGCTGCGCTACAACGGCCTGCTGGTGGATGCCCCGTACTTCGCGTCGTGCGGCGGTCGCACCGCGTCCCCCCGGGAGGCGTGGCGGGGCGCGGCTGACCAGCCGTACCTGCAGCCGGTGGACGACATCGATCCGCGGACCGGCAAGCCGTACTGCGACCTGTCGCCGCGCAATCACTGGCACGCCGAGTTCGACGAGGCGCAGCTGGCGGGGATCGTGCGGCGGGCCCTGCAGGCCTCGGGCGCGTCGGACCCCAAGCCGGCCGGGGTGCTGGGGCTGTCCGTGGGAGAGCGTGGTCCCTCCGGCCGGGCGGCGGCGGTGGTGCTGCGCACCGAGCGTGGGGACGTGCGTGTGGCGGCGCGCGATATTCGCGAGGTCTTTCGCGATGTGCGTGGCGCGATCCTCTCCAGCACGTATTTTTCCGTGGACCGCGAATCGCGCGGGGGACGGCGCCTGACGGGCGTGTCCCTGCGCGGCGCCGGCAACGGCCACGGAGTGGGCATGTGTCAGTGGGGAGCGATCGGCCGGGCACGAGCAGGTGCCGATGCCCGCGCCATCCTGCGCCATTACTATCCGGGGACCGTCGTCGGCTTCGCCGACTGATCTGTCACCACCGGAGGCGCGAATGAAGGACGGCGTACGGATCGCCGTCGTCGGTACGGGCGCGATTGCCCAACTGACGCACATCCCGGTCCTGTCCAGGCTGCGCGGCGCATCGCTCGTGGCGCTGTGCGACTACGACGGCGCCAAGGCGCACGCCCTCGCCGAGCGGTTCGGCGTGCCCGATGTCTTCACCGACTTCGAGGAGATGCTCGACAGCGACGAGCTGGACGCGGTGATCATCGCCACGCCCAATCACCTGCACGAGCCGCACGTGCTGAGCGCGCTGCGCAAGAAGCTGCACGTGCTCTGCGAGCGGCCGCTCGCGCTGTCCTCGCGCGGCATCGAGCGCTGCCTGGCGGCGGCCCAGAAGGCCGACGTGCGGCTGGTGGTGGGACACAATCATCGCTTCCGCTCCGACGTCCAGGCGCTCGACCAGTTCATCCGCAATGGTGAGCTGGGGCAGGTGACGTCCATTCGCGCCGGGTCGCTGCTGGTCAAGAAGTCCACCGACGGCTGGCGCAATCGCCGCGCCGAGTCGGGCGGTGGGGTCTTCCTGGAGCAGGGCTTCCCGTTACTCGATCTGGCCCTCTGGCTGGCGAATGGGCCGTCGCCGGTGCGGGTGGTGTCGAGTATGCGGCGAGGCCGGGCGGCAGGCGCCGTGGAAGATGCCATGCAGCTGTTCCTCGAGTGCGACAACGGGATGATCCTCAACATCGACGTGTCGTGGGCCTATGTGGGTGACGAGGATCGTTGGTGGTTCGAGGTGCACGCCACGCGGGGGTCGGCACGACTGGCACCGTTGCGGGTCACCAAGGAGCTCAACGGGCGTGCGGTGGATGTGTCGCCCAGCGGCGCCGGCGTGCGCGAAAGCCCGTTCCTGCAGAGCTACCGGGCCGAGATCGCACACTTCCTGGCGGTCATCCGCGGCGAGTCGCCGTACGAAACCCCCACTGATCAGGTGCTCGTGCAGAAGATCGTGGAAGCGATCTACAAGGCCGCCGACGACGGAAAAGAAATCCGGTTCTGACCAACGTGATGACGCGTGTGAACCAGTGGACGCGCCGTGTTGCCCTCTCAGTTGGCGTGGCAGCCGGCGCGCTCTGCGTTGCAGCCCCGGCGCTGGTGCAGGCACAGGCTGCCGCGCCCATGCCCGACAACGTGGCGCAGACGCCGCCACCGCCGGCGCCCGGTGTGGACGCGCGGCTCGACAGTGCGCGGGCGGCACGCGGGCAGTCCCTGTCGGTTGCGATCTACACCTATGGCCCCGGCGACGAAGTGTTCGAGCGCTTCGGTCACATCGCGCTCGCCGTCGCCGACGCCAACACCGGTGAGGACATCGCCTTCAACTGGGGGATGTTCAACTTCAATCCCATCACGACGTTTGTGTGGCGCTTCCTGACTGGCGACACCCGTTACTGGATGGAAGGCTATCGCACCTTCGAGTTCAACGCGGCGTACCAGGCGCAGAATCGCACCATCCGCAAGCAGGTGCTGAACCTGTCGCCGGCCGAGCGTGGCGCGCTCTACGATCTGCTGTCGTGGAACGCCCAGGAACAGAACAAGTTCTACCGCTACGACTACTACAACGACAATTGCAGTACGCGCGTGCGTGATGCCCTCGACTGGGCGCTGGGCGGCGCGCTGCGGCCGGCGCTCGACCGCGTGAGCGGGCATCACACGTGGCGCGATGAAACGGCGCGCATCACGGCCGATAATCTGCCCGTGTACGCCGGCATCCAGATTGCACTGGGGCGCAACGCCGACGTCCACCTCACGCAGTGGCAGCTGGCCTTTCTCCCCGAGTATCTGGCGCGCGACCTTGCGGCGGTGCCGATCGCCGGCCGGTCGCTGGTCACCACCGACACGGTGCTCTTCACCGCGCAGCGGCCACCCATGTCCGCGACGGCCCCCGATCGCATCCTGCCGGCGTTGCTGCTAGGGCTCGGGCTGGCTGCGCTCGTCGTCGGGGTGGCGTGGCGCTCCGGCGCCGCGCTCACGCTGGTGGGCATGTCGTGGTACCTGCTGGGCGGCGTGATGGGCACGGCGCTGCTGCTGGCGGGCACGGTCACCAAGCATGTGCCCTACATGGGGAGCAACATGTCGCTCACCGCGCTCTCGCCGCTGCTGCTGCTGGCGGCGGTGGGGTGGGCATGGCGCCGCGAGTCGTCGCGGCGCGGACGCGCGGCGCGCGGTCTGGCTGCCGTGGTGGCGGTACTGGCCGTGGCCGGGCTCGCGCTCATGCACGTGCCCGGCTTCTCCCAGCAGAGCATGATGGTGATGATGACCGTGGTGCCGGTGCACGTGGCGCTGGCCGCGCTGGCGGCGCGGGGCACACGTCCCGTGCGCACGGAGCCGGTCTCCCAGGTGCTGTCCTCGTGAGCCACGCGTCGCGCGTGGCGGTCGGCATCGATGTCGGGGGCACCTTCACCGACCTCGCCGCCCTGCGCGATGACGGCACGGTGCACACCGCCAAGGTGCTGAGTGTCGCCGCCGATCGGGCGCAGGGCGTATTGCACGCACTGGCGGAGTCGGCGCTGCCGGCCGAGCGCATCGCCCACATCGCCCACGGCACCACGGTCGTCACCAACCTGCTGCTCGAGCGGCGTGGCGCGCGCGTGGTGGCCTGCGCGACGGCCGGCTTCACCGACCTGCTCGAACTGCGGCGACAGGAGCGGGCCGCGCTGTACGATCTCACGCGCCATCATGTGCCACCGCTGGTAGCGCCCGACTGCATCGTCCCCGTGCGCGAACGGCTCGTGCCCGACGGCGTCCTCACACCACTCGGCGACGACGCGCTTACCGCGGCCGTCGATGCCGTGCTGGCGCTTGCGCCGGAGACCGTCGCCGTCACGCTGCTGCACGCGTACGGCGATGCGTCGCACGAGCAGCGTCTGGCTGAGGCGCTGCGCGCGGCCATTGCGGCGCGCGGGTTGGCCACCGACGTCGTCACCAGTCACGACGTGCTCCCCGAGATTCGCGAGTACGAGCGCATGGCCACCACCGTGGCCGAAGCGTATGCGCGGCCCGCGGTGCGTCGATACCTCGACGGGTTGACGGCGCGGCTGGCCGAGGCGGGCTTTCCTGCTCCGCGCGTCATGACGTCGGCGGGCGGCACCCTCACGGCCTCCGAGGCCGCCCACCACGCAGCGGCGCTGGCGCTCTCGGGCCCGGCGGGTGGTGTCACCGGTGCGGCGGCCATTGCCCGCGCCCTTGGTGTGCCGCGTGCGCTCACCATCGACATCGGCGGCACCAGCGCCGACGTGGGGCTGATCGACGAGGGCGAGCCGCTGGTGGAGCGCGGCGGTGGTGTGGCCGGCATTCCCATCGCGCTCCCGCGCGTGCTGGTGGATGCCGTCGCCGCCGGCGGTGGCAGTCTGGCGTGGCGCGACGATGGCGGCGCCGTGCGCGCCGGTCCCGAAAGCGCAGGGGCGTCACCGGGTCCGGCAGCGTACGGACGCGGTGGGACCAGACCCACCGTCACCGACGCGCACGTGGTGCTGGGCACCATCGCCGCTGGCGACTGGAGCAGCGGTGTGCACATCAGCCGGGAGCGGGCGATGGCCGCCGTCGCCACGCTGGCCGACCCACTCGGCGTGTTGCTGGAGCGCGCCGCCGAGGCGATCATCACGACGGCCGACGCCACCATGGCCCGCGCGCTGCGCCGCGTGTCGGTGGAGCGCGGCGTCGACCCGCGCGGCATCCCGCTCATCGCCTTCGGCGGTGGCGGCCCGCTGCACGCCTGCGGGCTCGCCGAACGCCTGGGTATTCGCCAGGTCATCGTGCCGCCGCATGCCGGGGTGCTGAGCGCGGTGGGCTTGGCGCTGGCCCCCGAGCGCCGCGAACGGCTCACCAGTTGCCTCGTGGCCGCCGACGCCTGGAGCGACGAGGCACTCACCGCGTTGCTTCACGAATCGGCCCGCTCACTTGCCGGCGGCAGCACGCAGCTCGAGGCGCGCTGGTGGTTGCGCGCGCGCTACGTGGGGCAGGGGTACGAACTCGATGTGCCGGTCACACCGGGCGATCGCCTCGCGCAGGTGGTCACCCGCTTCACGGCCCGACACGAAACGCGCACCGGCTTCACGCTCGCCCGTCCGGTGGAGTTCATCAGTGCGCGGACCACGCTGAGCAGTGCGGCGTGGCCGGTGCGGTTCGCGCGGCCCATCAGGAACGGCACGCTTGCCGGCGACACCGACGACGGTCGGGCGATGTCCCGGACGGTGGCCGGTCCGGCAGTCATCCGCCTCCCCGATGCCACCTTGCGGGTGGCGGCCGGCTGGACGGCGCGCGCGCTCGACATCGGCGGGTGGATCCTGGAGGCCACATGAGCATTCCTGGTTCCCGAATCGGGCGCATCCTTGGCACCCCGGTGCCGCTGCTCGTTCCCGACAGCGGCCCCGTGCACGTGCTCATTCTCGGCGAGGCGCCGGGGCCTCGCGGCGCCGACAAGAGCGGCATCCCGTTCTTCGGCGATGCGGCGGGGCGTCATCTGTACACCGCCCTCGAGCGGCTGGGCGCCGTGCAACTCCCCCCCGAAGTCGATCAGTTCGACTGGGACGGGGGCGTGTTCACTGCGCAGGGGCTGGCGCCGGTGCCCATCGGCGTCGCGCTGGGCAACGCCTGGAACCGCTGTCCCACCGACGACGGCTCATCGTTCCGCGCGCCGCTCCGCTCCGAACTCGAAAGCCCGGCCAACTTCTCACGCCTGCTGCGCGATATCGCGCAGCTCAAGGCGCGCGGGCTGCGCGGTGTGGTCACGCTCGGCCGCGTAGCCACGCGCACCATCGACACGCTGTTCAAGAAGCACCCGCACCCCGACCTCACCCGGCGCGCGCTGCCGCATCCATCGGCGCAGGGGTTGCTGTCCATGGCACCCAACCGCGGCAAGGGCGCGAGGATGTCCGACCTGCAGGAGGTGTGGACCCTGCGCTGTCAGTATGCGCTCATCCAGGCGGGCGTCCCCGCCACGAGTGAGGACGAGGCATGACCGCGCCGGCCTTCGATGCGCTCGAACTCACGGTCTTCTCGCAGGGCGTGGCAATGCTCGCCGAGGAGATGGGCGGGCTGCTCGAGCGCAGCAGCATTTCGCCGAACATCCGCGAGCGGCGCGATGCGTCGTGTGCGCTGTTCGACGCGCAGGGACGCATGGTGGCGCAGGCGGCGCACATCCCGGTGCACCTCGGCGCCATGCCGGAGTCGGTGGCCGCAGTGCGTGCGGCCGGCGCGCGAGCGGGCGACCTGTTCCTGCTCAACGATCCGTCGCACGGGGGCTCGCATCTCCCCGACCTCACCATGGTGGAGGTCATCGCGCATCCGCACGACGCCGAGCGCATCATCGGCTACGCGGCGGTGCGTGCGCATCACGCGGATGTCGGCGGCATGAGCCCCGGCAGCATGCCCTTCGGGGCGACGGAGCTGTTTCAGGAGGGGCTCATCGTACCGCCGGTGCGCATCGAGGTGCGCGGCGTGCCGCAGCCCGATGTGATGGCCCTCGTGCTGGCCAACGTGCGCACACCGGATGAGCGCGACGGCGACCTGCGGGCGCAGCGGGCCGCCTGCGCCGCCGGGCGTCTCGGCTGGCAGGCGCTCTACCAGCGCCTGGGTGAAGAAACGCTCACTGCCGCCATCGAGGCGCTGCTGGCCTACACCGAGCGGCGGGTCCGTGCGCGGCTGGCGTTGCTGGAGGGGGCGAGCGGTCGTGCGGCGGACCTGCTCGAGGGCGACGGCGTGAGTGACGCCCCCATTCCGGTGGTCATCGCGGCACAGGTGCGCGACCATACGCTGCATCTCGACTTCACCGGCACCGCGCCCGCCGTGCCCGGCAACGTGAATGCCCCGCCGGCCGTGGCACGCGCGGCGGCGGTGTTCGTGCTGCGGCTGCTGTGCGACGACGACGTACCGGTGAATGACGGCGTGGCGCGCGCGCTGCGCATCACCATGCCCGACGACTGCGTGGCCAACGCGAAGCGGCCGAGTGCCGTGGCCGCCGGCAACGTGGAGCTGTCGCAGCGCATGACCGATGTGCTGCTCGCGGCGCTGGCCGATGCCGCGGCCCGTGCCGGAGTCGCAGAGCTGGTGATCCCCGCCGCCGGGCAGGGGACGATGAACAACGTCACACTTGGCGCGCCGGGGTGGAGCTTTTACGAGACCCTGGGTGGCGGTCAGGGCGCGAGCGTGCGCGGCTCCGGTCCCGATGCCGTGCACGTGGGTATGAGCAACACGCGCAATACGCCGGTGGAGAGCCTCGAACGCGCGTATCCGCTGCGGGTGGTGGAGTACGCTGTGCGCCGCGGCAGCGGTGGGCCTGGCCGGCACCATGGCGGCGACGGCGTGGTACGCCGCTATCAGGCGCTCGTGCCGTGCACCGCCACGCTGCTCACGGAACGTCGGCGGGTGGCCCCGCCGGGAGCGGCCGGCGGCGGTGACGCCAGAGCCGGCATCAACCGCCTCAACGACGACGTGCTCCCGGCCAAGACCCGGGTGGCCATGCAGGCGGGTGATGTGCTGACCATCGAGACGCCCGGCGGCGGTGGGTGGGGCAGCACGCCGTCTGTCGGCGGCTAGAGCACCGACAGCGCCAACCCGTCGTACGCCGCCAGCACCTGGAGCGCGCCGCCGTCCGCGTGGACCTGCGCGCGCGCCGCGTCCACCATGCCGTCGATCGCGTCGTCATCGCGATCGGGGTGGTGATGGAAGAGCACCAACGTGCCGGCCTCGCACGCCAGCGCGAGCTGTGTGGCCTCGGTTGCCGAGGAATGGCCCCACCCCCGAAAGCGCGGCAGCTCGTCATGCCGGTAGGTCGCGTCGTGCACCAGCACCGGTACCCCGCGCAGAAAGGCCACCAGCGCCTCGCGCCAGGCGGTCACGGTCGGGTCGGTGTCGTCGGCGGCGAGTTCGTTGTCGGGCGCATAGGCCATGACCGGGCCCTGCGCGTCGTCCAGCCGGAAGATGGCCGCCTCGCCCGGGTGACGCGCCGGGAACCGGTGCAGGTGCATCCCTTCGGTGCGCCGCGCCGCGCAGTCCGCCCACTCGTGCACCGACAGGCGCGACGCGACGCCGGCCACCTCCGGAAAGAGTGGAGGCGACAGGAGCATGGTCACGAATGACGCCAGCGATTGCTGTTCGCCATCCCCGCAGCACACGGCAATGTGACGCCCGGCGGTGAACAGCGGCGCGAAGTGGGCCAGCCCCAGCACGTGATCGGCGTGTCTGTGCGTGAGGACCAGATGCAGCGGGCGGTCATCCGCTTGCTGCGCGAGCCATTGCCCGAGCGGGCGAAGGCCGGTGCCGGCATCGAGGATGATGGGGGGCGTATCGCCGACCTGGACGTCGAGACACGCCGTGTGGCCCCCATGGCGCACCGTGTGCGGGCCGGGGGCCGGACAGGTGCCGCGGGTGCCCCAGAAGCGGATGCGTGCCCGGGCGCTCACGTCCGGGGAGGCAGGCAGGTGGTGCAGAACGACCAGCCGCTCAGAGGCGCGGGCGCGCCCGGGCCTCGAGGGCCCGGCGGTCGGTCACCGTCACGATACGGCGCTGCACCGAGATGATGCCCTTGTCCTGAAACTCGGCCATGGCCCGCGACACCGTCTCTCGGCTGGCGCCGATCATCTGGGCCATGGTCTGATGCGTGAGCTGCTTGATCAGCGTGGCCGGCTCGCCCGGTGTGGCGTGCTCCAGCAGCACCTTGGCCACCCGTCCGGGCACGTCCAGCATCACGAGGCTGCCAATCGTGCCGTCGGCCTGCCGGAGGCGGCGCGACAGCTCCACCATGAGCCCCCACGCCACCGCCGGACTCTGCTCCACCTGCCGGCGGAAGTCGGCGCGCCGCAGCACCAGCAGGCTCGACGCCTGCGTGGCCACCACATGGGCCGAGCGCGGCCGACCATCGATCAGCGCGAGCTCGCCGAAGTGATCGCCCACGGCCAGCACGTTGAGGATCACTTCACGCCCGTCGTCGCCCACCAGGACCACCTTCACCTCGCCCGAGCGCACCACGAAGAGCGCGTCGCCGGCGTCGCCCTCGGTCACGATGAGCGCGCCCTTCGCGAAGCGCTGCTCGCGCGTGAGTTCGGCAAAGCCGCGCACCGACGCCCGGTCGAGTTCGCGGAAGAGCGGGACGGTCGACAGGAAATCCGTGATACGGTCGAGCGACACGCTCATGGCGGGCATGGTGAATCGGAGTGGTGGGGTGCCGAGCGTAACCATAGAGAATCCCCTCAGCTGGTGTATGTTGCGTCACGAAGCCTAACGACGTGCTGTCCCAGTCCGCCGTGACCCAAATCACGAATTTCATCCCAGATCGATGCTGAGCCACCTTCGCGACCGAATGGCCGAGGCGCTGCAGCGCGCCGTCGAAGTGGAGCAGTTGCTGGCCGATCCCGAGACGACCCGGGATGCGTCGCGTCTGGCCGAGCTTGGCCGCGAGCATCACCGGCTGGCGGAGGTGGTCGCCAAGGCGAACCGCCTGACCAAGGCCGAGCAGGAGCTCGGGGACGCGCGCGAGATGGCCGCCGGCGACGACGCCGATTTTGCCGCCGAGGCCAAGGCCGAAGTCGTACGCCTCGAGGCCGAGTGCACCGCCCTCGAGAAGGCGCTGCTCCCCCTGCTCATACCCCGCGATCCGCTCGATGACCGCCCGGCGATCGTCGAAGTCCGCGCCGGTACAGGTGGTGACGAGGCGGGGCTCTTTGCCGGTGACCTGCTCCGCATGTACACCCGCTTCATCGAACGTCGCGGCTGGCGTATCGAGCCGATCTCCTATTCCGAGGGGACGCTGGGCGGGGTGAAGGAGTCGATCTTCAAGGTCATCGGCGATGGCGCCTTCGGCGTGCTGCGCTGGGAGTCGGGGGTGCACCGCGTGCAGCGCGTCCCGGCCACCGAATCCCAGGGACGTATCCATACCTCGGCGGCCACCGTCGCGGTGCTGCCGGAGGCCGAGGAGGTGGACATGAAGATCGAGGACAAGGATCTCCGTATCGACGTGTTCCGCTCGTCGGGGCCGGGAGGGCAGAGCGTGAACACCACCGACTCGGCCGTGCGCATCACGCACATTCCCACCGGCATCGTCGTGTCGCAGCAGGACCAGAAGTCGCAGCTGCAGAACAAGGCCAAGGGCATGGAAGTACTGCGGGCCCGGCTGCTCGACCTGCGGCTCTCGGAGCAAGAGGCGGAACGATCGCGCATGCGCAAGTCGCAGGTGTCCACCGGCGACCGCTCGGCCAAGATCCGCACCTACAACTTTCCGCAGGGGCGCGTGACCGATCACCGGGTTGGGCTCACGCTGTACGATATCGACGGCGTGATGAACGGCGACATCGCCCCCTTCCTCGACGCCATCGCCCTGGCCAGCGCGGAAGAGAAGCTGGGTGGCTGACGGATCGGGGCCGATGACCCTGCGTGAGGTCGTGACGCGTGTCGTGGCGCTGCTGGCCGATGCCGACCGGCTGGAACCGGAGGTCCGGCAGGACGCGGCGCGGGACGGGCGCCAGTTGGTGGCGGCCGTGCTCGGTCTGTCGCCGGGGGAGTTGGCGCAGCGACTGGCGCGGCCGTCCGCCGTGTCCCCGCAGCAGGCGGAGGCCATCGAACGCGCGCTGCATCGGCGTCTTCGCGGCGAACCGCTGGCCTACGCCGTCGGCTCGGCGGCCTTTCGCGACCTCGTCCTGCAGGTGGATCAGCGGGTGCTCATCCCCCGGCCGGAGACGGAAGTCGTGGTGGGCGAAGCGTTGCGCGTGACCGCCAGCTGCCCGGGTGGAGTGGCGATCGACATCGGGACGGGGTCGGGGGCCATCGCGCTCAGTCTCGCCACCGAAGGGCGGTTCGACCGAGTCATCGCCACCGACGTCTCTGCCGATGCCCTCGCGGTGGCGGCGGAGAATGCCGAGCGGCTTGGCGGCACCGGGCATGCCCCCGTCCAGTTTCGGCTGGGCGCGGATCTGGCGCCGGTGGCCCGGGAGCGCGCGCGTGTACTTGTCGCCAATCCACCCTACATTGCATATGGGGAAGCGGCGGCGCTGCCGCCGTCGGTGCGTGACTGGGAGCCGCCGGTAGCACTGCTGGCGCCCGACGACGGCATGGCGCGCTACCGGGCCATCATGGCAGGCATCCGGGCGGTCCTTGAGCCCGGGGGATGGTTGGTGTGTGAAGTGGACGCCCGGCGGGCCGGCCTGACAGCCGATCTTGCCCGGGCTGTCGGCATGGAGCAGGTGCAGATCGTGCAGGACCTCGCGGGACGCGATCGGGTGCTGGTGGCGCAGGCGCCATCGGCAGCCGCTTGATCGGCGCTTCGCTCGAATCTCCAAGACGGCCGGGAGGCCGAAGACATGCTCGAAGACAAGGCGAAGGATCTCGGCCGCTCGATCGGTCAGAGCGAGGAGTACAAGGCCGTCAAGCGCTCGAGCGATGCGCTCAACGGCGATCGCGAAGCGACGACGATCCTTCGGCAGATGGAGCAGATCCGTCAGGATGCGCAGGGCATGATCGATCGCGGCGAGGAGCCGACGCCGGAGATGGAGCACCAGCTCGACGCGCTGCTGCAGCAGGTGCAGGGCAACCCGGCATACCAGCGCGCGATCTCGGCCCAGGACAACTTCGACAAGCTCATGCTGCGCGTGAACCAGTGGATCGCCGACGGCATCCGCGCGGGAGCCACGAGCCCGATCATCCTCGGTTGATCGCCGGCATGGACACGTCCGGAGCGGCGGCGCCGGCGGAATCAGCGGCGCCGGAGTCAGCCCCGTCCGAGGCGGCACTGCCGGGGCTGCTCGTCGTTCTCGAAGGCGGCGAGGGCGTGGGCAAGACCACCCAGTGGCAGCGGCTGTCCGACATGTTGCGCGAGGTGGGGCTCGATGTCGTGGCGGTCCGCGAGCCGGGCGGCACGGCGGCCGGTGATGCCATCCGGGCGTTGCTGCTCGACCCGGCGTCGACGCTGGCGCCCGCCACCGAGGCGTTGCTGTTCGCGTCGTCGCGGGCCCAGCTCGTGCGTGACGTGATCGAGCCGGCGCTCGCGCGGGGGGCGGTGGTGCTGGTCGACCGGTTCCTGCTGTCCACCTACGCCTACCAGGGGGCGGGCCGCGGACTCCCGCTGGCGGCGCTGCGCGCGGTGAACGCCTTCGCCACGGCTGGGCGGGCGCCCGACCTCACGCTGTTGCTGTCGGTGCCGTTCGCGCGGGCGCAGGCCCGTGCTTCGGCCCGCGGGGCGGCCGATCGGATGGAGCAGGAAGACCGCGCCTTTCACATCCGGGTGCGCGACGCCTTCGAGGCGGCGCTGTCGCCCGACTGGCAGGCCCGGCATCCCGAAATCGGCACCGTGACGGCCATCGACGCCGACGCGACGGCCGATGCGGTCACGGCCCGCTGCCTCGAAGCGCTGGTTGCCCGCTGGCCCGCGCAGTTCGCGCTGGCGGCGTCGTCGGCACTTCGGGCCCTCTAGACACGTATACTAGGAATGCCTGAGATCCTTCCCGACGCTCCCCGGACTCCCCGGCGACGCGCGCGTGCCGTGGCCGCGGCGGTCGTCTTCGTGGGGCTGCTGTCCCTGGGCGGCTGGTGGGCTGGCCGCGACCTCACGGCCGCGGTGCCGCCGGCCGGGCCGTCGCTGGGCGGTGCCCGGCTCTTCGATCAGGTGGTCGCTGCGGTCGCCCAGAAGTACGTCGACTCGCTCGACGCGAGCACGATCTACGACAAGGCCGTCACCGGCATGCTGCAGGAGCTGCAGGATCCATTCACGTCCCTCCTCAGCGACGAACGTCTGCGCCGCCTCAACGAGCAGATGAGCGGCACCTACGCCGGCGTCGGCCTCCAGGTCGACATCCGCGACGGCTGGCCGGTGGTGATCGAACCCATCAGTGGCGGCCCCTCCGAACGGGCCGGGCTGCTCGCCGGCGATCGCCTGATCGAGATCAACAAGGAGTCCACGAAGGGGTGGCAGCGCGAGGAGACGTCGCGGGCGCTGCGCGGCGCGCCGGGGTCTACGGTGACCATCGCCGTGGCCCGCGGTGATCAGCGGCTCACGTTTTCGCTCGTGCGCGACAAGGTGCACATCCGCGCCGTACAGCGTGTGGTACTCCTTCCCAACGGCGTCGGCTACGTCGACGTGAACATGTTCAGTGCCCAGACGGCCAGTGAGCTTGGCGCCGCCGTCGACTCGGTGGTCAAGCTCGGGGCGCGCTCGCTGATCATGGACCTGCGCGGCAATCCGGGCGGCCTGCTCGAACAGGGCGTGGCGGTGGCCGAACTCTTCCTCGACCGCGGGCAGAGCATCGTGCAGCTGCGCGGGCGCGCGGGCACGGTGCCGCAGGTGTACACCGACTCGCAGCCGCAGCGCTGGCCCACCTTGCCGCTGGCCGTGCTCGTCGACCGGGCCAGCGCGAGTGCGTCCGAGATCGTCGCCGGCGCCCTGCAGGATCACGACCGCGCGGTGGTGCTCGGCGTGACGAGCTTCGGCAAGGGCAGTGCGCAGAACGTGTATCCGCTGTCGTCCGGTGGTGCGTTGCGGCTCACGATCGCCCGCTGGTACACGCCGGTCGGTCGCGCCATCAACCGGCCTCCCGCCATCGATCCTGAAGCAGACGACGCCGGCACCGACGGCGTGACGCTCCCCGATACCATCAAGCCGCGTTTTCGCACCGACGCCGGCCGGACGGTCATCGGCGGCGGCGGGATCACCCCTGACGAAGTCGTGGGCGACAGCGTGGCGCCGTTGCCGGTGCAGGCGCTGGCGCGGGCCATGGGCGCGAACCTGGGAGCCTATCGCGATGCACTCGCCCGCCTGGCGCAGCTACAGAAGCGCACCATGGTGACGGCCAACGATCCGGTGACTCCGGCGATGCTCGACGCCCTCTACGACGACCTCGTGCGCCGCAAGGTGGCGCCGCCGCGGGCGGTGTTCGATGCCGCCGGACCGTGGATCGCACGGTCGCTCGGCTACGAAATGGCGCGCGTCGCCTTCGGGGCCGAAGCCGAGTTCCTTCGCCGCTCGCAGGACGACGCGACCGTGCAGCGTGCCGCGCAGCTCCTGCAGGCGGCCCGAACACCGCGCGACGTGTTCGGACCGACCGATCGGCGCGCCGTCACGACACCGCCGTCCACGCCGTAACGCCGCGTTGCGCGGTCAGCTGCCGGGCAGCTTCGTCGACACCTTGACGCCCTTGGGCACCTTGAACGCAAAGGCGTCCTTGGGCAGCGTGGCGCCGGGTATCCAGGTGGTGAGGATGATGGTGCGATCGACACCCTGTCCGTCGATCACCTGCACCTTCATGGGGCGCGGTTCCGTTTCGTCGATCCACAGCACGGCGCGCTGAAAGGGCACCGTGCCGGGATTCTTCGGGACCAGCTGGACGCGTCGGGTGGGGCGTCCATCCACCGGCTGTGCTTCGCCGCCGCTGATCGTGAAGGCCTGACGCGGCGTCTCCAGCAACTGGCCCAGCAGGTCGGCCACGATCGCGCCGTCGGTGTCGGCCGGCAGCTTGAGCACCTGCCCCGGACTGCTGCTGGGCAGGTACACCCAGAGCGACTTGCCGTCGCCCACGATGCGGTCACCGGCCGGTTGCGTGAAGGTGATGGACACCTTGCCCGGCCGCTCCTGCAGGAACACGCCGCGTGAGCTGACGGTGCGCCCCAGCAGCGGGTTGGTGATCGACTGCTGGAAGGTGGCTTCGAGGGTCTTCGTGCCGCTCCAGGCGCGAGCCACGCGCGTGTAGGCGGACTCGGCGCCATTCTGCGCCGACAGTGGCGCCGCGCCGAGGACGGCGAGCGCCATGGCGAGGGTCGCGCGGTGGGTGATGTGCATGTCTCTGCTACCCGAAGTCGAGCCGCAAGGTGCCGCGCCGTCCGACGAGCCGTCCCTCGCTCGCGTCAGATCGCCGTGATGTCGCGTCCGATCGCCTGCGCGATCGTGCGCAGCTGCACCACGAGTTCGGCGAACTGCTCGGGGTACAGCGACTGCGCGCCATCGGACAGCGCTTTGTCCGGCGTAGGGTGCATCTCGACGAGAATGCCGTCGGCGCCGGCCGCCACGGCCGCGCGGGCCATGGGGGTGACCTTGTCGCGCAGCCCCGTGCCGTGACTCGGATCGGCCACGATGGGCAGGTGCGACAGCTTTTGCACCACCGGAACCGCCGTGAGGTCGAAGAGGTTGCGCGTGGCGCTGTCGAAGGTCCGCACGCCGCGCTCGCAGAGAATCACGTTCGGATTCCCCTCGGCCATAATGTACTCGGCACTCAGCAGCAGGTCGTTGATCGTGGCGGCCATGCCGCGCTTCAGCAGCACCGGCTTCCTGAGCGTGCCGACGTGCCGCAGCAGCGAGTAGTTCTGCATGTTGCGGGCGCCGATCTGGATGCAGTCGGCATACTCCGCAACGAGGTCGGCGCCACGCTCGTCCATCGCTTCGGTGACGATCGCGAGTCCCGTCTCACGCCGCGCCAGCGCCAGCAGCTCAAGTCCCTGCTTGCCGAGCCCCTGGAAGGCGTACGGCGACGAACGCGGCTTGAACGCCCCGCCGCGCAGCGCAGCGCCTCCGGCGGCGCGCACCTGGCGCGCGGCCGTGAGGATCTGCTCCTCGCTCTCCACCGAGCACGGGCCGGCGATGACCGGCACGTCGCTGCCGCCGATGCGCACGCCGGGGGCGATGTCCACGACGGTGGTCTCGTTCTTCCACTCCCGCGAGGCCTGACGGAACGGCTTCTGGACGATGAGCACACTGGCGACGCCCGGAAGCCCCTCGATGTACGACCAATCCACCTTGGCATCATCGCCGAGGAGACCGATCGCCGTGCGGACTTCGCCCGGCAGGGTGAGGGGCTTGAAGCCCTGACGCACGATCTCCTCGCAGACCCGATCGATGTCGGCGGAGGTGGCGTTGGGCTGCATCACGACCAGCATGGGACGTCCTCAGAATTCGATGGACCAGCCGTCGGTGGCGAGCACCGTCGGACCGGCATAGTGCTCCGCCACTTCACCGGGGATGTCCACGGTTTCGACCGGCGGATAGAAGTGCGCCAGCACCAGACGCCGAGTCTGCGCCTGCGCCGCCAATGCACCGGCCTGTCGCGGCGTGAGATGCTCGCGAATGGCCATGGCGTCGGGGAGGGAACACTCGGCCAGGAGCACATCGCATCCGCGTGCCCACGACCCGAGCGCCTCGCTCTCCCCGGTATCACCGGTGTACACGAGACGACGTGTGCCTTCCGCAATGGAATATGCTACGCTCTCCGCAGTGTGCGGTACCGGATGCGACGTCAGCGTCACCGCGTCCGCCAGCCGGATCACTTCGTCCGGACCGATCTCCCGGACCGTGAGCGGAAAGCCGGGCGCGAGCAGCCAGGCACCGTACACCGCCGCCATGCGCTCCAGCAGGGCACCGGTGCCCGGAGGACCGTAGATGGTGACTGGCGCCGACCGCGCCGGCAGCTGCCCCCAGCGCCACCCCATCACCAGCAGGGGCAGATCGGCGATGTGGTCGGCGTGGAAGTGCGTCAGCGCCACGTGGGTGATGTCGCTCCAGGCCACGCCCAGCTGCGCCATGCGGTGCACGGCGCCGCTGCCGCAGTCCAGCAGCAACCGGCAGTCGCCGGCTTCCACCAGATGGGCCGCGCTCACCCGCGTGGGGTGCGGCGCGGCGGTGCCGGTGCCGATCGTGGTCAGTCGCATCGCGCCGAGGTCGCGTCAGCGGCCGAGGAACACGATACGCCGGAAGATCGGTGCACCCGTGCCGGCGCGGAATCGCGCCAGGTACACCCCGGGGGCCACGCTGCGGCCGTCGTCCGCGGTGGCGTCCCACACGAAGCGGTTGTCGCAATTACTGGCGCCACCGGCCTGCCCGCGTCCGTAGCGCCCGGGCGCAAAATCCCGGACCCCGTCGCTGGCCGGCACGATCCGCTTCACCAGGTTGCCGCGCAGGTCCAGCACATCGAGCGCAATGGACGCCCCGGGTTCACCGACGTCGAACCAGAAACAGGTGGTCTGCGACGCGGCCGTCGGAAACGGGTTGGGGAAGTTCTGGTAGAGCAGGGTGGTGGTGGGGAGGCTCGGGTCGGTGATCTGGAAG
This sequence comes from Gemmatimonas sp., assembly GCA_040379205.1. Taxonomy (GTDB): domain Bacteria; phylum Gemmatimonadota; class Gemmatimonadetes; order Gemmatimonadales; family Gemmatimonadaceae; genus Gemmatimonas. Next base: position 54,387 of record JBEILM010000002.1, read on the forward strand.
GTCCCCGCGCTCAGCACACGAATGCTGCCGGCGTTGGGCAGACTGGCGCGCAGATTCCACCGGTACGACGTGTTCGCCTGCAGATCGATGAACGGACGGAACGTGGTATCACGAATGCCGCTCGCCGCCACCTCGGTGCCAAGCGACGAGGCGATTTCGATGTCGAAGCGCCACGGGCCGATGGCACTGAGCACCGGCGCCGCACGCCAGACGAACAGCGGGCGCCTCACGTCGAGCGGACTGCCGGTGGGGGAGTTCGGCGAGATGAGCGTGAGCCACGCCGGTACCAGATACGGTCCGAGGTTGCCCGACACGGCCTGCGGGCCGAACAGTGAGCGCGCCGCCACGCGCAGGAACACCGTGGCTTCGCTTGGCAGCGGTCGCGTGATCTGAATGGCCACCACACTGTCCGGGGCGTTGAACGTGCTGTCGAGCACGAGCGACGCGAAGTCGGGCGTGGTGGACGCCTGCACCGTGAACTGGAGCGGACGCCCCGGCCCCAGGCCGATGGCCCGCGCCTGCAGCACCGGCGTGAGCGACGGGAGGGTGGCCTGGGTCGGCCCCTCCACGACCACGGCTTGCGCCCGCAACGCCGAAGGGGCGAGGCCCGCCGCCAACCACGGCAGCAGGATCGCCCCCCAACGTGTCACCGCACCACGCCAGGTCACGCCGGCGACGGCTCGGTTTCCGGCGACTCGTCGGCCTCGCGTACCGCGTCGGCCGCACTGGCCGGCGTCTCCTCGTCGACCGCCGGCCCATTGCGCAGGCGCACGCTCACGATGCTCGACACGCCCGGCTCCTGCATGGTGACACCATACACGGCATCCGCCGCTTCCGACGTCGTGCGCGGGTTGTGCGTGATGACGATGAACTGCGTCTTCGACTTGAAGTCGTTCAGCATCTTCACGAAGCGGCCGATGTTCTGGTCGTCGAGCGGCGCGTCCACCTCGTCCATGAGGCAGAACGGGCTGGGCTTGGTGAGGAAGATGCCGAAGAGCAGCGACAGCGCCACGAGCGCGCGCTCCCCGCTCGAGAGCAGGTGGATGCGCTGGGTCTTCTTGCCGCGCGGCGAGGCGTGCACTTCGATGTCGCAGTCGAGCGGCGCGTCGGAATTCTCGAGGCGCAAGTCGCACTCGCCGCCGCCGAACATGCGCAGGAAGATCTGGCGGAAGTTCTCGCGCACCTGCGAGAACGTGGCCAGGAACAGCTCGCGCGCCGTGCTGTCGATCTCGCGAATGGCCTGGTGCAGCGACTGCTTGGCCGACACGAGGTCGTTGCGCTGCCCGGTGAGGAATTCGAGCCGGCGCTGTTCCTCCTCGTGCTCCTCGATGGCGAGCGGGTTCACCGGCCCCAGTTCGTCGAGCGACTCGCGCAGCGTCTTCGCCTCGCTGCGCAGCTCCTCGGTGGGCAGGTCGAGCTCCTCGAAGCCGGCAAGCAAATCGTCGAGCGACCGTCTCCACTCGGTTTCGAGTCGCTGCCGGATGGCCTCGCGTCGGCCGGACAGCTCCGTGTGACGCAACTGCGCCCCGTGCAGCTGCTCACCCAGCGCCGACGCACGGCGACGCGCTTCGTCCAGCGTGGTCTCACAGCGGTCGGATGCCGCCGTGGCAGCCGCCACGGCGGATTCGGCGGCGGCCAACCGACCTTCGGCATCGGCGAGCGTCTTCTGCTGCGTGTCCAACTCTGTCCGCCACTGGTCGAGCTGCCGCGCGAGGTGCTGGTCGGCCTCCGACAGCGTGGCCAGCTCCTTGGCCAGCGACTCGAGGCGGGCCGCCGCCGTGCTGTCCTCTTCCAGCAGGCGCTTCTCCCGATCGATGGCCACCGACAGCCGCGCCTGGGCCTGCGCCTGCGCGACCTGCCAGGTGGCGCGGGCTTCCCGTGCCTGTTCCTGCTCGCGTTCGGCGAGCGAGAGCTCCTCGCGCGCCGTGCCGATATCGGTATCGGCTTCGCCGGCCCGCGCGTAGAGTGCCTCCGCCTGCTGCGCCAACTGCTGCGCGCGCTGCTCCAGTTCGCCGAGGCGCGTCACAAGCCGCTCGGCCAGCGCGCTCGACTGCTCGAGCTCACGCTCGGCCCGTTCGCGACGGCGCTCCACTTCGGTCTGCACTTCCAGCGCGCGTCGCGATTCCTGCTGGGCGCGGTTGTTGGCCTCCACGGCCACCTGCTGCGCGCGTTCGGCCTCGCTCAGTGCGAGGCGCGCCGCCTCGGCGGTCAGGGCGGCTTCGTCGCGTCGCGCATCGGCGGCAGCGAGATCGCTCTCGAGGCGCGTCAGTTCGGCGCGCCGCTGCAGCGGCCCGGGGCCACCGGCCGTGCCCGGCAGGTATACCGCTCCGCGCTCGTCCACGAAGGCGTCGCCACCGTCGAGCGCGCGCACCTTGCCGAGCAGCGCCCGCACCCAGTGGGCCGCCTGGCCTGAGGTCTGCACGCTGCTGGCCAGCGCCTGTTCGTCAGCCACGGCATCGGCCACCACATCGAGCGGCAGCAGCAGCAGCGGGCCGGGCTGCGCACTGGCGTGCCACTGCCGCACCTGCGCGGCCGCGTCGGCGTCGCGCACCACGACGGCGTGCATCGTGGCCCCGAGGTAGCGCTCGACCAGCCGTGCGGCATCGCCATCGGCGGTGAGGAAGTCGGTGAGCGGGCCCAGCACCGCACCGTTACCGAAGCGCTCGCGCTCCTTGAGCAGCTTGGCCGCCGACGGGGCCAGCCCCACCCGCTCGCGCTCGAGCGCGGCTAGCGCATTGCGCTTGCCCTCGAGGCTCGTGCGCCGCTCCACCGCATTGGCGAGCATGGCGCGCGATTCGGCGTCGGCGGTGCGGGCGGTCGCCGCCGCCAGCCGTGCGCCTTCGAGGTCGTGCGCGGCGTCGAGCGCCGCTTCCTGCGTGAGCTGCACCTGCTCCCGCGCCGCCACGAGCTCGCGCTCGATGGTGCCGAGGGCATCGGCGAGGTTCTGCCGTTCCAGCTCGAGCGCCTCGCGCCGCTGCTGGGTGTCGGCCAGCTCGCGCGCGGCGCCGTCGCGGTCGAGCTCGAGCCGGCGGGCCTGATCGCGATGCTCGCGCACCTGACGCTCCAACTGGTCGAGCACGGCGCGGGCCTGCTGCACGGCTTCGCGCGCCACCTGTTCGGCGGCCAGCCGCTGCTGCAGCGCCTCGCCGGCGTCGGTCAGTTCCTGCTCCAGCGTCGAACGGTCGGTCACGGCGCGCTCACGATCCTCGCGCAGCCGCCGCCCGAACGCTTCGTTCTCGCGCCGCTCCTCCTCGGCGCGCTGCTTGCGCATCGTGGTGCTGCGCTGCCGCTCCTCGGCCACTGCGAGTTCGCGCTCGAGCGTCTTGGTGCGATCACGCTGCTCACCGGCCAGGCGTGCCAGTTCGATGCGACTGGCCTCGGCGGCGGCTCGCGCCGCATGCGCTGCTTCACGCTCCCCCTCGGCCAGAGCGATCTGCTCCTCGGCCCCGGGCACCTCGCCCTGGAGCTCGGCCAGCCGGCCGTCGAGCGCCTCGAGTTCGTCCTTCCACGCGACCATCTCGCGCGTGGCCAGCGAGATCTCCACCGCGAACCGGCGCGACATGAGTTCGGCGTGCCGTTCGGCGCGACGCCGCTGGCGCGCGAGCGAACGCACCTGGCTCTGCACTTCGTTGATCAGGTCGTCGAGCCGCGCCAGGTCGGTCGTGGTCTCCTCGAGTCGCCGCTCGGCACTGCGCCGGCGGTCGCGATAGAGGCCCACACCGGCCGCTTCCTCGAACAGCTCACGGCGTTCATCGGGGCGATCGGAGAGCAGGGCATCGATCATCTTGCTTTCGATGACCACGCCCGAGTCGGCGCCAAGGCCTGTACCGCGCACGAGGTCCTGGATGTCGCGCAGGCGGCACGGCGCCCGATTGAGCAGGTACTCGCTCTCCCCCGAGCGCAGCAGGCGCCGGGTGATCACGACCTCCTTGAACGGGATCGGCAGTTCGCCTTCGGTGTTGTCGAAGTGCAGCGACACTTCCGCCATGTTCACCGGCTTGCGGGCCGACGAGCCATGGAAGATGACGTCCTCCATCTTTGCCCCGCGCATGGCGCGGGCCCGCTGCTCGCCGAGCACCCAGCGCACGGCATCGGAGACATTCGACTTGCCGGAGCCGTTCGGGCCGACGATGGCCGTCACGCCCTTTTCGAACTTGAACTCCAAATGGTCGGCAAAGGCTTTGAAGCCATGAACCTCGAGCTTCGTCAGACGCACTAGAACGCTCTCCCCGTACGGTAGGCCAGCACTGGCGCGACGCCCACGGCGCGCAAGGAATCCGCAAGCGCCCTCGCTTGCGTCGGCGACTCGAAGGCGCCGGTATAAATCGTGGCGCTACCGTCGGATTGACGGAGCGCATATCCCAGAATGCCGCGGTTCGACAACGCCTCGAGGCGCGCCGCCACCATGGCCGTCGTCACCTTCGATTCGAGGCGAAGCGCGAACGGCACCGACACGATGCTGCCGGCGCCGATCAGCTTCTCGGCGCGCAGGCGCGCGAGCAGGGCCTCCGCGTCCGGCCGCGTCGCGGCCGCACCCACGGTCACCCGGAACCACTGTTCGGTACCGTCCAGCACCGGCGACAGCGCCACCGCCTCGAGCGTACGCAGGCGTGCATCGGGCATGGCCGCCGCGCGCGTGTTCGCGGTGGCGAAGTACACGGCAAAGCGGGCGGCCGTGGAGGAATCCGCCGGATTGTCCACCGTCAACGGCACGTTGCTCGCCGCGGCGGCCGCGCTGCTGTCGCCGGGAACGGTCGCGCTGTCAGCAGGCACCGCCGCGGAGTCGGCAGGAACGCGCTCGGCGACCGGCACGGTATCCATGGGGGTCGGCGGAACGACCAGCGCCGCCGAATCGGTGGGGGCGCGTTCGAAGAGCGCGGCCACGGGTGCCGGCAGTCGCGTGAGAATCTCCGGCCACATCGCACCCACCCCGATGGCCACCGCGCCAAGCACCAGAATGACCGCCAGCAGCTTGGTGCGGCGTCCGGTTTCGTCCTGCTGAGCCGCCTCGCGCGCCCGGCGCGCGGTGTCGCCGGTGGGCGCGCTCGCCGGTTCGGCCGGCGGCGGCGGCGGGGCCGGCGGGGCAATGAGCGGAATACCGACGGGCGTGGGGAACACGGTGTCGCCCACGGGCATGAGCGATCCCATGTGCGCACACAGCGCGGCAAACCCGGCAACGGACGGGCGCGCGACCACGATGAGCAGCGCACCGACCTGCTGGAATCCCGCTGCCAGCCGGCGCCACCGTTCGTTGCCGTACACGCCTTCGTGATCCACCGGCTCGGTGCCGCTTGGCATCAGGAACACGTTGTCGGCGTCGTGCATCGGCCGGGCGATCTTGTTCAGCGACACGCCGTAGAGAAAGCTGTCGGCGATGCCGTGCGGGTCGTCGCCGGTGAGCAGCGCTTCGATGGCTGGCGACTCGCCGATGAGGTCGGCGATGGCCACCCGGCGGCGCTGGCCCTGCATGCGGGCGATGCCGATGGCGGCATGGGCAGCCGCCGCCGGATCATTGGCTGCGATGACGACGGCATGAACCTCGTCGAGCAGCGGAGCGAGGCGTCGTCCTTCGACTTCCCACGTATTGGGCACGAGGCCAGGGGTGGTCACGGGGCTCCCTCGAAGATCCAGTAGCTCTGGCCGGACGCGCGGCCAACACGTTCCGCTTCGGCGCGCGACGGATACGGACCGAGCACAACCCGATACAAGGTCTTGCCCGCGCGCTCGGAGGTCGTGATGCGCGGCTGTTGACCGTCCACGCGAATGCGCCGCGACAGCGCCCGCGCCTGCTGCTCATCGAGCACGGCGGCGAAAGCCACGGTGAAGATGGCCTCGCGCGGTGCCCCGGTTGTCGCCGGCGCGGCCGAATCGGCCGGCTCGGCGCGGGGCGCCGTACTGTCCGGCGTCACGCTTGCGAAGTCGGGGAGACGGTCGGCCGCGTCGCGGGGGGCGCTCGTCCGGAACTCGACCGGCTGGTCGAGCCCCGCTTTCCGCGGGCGGAATCCGTTCCAGCGCATGGTGTACCAGAACTGCCGCGCGCCGCCACGCACGATGCGCATGTCGGCCAGCGTCTCGGGATGGGCCACGACCACGTCGTCTCCACGAGTCACCGCAATGGCGCCGTCGGGGAGCACGAGCGGGAGGTCGCTGCGCCACGCGCTCTGCACGGTCCCGATCACCGCGTCGGTGGCCAGGCTCACCACGTGCACCGAGTCGCCGGCGCCGCGGGCCAGGAGCACACGGCCGAGCGGATCCATGCGCAACGCGCGCGCCGGTCCGGGCAGACGGATTCGGCCGGTCACGCCCTCCTCGAAGCGGTCGACGATCTGCAGCCGGTCCTCCATCTCCAGCGCCACGAAGAGCCGGTCGCCGCTCGGGGTGGCAGCGATCGCCGACACCGGGTCGCCCACATCGACGTCGAGCGCCCGGGTGAGATCGCGGGTGCGCACGGCCACCACCGACACATTTCCCCCGAAGTACACGCGGTCGCCCACGGAGCCGATCGTCGCCGCCACGCGCTGCCCGAGCGCGGCCGCATCGCCGCCCAGTTCGAACGTCAGGCTGTCCGACACGGTCTGCTGCGGCGGACGTACCCGCCACACCACCGCCTGGTCGCCGCGAGCGCCGGCCACGATCAGCGACCCGTCGCTCTGCGCCGCCAGGGCCTGCGCCGGCAGCGTGGGGCGAAAGCGCCAGTCGCTGCCACTGGGGGTGAAGCGGGTGATCTCGCCGCGGTTCGCGAGCCCGTAGATGGCGCCGCCGTCGGCTGACGACACCGCAGACACGGTGTCGCCATGGGAGACGGTCACCGAACCGATGCGCAGGTCGATACGGACCGGAGCCCCGCCGCTGTCCACGGCGGCGAGGTAGCCATCGTCACCGCCGAAGGCGACGATGCGCGAAAGGGCCGGCGCCCGTGCCGCCGATCGCCAGATGACGGTATCGAGGGCTGGATAACGGGCAGCCGTGACGAACCCACCGTCGCGCGGGATACGCAGGACGATCGGGTCGGGACCACCGGGAATGCTGGGAGGGGCGCCGGCTCCAGCCGGACGGGAGCTGCGATCAGCGCAGCCGCCGGCAACCCCGATCGCTAGAGCCAAGAGCGCCAACGCGAGGGGCGTGCGCACGGGGGAAAAGTACCCGCTCTCCCCCCCCGGAGGGAGGGGCGAAACGTGACCCAGCCGTCAGTACGACGCCCCGAAGAACCACGTCCCGAAGCCGCGCGCCCCCGGCCGGCTGTTCGGGACCGCCCAGTCCCAGCGGATGATTGCAATGTTGAACAGGTTCATGCGCAAACCGAACCCGTAGCTGGTGAGCAGCGCCCGCTGCAGATCGACGTTGTAGTTGTCCGGACGGGTCAACTGGACCGACTGCCCCTTGGACCAGGCCACGCCACCGTCGTAGAAGAACAGGCCGTCGATTGGCGGCAGCCCGCCAAGCAGGTTCGTCCGGGCGCCGTAGCGCCGGATGATCGGGAAACGGAGCTCGGCGCTCGCAAAGGCCACCCGGCTACCGATCAATTCGGCCGTGCTGCACGTCGAGCCGTCGTCGCTGGGCAGGCCGGAGCATCCCGCCGTGCCCAGATCCTCGCGGTTGTAGCCGCGCACGAAGTCCGGGCGCCCGATCCACTTCGGGAACCGCTGCTCGTCACGCCCCACGGCCATGCTGCTGGTGAGGCGGGTGGCGAAGGTGACGTAGTTGAACAGGATGGGGATGTACGACCGGGCATCGATCAGGTACTCCGTCCACTGCCACGAGCCCACGCTCGGCTCCACCGACAGGCGCGCGCGCTTGCCGGTGATGGGGCCGGTGAAGCCGAACAACGTGTTGTCGGTGACCCACGCCAGATACGGCGTGATCGTGTTGGCCGACGCCACGTTGCGCGACGGGCCGCGCTCGAAGCCGGTGGCAAACCCCGCGTTGTAGTCCACCAGCCGATTGAACGAGAACACCTGCTGGTCGACGTTCTGGAACCGCGCTCCCAACTCGAATCGCGTGAACCGGTTGAGTGGGTACAGGCTCGCGGCAAACACCTGCCGCAACACCAGACGCGTGATCTCCTGCGACTGGATGAACTGCGCGCCGCCCTGCGGCAGCTCCGTGAAGTTCGAGATCAGGTACAGCGGCTGCTGGATGACGCCGGTGGTGTACTGCAGCCGGCGGCCGAGGCTCGTGTAGCCCACGAACACCTGCGCGTCGCTCAACTGCCCGTTGATGGCGCCGGAGAGCGCCAGGCGGCGGTCGCCGAGCAGGTCGCTGAGCACAATCGTCGTACCGCCGAACGTGCCCTGACCGAATCCACCCTGCTGGAAGCCGATGCTTGGCTGGGCCACGTACTCCGGCACCAGCTTGGCGCGATAGCGGCTGTCCTGGAATCGCGTGGTGTCGGGCAGGTTGAAGTCGAAGCTGTCAAGCAGCACATCGACGCTCACCGTCTCGGCCATGCGCGCGGCGGTGCTCACCGGCAGTTCGGCCGAGGCGCGCGCGACCGCCCCGGTGATGGGGCGGTAGAACGACTGCCGAGCCGCCGCCGTGTCGCGCACGGTGGCGCGGCGCAGGTGCGCCGTGGGATCGACGGGCGCGGCCGGCGTCACCGGCGTCACCGCGCCCGGCGTGACCACCGTCTGGGCTACCACCGCGGCGTCGCGGAAGGGGGCCTTCTTGAGCGACCGCGGGTTCTGGATCTTCCAGATCGCGTGGTCGGTCTTCTCGTAGTACACGAACGCCAGCACGTCGGCATCGCGCGCCCAGCTCATGGCCGGTGACTGTTCGGCGATGGCGGTGACCGCCCCCAGCACGTTGGTGAGCTGGTAGTGCGTCTTGTCCACCAGCTCGTAGAGGAAGATGTTGGCGGTGCCCGTGCGGTCGGAGATGTAGGCCAGCGACCGGCCGTCCGGGGCCCACTGCGGGTTGCTGGTTCGTCCACCCTGGCCGGGCAGCACGGTCACCTGTTGCGTCTCCAGATCGTACAACGCGAGCTTCCACGTCCCGATCTTCAGGATCTCGATGTCGAAGTCGTCACCACGCTCCGACACGAAAGCGATCGTGCGGCCATCCGGCGACCACTGCGGCTGCAGGTCGCCGTACGTGTCCTTGGTCAACTGCAGGTATCCGGGCGAATCCATCGACGCCACGTACAGATCGCTCATGCCGCGGCGCATGCCGCTGAACACGATCCGACGTCCGTCAGGGGAGAAGCTCGGATTGAGCACCTGGTCGAGCTCGAAGTCGAACGCCTTGATGACGTTGCGCGACTTCACGTTCATCACGTACAGCACGTCGCGGCCGCCCCGCTGGCCGGTGAACGCCAGCAGTTCACCGTTGGGCGAGAACGACGGCTGCGAATAGATGAAGCGCAGCTGTTCGTAGTCGGGGTTGGTCGTGGTCTTCACCAGCCGCTTGAGGCGCTTGCCGGTCTTCGCATCGGCGAGATACAGCTCGGGGAAGACTTCGCCGCGCAGGAAGCTGCCGGTGCCGATGTAGGCCACGTACTTTCCGTCGTTGGACAGGGCGGGGGCCACGAACAGCCCCGAGGTACCACCCGTGCGCGTCTGCGTGAGCAGCGGCTCGGCAAAGCTGCGCGGCCGCTGCAGTTCGGCGACCGTCGGCAGATACTTCGCCTGCATGGCGGCCTTCCAATCGGCGCTCAACTCGTCCAGCGACAGCCCGATCTCGCGTCGGAAGGCGCGGTCGATGCCGAGACTGGGTACGGCATTCATGATCTCGCCGATCACCTCGTCGCCCCAGCGTGTACCCACGTACTGCCAGAGAGAAAGCCCGTAGCGATAGGGGAAGTACTTGTCGGGGCGCTCCGTCATCTGGGCGATGGACGGGAGCGTGTTGTTCACCACGGCGTCGCGGGCCCAGGCCGACGTCCACGGGTGGGTCTGCCCGATGGAGAGGTACTCGGCCAACCCTTCCATGAACCAGAGCGGCGGGTTCACCATCGCCAGATTCTGCAGACCGGCGCCGGCGCGGCCGCGCGAGAAGATGTCGAACTGGAACACGTGCACCATTTCGTGCATCAGCACGTGCTCGAAGCTCGCCCAGTCGCCGCTGAAGAACTGCGCCATGCGCTGGCGCAGCGGGTCGGTGACACCGCCGGTGCCCTCGCCCAGGTCGCCGAACACGTTGCTCTGCGCGAAGTCGCCCGACGAACCGAAGATGAGGACCGGCTTCTTCTCGCGGAACTGATGGGCCATCAGGCGCGACAGGCGCGCGTACGACCGCTCGGCCATGCGCGCTGCATCGGGCGCGACATCGGCGATCTGCGGATAGTAGTGAATCAGGAAGTGTTCCGTCTCGATGACCCGCCAGTTGAGGCGGTCGTACTGCACCTGATTCTGCCCGAAGTAGCCCTGGGCGGCCAGCGGTGTCGCGGGTATGGTGACCGCGCCCGCGGACAAGCCCATCAGGATGGCCACTCCCTTTCGCACCCACCGCGGCGCCTGCGCCATGTTACCCCGCTCCCTGCGTGACTTCGCTGTCCAGAGCGACTGGTGTGGCATCGCCCCACAGTCGCTCGAGTTGATAGAACTGCCGCAATGTCGGATGGAACACGTGAATCACGCAGTCGGCGTAGTCCAGCAACGCCCACCGGCCCTGCGTCAGCCCCTCGGTCATGGTGGTAGACACGCCACCGGTCTTCAACCCTGCCTGGATGTGCTCCGCGACGGCCCGCACATGGGTGTCCGACGTGCCTGAGGCGATAACAAAGAAGTCCGTCATATCCGTCACGCCCCGAAGGTCGAGGACCACGATATCGGTGGCCTTGAGCTCGCTCGCCAGCGCGGCGGCGCGGCGGGCGATCGGTTCGCCGGGGCTGGGTGTGCGTTCTGCCATATCGGTCTGAAAGGTAAGGGCGGAACGACGGGGGCCGGCTTCCAGGTTACCCCGTCGCCGAGGGAAGGTTGCGCTGCGTACGCCGGGTCGGACAGGGGGCGGATGCAGGAACCGTGATGTACGACCAAGAAAAACGAGGGGAGTCCGGGTTCGGACTCCCCTCGAAAGACTGCCCGGGGGCAGGCTTACTGCTTGATCACCCACACCTTGATCTCGGGGTGCACGTCGGCGTGCAGGCGCACACCCACGCGGTACACTCCGAGCGTCTTGATCGGCTCGTTGAGCTCGATCTGGCGCTTCTCGATCTTGAAGCCCTGCGCCTCGAGCTGGTGAGCGATGTCGGCCGTGGTCACCGAGCCGAACAGCTTGCCCTCTTCGCCGACGCGGGCGGCGAACGTCACCGACACCTCGGCCAGCTTGTCGGCGACCGCCTTGGCCGCCGACACGCGCTCGGCCTCGAGCGCCTCCAGGCGGCTCTTTTCCTGCGCGATGCGCCGCCGGTTGCCCGGCGTAGCCTCGTAGGCCATGCCGCGCGGCAGGAGGAAGTTGCGGGCGTAGCCCGGCGACACGGAGACGATGTCACCAGGATGTCCGAGCTTGTCGACGGCGTTGCGGAGAATGACTTCCATGGGAACTCCGGGTCGAACCGGTGAAAGAGACGAAAACGAACAGGAAACGAACGGACGGACCGGGGACGCTCAGCGCGACGACGGCCGACGCGGTGTCGCGCCCGCACGGAAGTCACGCCATGTGTCCCCCAACCCGAGTGTGAAGGTGGTGGCCAGCACGGCCACCAGCACCCACACCGGCCCAAGGATCGGGACCAGCAGCACCAACGCGAGCAAGGCCCATCCGGCCGCCCGTTCGGGGATCCACCAGGTCAGGACGCCGGCGCCCCGCAGGGCGTACAGCGTCCCGAAGAAACAGACGAGATTGAGGCCGGCCGAGCGCCACTCCACGAGCGTCGGGAGCAACAGCGCCGTCACACCGACCACCAATCCCCACACCCACTGATCGTTGAAACGCAGGTCGCGCAGGGCGCCCAGCGGCGGTCCGATCCGGGCCCGCGCCAGCCGATGGTAGGCTGCCCAGCCCAACGCCAGCGCCACCAGCGACTCCAGCGCCAGCAGTGCCGGTGCCAGCCGGACCAGCGGGCCGGCCCGCGAGCCGCCGACGGCGTCCGACGCCGTCACCCGTTCCCCGAGCGCAACGAGCACCGCCTCCAGCCGGTTGGCCCGGTCCATCGCCTCCGGCACCCGCCGCGAGAACTCGCGCCAGGTGGCGGATGTCGACCGGCTGCGCCACGCGTCGAGTGCCGCACCCAACCGCTGCTGATACTCCCGGGAGAGCATCTGCTCGGCGGCGGCGGAGGCGCTAGCACCGTCGACCGCCCGGGTTGCGAACCCCACCAGCGTCACCCCCCCCGCCAGTGCAATCGCCGCGAGGCCACGACCCAGAAACGGTCGGGATGGTGACGCCAGGCAGACCAACCCGAAGGCCGCGCCAACCGTCACCGCCCACCCCCGCAGGAAGGCACCGTAGCCCGTGAGGGGCAAAGGAACGCGCCACACCACGTACGCGGCGGCGGCGACCCACACCAGCCCCATCAGCAGCCGACCACCGGACCACCACCCCACGATGCCGCAGGAGGCGATCGCCACCAACACGAGCAGCGCAAACTGCTCGACCGGCAAGAGCAGCCGAATGGCCCCAGCCAACAGAGCCAACGGCGGCGGCCACGCCGGCGCCGAGGTCACGAGGACCATCAGCACCAGGGCCAGCACGAACCACCGCCACCCGCGCTCACGCGGAGCGGTCGCGGCGGGACCCGACGCGACCGCCCCGTTCATCGTCAGGCCGTCTGCCCCTTCACATAGGGCAGCAGCGCGAGGTAGCGCGCCTTCTTCACGGCCTTGGACAGCTGACGCTGATGACGCGCATCCACACCGCTCAGGCGGCTCGGCAAAATCTTGCCGTAGTCCGTGATGAAGCGGGCAAGGAGGCGATCATCCTTGTAATCCACGTAACGGATGCCCGCTTCGGTGATCGGGCAGGGCTTCTTCTGGCGGCGCATGGGTTATTCCTCGTCGTCGTCGTCATCGTCGCTCGCGCGGCGGCGCGAGGCGAGCTCTTCATCACTCAGCTTGGGCGCGCCGAGCTCGTGCTCGTGCAGCGTCACCAGGTAGCGCACCACGCCCTCGTCGAGCTTGAGCGCACGCTCGTACTCCGGGAGCGCGGCCGGCGCGGTCGTGAAGTGGCTGATGACATAGTAGCCCGACTCGTGACGACCGATCTTGTACGCGAGCTGCCGACGGCCCCAGTGCTCGATCTCGGCCGGTTCGGCGAGGTGGAGCAGGCCCTGCAGCTTCTCGAGCTTTTCAGCAATCGCCGTGTCTTCGAGCGCACTGTCGAAGATGTACACGGCTTCGTACCGCCGCGTCGGGTTGCGGCGGATCTTGAGCTTTGCCACTCGGCAATCCTCCCTGTGGTCTGGGTGCCACCCGCAGTGCCGAGCCGCGGGCGGAGGGTAGACGGAATCGCATCGATTCCGGATGAGCCGTAAAGCCTAGCCGGGTCCCGGGCTGAAGGGAAGGACGTCCCCGTGCCCCTCACGGCCCCGCGCCGTGCACCGTAGACTCCCGGCATGTGCGGACGCTACGGTTTCGGCCATCCGGCCCGCTTGGCCACCCTCCCGCTTGGGGTGGCCCTTCCCCACGTCAGCGCCCGCTACAACGTGGCGCCGTCCCAAGCGGTCCCGCTGGTGCTGCAGGACCATGATCAGCGCGCCGCCGTGATGGCCCGGTGGGGGCTCATCCCATTCTGGGCCGACGACCCATCCATCGGCAACCGCCTCGTGAATGCCCGCGGCGAAACGGCCGCCACCAAACCGGCCTTTCGGGCAGCCTTCAAACAGCGGCGTGCACTCCTGCCGGCCGACCTTTTCTACGAGTGGCAGGTCGTCGCCGGACAGAAGGCCAAGCAGCCGTGGTGCATCCGTCTTCCCGACGAGGAACCATTCTGTATGGCCGCGCTCTCGGAACGCTGGCACCCCAAGGAAGACCCGCTGGCGGAACCGCTGCGCTCCTGCTGCATCCTCACCACCGACGCCAACGACACCATGGCCCCGATCCACGATCGCATGCCGGTCATCCTGCATCCGCGGGAGTACGCGGCGTGGCTGGACCCCCACACGCCACCGGCGACGGTGCAACGCCTCGTGCGCCCCTACTACGGGCCAATGGCCGCCTATCGCGTCAGCACGCTGGTCAACGCGCCACGCCATGAGGATCCGCGTTGCGCCGAGCCGCTATCGGCCGACCCCTGATCGGAGCGGCTCCCGGGTGCCGGTGGCGGCGCGGAGATAGAGGTTGAGCGAGCCGAAGCTGAGCTTCGACTTCATCTGCACCATCATCCGACGGGCATCGTCGGTGATCCAGACTTCCGCCTTGCCGTTCTGGCTGAAGATGCCCTTTGTCTGGAACGTGGGCTGGAGCACCACGGTCGCGAAGGTGCCGGCCGGTACGGTCACCGTATCCCGGCGCAGCACGCGGATGCGCACAGGGTTGCCCTGCGCCTTGAAGTAGCGGGAAAACTCGTACGTGCGTCCGACCTCGAGAGGTAGCGTGCGCACGAAGTACAGAAACGACCCTTCGTCCAGCGGGTTCGCGACGGTCGGCTCTTCGGGCTGATCGCCCTCCCGCATCATGCCACGCTCCGGGAAGATCTCGTAACGCCGCCGGCGCTCATAGCTTCCCTCATCGACGTCCTGATGGTAGCGCAGCGAGTTCAGCGTCACGACGTCGAACCAGGATTCATAGACGTCGTTCACCCGATACAGTGGGATGCCGCCCCGGATGGTGAACACGGTGTGCCAGGTCGGCAGGCCTCGGACATCAGCGATTTCCCTGACCTCCATGCTGCCATTGCCAACCTTAAGCGACCCGAACCTCACCTCGTAGTCGAGCCGCTCCCCGGGCGCGAAGGGCACCGCGGCGGTGTTGGCCGGAAGGCGCGGCGTGGCCACCTCCTGTCCCGACGCCAAGGCCTGCGCCCCAACGGGCCGCAAGGCTGCCGGTGACGAAAGGACCAACGCGCCGAGGAAGGGAAGCATGCGCACCATGCGCGCCCAATACCCCGGACCCGCGAAAAAGGTCGGTGGCCTCACTACCCGACGATCAGACGTTGAAGCGGAACAGCAGCACGTCGCCATCGTGCACCACGTACTCCTTGCCCTCGGAGCGTACGGCGCCCTTCTCGCGCGCGGTCTTCCATCCGCCGTGGGTGACGAAGTCGGTGTATGCGACCGTTTCGGCGCGAATGAAGCCCTTCTCGAAGTCGGTGTGGATCACGCCGGCCGCCTTGGGCGCGGTGTCACCCCGGTGGATCGTCCACGCCCGGACTTCCTGCTCGCCGGCGGTGAAGTAGGTCTCGAGACCGAGCAGCGAGTATCCTGCGCGGATGAGCCGGTCGAGGCCCGCGGTCTCGATGCCGAGCGAGGCCAGAAACTCCACGCGCTCCTCGGCGGACAGCTCGGCCAGTTCGGCCTCGATCTTCGCCGAGAAGGGTACGATCTCGGCGTGTTCGCCGCTGGCCGCCACCGCGGCGCGCAGCGCCTTGAGATACGGTCCTTCCTCGCCGGCAAGTTCGGCGTCCGTAACGTTGGCGGCGTAGAGCACCGGTTTGGCCGTCAGCAGCTGCAGCCCAGCCAGCGCCGCGAACTGCTCTGCCGTGAGCCCGGCGCGCCAGAGTGGCTTGCCCTCCGAGAGCGCGGCATTGGCGGCCTCCAGCGCCGGCAGTTCGGCCAGCGCGTCCTTGTCGGCGGCCTTGGCGGCGCGGCGTGCCTTGTCGAGGCGCTTCTCCACCTGGCCGAGATCGGACAGCGCGAGCTCGAGTTCGATGATCTCCTTGTCGCGCGCCGGGTCGGGCTGCCCCATCACGTGCGTCACGTCGTCGTCGGCAAAGCAGCGGATGACATGGACGATGGCATCGGTCTCACGAATGTTCTGCAGGAACTTGTTGCCCAGCCCCTCACCCTGCGACGCACCCTTCACCAGCCCGGCGATGTCCACGAACTGCACGACCGCTGGCACCGTGCGCTTGGGCTGCACGATCTCCGCCAGCTTGTCGAGCCGCGGGTCGGGGACCTCGACCATGCCGACATTCGGCTCGACGGTGCAGAAGGGGTAGTTCGCGGCTTCGGCCTTGGCGGCCGTGAGCGCATTGAACAGCGTGGACTTGCCGACATTGGGAAGGCCGACGATACCGAGACGGAGCATGGACGCGGTGCGAATATGGACGGGCCGGGGCCATGGTACAGGCGGATCCCGGTCGGGAGTGGTCTGCGAAGAATGCGGCGAAATGTAGCAGGCCGCGGAAATGGCAGATTCCGCCAAGCAACACCGGAGCAACACCGGCGGCGTACGGACACAATGGGGCACGAGGAACGGGCCCTGGCCCGAAATGACCACGATCGCCGATGCCGAGGCACCGACGACCGTGCGAAGAGGGGGCGACCCCTGACGCGTACCCCGGAACCGGGCAGCGTTCAGTTCACCGCAGGAACCACGGCGCCAGCACGAGGCTGACCACGCTCATCAGCTTGATGAGGATGTTCATGGCCGGGCCGCTCGTGTCCTTGAACGGGTCACCCACCGTGTCGCCCACAACGGCGGCCTTGTGCGGCTCCGAGCCCTTGCCGCCCATGATGCCACCTTCGATGGCCTTCTTGGCGTTGTCCCACGCGCCGCCGGCGTTGGCCATGAACAGCGCCATCATCACGCCGGTCACGGTGGCACCCGCCAGCAGACCGCCGAGCGCCTTCACGCCGAGGAGCTTGCCCACGAGCACCGGCAGCAGCACCGCCACCACGCCCGGGAGGATCATCTCGCGGATGGCCGCCTTGGTGGAGATGGCCACGCAGCGGGCCGAGTCCGGCTTGACGCCGGGCTTGCCCTCGAGCAGCCCCGGAATCTCGCGGAACTGGCGGCGCACTTCCTCCACCATGCCCTGCGCGGCGCGGCCCACCGCCGTCATCGTCTGGGCGCCCACGAAGAACGGCATCACCCCACCCACGAAGAGGCCGATCACGACCATGGGGTCGACGAGGTTCAGCACCGTGAGGTTCACCGCCGACGCGTAGGCCGAGAAGAGCGCCAGCGCCGTGAGGGCCGCCGACCCGATCGCGAAGCCCTTGCCGATGGCCGCCGTGGTGTTGCCGAGCGCATCGAGGCCGTCGGTGATCTTGCGGACCTCCTTGCCCAGATGGCTCATCTCGGCGATACCGCCGGCGTTGTCGGAGATCGGGCCGTAGGCGTCGACCGACATCGTCACGCCGACCGTGGCCAGCATGCCCACCGACGCGATGGCAATGCCGTAGAGGCCAGCCGACGTGAAGGCCACCCAGATCGCGGCGCAGATGAGCAGCACCGGCACGATGCAGCTCTCCATGCCCACCGCGAGACCGGCAATGATGTTCGTGGCCGGACCCGTCTTCGACGACTCGGCGATGCGTAGTACCGGGCCCGCCGCCGTGTAGTACTCGGTCACCAGGCCGATCGCGATGCCTGATACCGTACCCGCCAGCACCGACCAGAACGGTCCCATGACCGACGTGGCCTCGCCCGCCTCATTGGTCATGTTCAGCGGGAACATGGAGGTGAGGAACCACGCAAAGCCGAGGAACAGGCCGGCGGCGATGAACGTCACCAGGCGCAGTGCCTGCGCCGGATCGCCCTTGGCCAGGATGCGCATCATCAAGATGCCGATGAGCGAGGCCACCAGGCCGGCGCCGGTGTACGCCACCGGGAGCAGCATGGCGTTCATGCGGGCTGCGGCGTCGGGGATCAGCGTGGAAGTCGCCGCGAGCGCAATGGTAGCGATGATGCCGCCCACGTAGCTCTCGAAGATGTCGGCACCTAGGCCGGCCACGTCGCCCACGTTGTCACCGACGTTGTCGGCGATGGTGGCGGGGTTGCGCGGGTCGTCTTCCGGAATGCCCGCCTCGACCTTGCCCACGAGGTCGGCGCCCACGTCGGCGGCCTTGGTGTAGATGCCGCCGCCCACGCGCGCGAAGAGCGCGATGGACGATGCACCCATGGCAAAGCCGGAGATGATCTCGGAGAAGAGCTTGGCATCGCTGGTCATCTCGCCGCCGGCGAGGAATGCCATCACCAGCGCAATGCCACCGAGCCCCAGCGAGGCCACGGCAAGGCCCATGATCGAGCCGCCGCCGAAGGCGATGCGCAGCGCCGCGGCCTGGCCGCTCGAACGGGCCGCTTCGGCCGTGCGTACGTTGGCGGCCGTGGCGCCCTGCATGCCGATCCAGCCGGCGGCGATGGAGAGCAGGCCGCCGATGATGTACGCGATGCCGGTCTTGACGCCGATCGCCCAGCTCAGGAGGCCGGCGACCACCAGCAGGAAGGGCAGGAGCACCACGTACTCGGCCTTGAGGAAGGCCATGGCGCCCACATGGATTTCGCCGGCCAGATCCTGCATGGCCTGCGTGCCGGCTGCCTGGCGCTTGATGCCCGCGAAGGTGACGAACGTCGCGATGAGACCGACGACGCCCGCGCCAAGGGCCAGCAGCGGGAGGTTGTCGAGCATGTCGATGTGGATGGGGGGAACAACAGCACGCCGGGCTGGCCACGCGGAGTGGGAACCGGACGCCTGGGGGAAGGACCGCCGACAAGGATAGTCAACGAACAGCCCGTCAGGTACCGTCATGGGACAGGAAACGGCGGCCTCCCCCGGGGAAGGCCGCCGTCTCATGCGGGCAATTGCCGAGCTCGCTATTCGGTGCCGACCCCCGGCCGTTTACTGCTTGCAGCTCCCCCGCGGGTCGAGCTTGGGCTTGTCCACCAGCGGGCGCGCTGCCCGGTTGCCCAACTCCAGCGCGATGTCCGCCACCAGACGCGAGACGCGCTGCATGTGCGGGTAGTTGATGTACTGTGGCTCGTCAGTCAGCTGGTGGTAGGCCGAGTGGCCGCCGGTGGTGAAGAACGTCACCGGAACGCCCCACTTGGCGTACTCGTAGTGGTCGCTGCGGCAGTAGATGTTCATCGGGTGCCCGTTGGCATCCATGGCGTAGTCGAACGAGAAGTTGTGGTTCTTCGTCGTGTTGATCGACTCCACGAGGTCTCCCAGCTCGGTGGACAGGCGCCGCGATCCCACCAGCTGCAGGTAGTCCGGGCCACCGCGCAACTCCTTGCCGTCGGCGGTCATGCCCGTCTGGTCGGTGGCGCTGCCGCGCCCCACCATGTCCATGTTGAGCTGAGCCACGATGCTGTCGCGCGGCACCGTCGGGTGCTCGGTGTAGTAGGCCGAGCCCCAGAGCCCCTTTTCCTCGCCGGCATGCCAGACGAACAGGGTGGAGCGCTTGGGCTTGGTCTTGAGCGACGCGAGGTACTCGGCGAGTTCCTGCAGGACCACCGAGCCCGAGCCGTCGTCGTCGGCCCCGTTGAAGATCGAGTCGGGTCGCGTGGCACTCGTCTTGCGCAACTCGGCCAGCTCGGCGTTGATCTGCGCAAACTGCTCGGGGGTGCCGAACTTGTCCTGATCCTCGGCGCCGCCGGGGCGCACGATGCGGTTGAACACGAGGATGGAATCGTGATCGAAGGCCCGCCGCTCCAGCCCTACGTGGTCACTGTGGGCCCCGATGGCCACGTACTGGTTACGCAGCCTGGGATCGCTGCCGGGGAGGATGGCGACCACGTTGCGGGCGGGGAAGGCGGGGCGCTTCAGCTCCACGAGCGCCTTTACATTGAGCTTGCCGCTCACGGCTCCCGGGGTGAGGTCGCCAAGCGACTTCCCGAAGAGCGCGATGGTCGTGCTGTCGGCAACCCACAGACGGCCGTCGATCGCCCCGCTAGGGTCAAACACATCGAGCTGACTGGCAAGCAGGGACGCCAGAATCCCGCGGGCCCGTGGAGACAAGAGCAGCAACACGCCCGCCGAACCTTCGGGGCGCACGATCCTGCCGGTTCGGGCGATTTCGTAGCCTTCCCGCGACGTGACCGCATAGGCAATGACGCGGCCCTTGACCTGATCGGCCGGAAGCGACGGCGCCTCAGCGGCGACCGGCCCAGCGTACACAGCTTCGCCATCGGTGATGGTGATGTTCTCGGTACCGGAGATTGCCCAGCCACCTTCGCCAAGGCGCACACTGATGCCCCCCGCCACGAACGACGACAGGCGATCGACGGTGCGCTGCGCCATCGGAAGCGTCTGGAAGTACGTCCCACTGTCCCCCGCCGGCTTGAGGCCCATGCGCTTCGCCTCGGCGGCGAGATACGCGGTGGCCTTGAAGTGCCCCTCGGTGCCCACGTCGCGCCCCATCAGCGAGTCGTCGGCAAAGATGTACAGGCGCGTCATCAGGTCCTGCGACGTGATGGCACCGGTCGTGGGCTTCGGGGCGTGCTTAAGCGGCAGCGGCGAGCTGTTCACGCCCGCATTGGCCGGCACGGCCCGCGTCTTCGCCGCATCCTGTGCGCCGACGGTGAATGGCGACGACAGAGCCGCAGCGAGCAGCAGGGGTGCGCCAAGGTGGCGCGGAATCACGAAAGTCATGGAGTCGGAGTCGGAGAAAGGGAAATACGGGCCACATGCACCTGCAGTACCGGCTGGACCGACGTCCAGGCGGCGATCACCTCATTACCGTGTACGACGAGCCGCGGGAACCCGCTCTGCCGTGCACCCGACGTACGGGCCACGATCCGGGTTTCGCCGGGAATGCCACGGGCCACCCGGCGGAGCAGCACTTCGGACACGTCCGGCGAGCGCTGCTCGAGCCACGAGACCACCGGCTGCCCGGTGCCATCGAGTACGACGTCCACCCGCCCCATCGGATTACCCTCGTCGATCCGGACCGGTTCACCGAACGTGGCCCCGCCATCCGTCGAGCGGGCGAGCAGGACACGGGCGGTGTCGTCGGCCGCGGTGTACCAGGCCACGAGCACGGTGTCGCCGGTCGCCGCGACCTGGGGCCCGTTCACCGGGCAGCCGGGGTAGTGCCACCCGTCCCGATGCACGGGCGCGGGGGCGCTCCAGCCGTCCGCCACCCGGCGCACGATGGCGATGTCGCGAATCTCCTCGGCCGTCCGGTCGCGATACACCAGCACCCGCCCGCCGGCTGTCGCGGCGGTCCCCGTCTGGCAACAGTCGCAGCTGCGGGCATCCAGCAGCGCCTCGCGTTCCAGTGTGCCGTCGGGAGCAATAACGGCCGTGCGAATGGTCATTTCGCGCGCCGAGTCGGGCATGGCGCTCTTGCGCCCGTCGAGCCACGCGAGGCCGAGGCGGTTGTTGCCATCGTCCCACAGCGAGACGAACCCGTGCTCGGCGGCCAGCCCGTCGGTGTGCGGGGTGATCGGCGGGCCCCACGTGCGCCCGCCGTCACGCGAGCGCACCACGCGTACGCCATAGGCGTACTTCCCGTCACTCTCACGTTCGAGCCAATGGGCGGCCAGATCGCCGTTGGCGAGCGCCGTGATGGCCGGAAAGTCCGCCCAGTTCACGAAGAAAGGGCGCCCCGCGGCAATGGTCCGCGTGGAGTCCCACGAGGTGCCGTCGAAACGCGCTATGAGAATGGCCACGGTCGAATCGGGGCGCCGCTGCGTCCACGACAGCAGCACATCGCCGTTGGCGTCGAGCGCCAGGTGCGGCGTGTTGCTGCCGGATGGCGCCGGGCTGGTGATCGTGGCCACGGTACCCAGCGTACCGGTCGCCTCCCCGGTGCGTGCGGAGGCATCCGACCCACCGCAGGCCACCAGAAACGCGAGCCCCGCCGCCAGCGGCGCAAGGCGATCAGTGCGTAGCTTTCTCATGCTCCTCGGGGTTGGCGCCTGCGAACCGGACTCCGCGAAAGCTGTGCGGTCGGCGCGCAACCACAACCCACCACCCGACTGTCCCCAGAAAACGGAACGAGTCTCCCCACCGGTACCCCCAGCTGATGACTGCTTCCGCTTCGTTTCGGCCGGCACTGACCCGGACGCTGGCCGCGGCCCTGCTGCTGCCGCTCGGGCTCGATGCCCAGACTCCGGCCCGCTTCCCCACCGATGACCCCACCATCCGTCGCCTGTGGACGCTCGGTATGGACAGCTCGCAGGTCCAGTCGCTCGGGCAGACGCTGCTCGACTCCATCGGCCCGCGCCTGACTGGGACGGCGCGGCAGAAGCTGGCCAACGACTGGCTCCTGTCGCTCTACAAGCAGTGGGGCGTCGAGGGGCGCAACGAGCAGACGGGCACCTGGCGCGGCTGGCGGCGTGGCCACTCGCACATCGACCTCATGACGCCGCGTGTACGGACGCTCGAGGGCACCATGTTGGCGTGGAGTCCGGGGACGCAGGGCAAGAACCTCACGGCGCCCACCATCATCCTGCCGCGGTTCGCGGACAGCACGGAGTTCGTGCGCTGGCTGCCGCAGGCCAGGGGCAAGCTCGTGCTGGTGTCGGCGCCGCAGCCTACCTGTCGCCCCACCGACAACTGGGCGACCCACGCCACGCCAGCCAGCAAGGCGCGTATGGACAGCGCCCGCGCCGAGGTGGCCCGCGAATGGGGCGGCGCCAACGTGCGCGGTACCGGCTACTCCAATGCGCTGGGCTCCGGCAGTCTGGGCGTGCGCCTCGAGCAGGGCGGGGTGGCGGGGGTCATCACGTCGCGCCCCAAGAACGCGTGGGGCACCATCGACGTGTTCGAGAGCTACAACACCACGGCGCCTGCCGTGGCCCTCTCCTGTGAGGACTACGGCCTCGTGTTCCGTCTCACGGAGAACAACCAGAACCCCACGCTGCGGCTGAACCTCGACGCCGAGCTGCTGGGCGAACAGCCGGTGTTCAACACCATCGGCATGATCAAGGGCACCGAGAAGCCCGACGAATACGTGGTGCTCTCGGCGCACTTCGACTCCTTCGACGGCGGCAGCGGTGCCACCGACAACGGCACCGGCTCGCTCACCATGCTCGAGGCGTTCCGCCTGCTGGCCACGGCCTACCCCAAGCCCAAGCGCACCATCCTGGTGGGGCACTGGACCGCCGAGGAACACGGCCTCGTGGGGTCACGGGCCTTCACCGAGGACCACCCGGAAGTGGTGAAGGGGCTGCAGGCGCTCTTCAATCAGGATGGCGGCACGGGGCGCACCACCAGCATCAACGCCGGCGGGCTGCCCAACGCCGGCGTGCATCTGCGCGAATGGATGGCCCGGCTTCCCTGGGAGTTCTCGCTCAACATCACGCCGCGCATCCCCGGCTCGCCGAGCGGTGGCGGTAGCGACGATGCGAGCTTCGCCTGCCACGGGGCCCCGGCCTTCGGCCTCGGCGGCGTGAGCTGGGATTATGGTTCGTACACCTGGCACACCAATCGCGACACGTACGACAAGGTCGTGATCGACGATGTGAAGTACAACGCCACGCTCACGGCCATGCTGGCGTACCTGGCCAGCGAAGACGCGAGCACGATCACCCGCGAGCGCGCCACGGCCGAGCAGATCCGTCCGCAGGGGCAGGGCGGGGCAGCCGGTGGCGGCGCGTTTGCCTGGCCCACGTGCCAGCTGGCGCCGCGGAAAACGAATCCGCGGTTGCGCTGAGCGGGGACACTCGCGGGCGCGCCTTTCGTCGGCCGCGCGGTCCTCGCTACCCTTCGGGATGCGCCGATTCCTCCCTTTCCGTTCCAGTGCGGTGCTGGCGGTGGCGACTGCCGCTGCCGCCGGCATCACCCCGCTTTCACTTCGGGCCCAGGCCGCCGTCGACACCATCCGCGGCCTCGCCTACGACAGCCTGTCCTGGCAGCCGCTGCGCGGGGCCCTGATCGTTGCCGAACCGGGAGGACAAACCGCCGTCAGCGACTCGCTCGGTCGGTTTTTCTTCTACAGCCCCACCCGTATCACGCGGCTGGCGGCGTTCCACGAGCAGGCCGACCGCCTCGGCCTCGGTGACCTCGTGGCCGTGCGCCCCGACACCACCGTGCCGTGGGCGCGCCCCAGGGTGGCCACGCCCAGCATCGGCACCGTGTGGAATCGTCTGTGCGCGCCGGCGCGCCGCCCGACCAATGTGAACGGGGGGATCGTCTTCGGTACCGTCACCGCCGCCGACGGCAGCACGAGGGTGGGCGGGCTGGGGCTCGTGCTGCAATGGGAGTCGGTCCGCGGCCTCGCCGATACCACGCGCCGCCTGGAGTCCGTCACGACCCGCAGTGATTCGTTGGGGACGTATGTGTTCTGCGGGGTGCAGGATTTCGGACCGGCCGCCGTCGTGGCCTCCAGTTCGCAGTGGCGCAGCGACAATGTGCTGGTACCGGCTGATCCCTCGTCGCTGCGCCGGGTGGATCTCATCGTGGGGCCGGTCGCCGGACCGGGCGCCTTTGCCACGGTCCAGGGGCGCGTGATCGACGAGACGGGGGCGAACGTGCCCGCCGCCACGGTCAGCATCGGCGGGTTCGCGGCCGAGATTCTCTCCGGACCCAACGGCCGGTTCACGCTCACCAACGTGCCCACCGGCAGTCGCATGGTGAACGCGCGGCGGCTTGGCTACCTGTCCAACGCGCGGCAACTCGACCTCACCGCGCAGGGCGTCACCGATCTGGTGATCGCCGTCGAGAAAACGACCACACTCGAGCGCGTCGTCACGCGTGACGCTCGTCCGCTCTCGCGCGACGCCCGCGAACTCGACGAACGCAAGCTGGCCAACAAGGGACGCTTCCTCGACTCCACGTACTTCCGGGGCTATCTCGAAACGAGGCAGGCGCTCGACGTGGCGCCGGGGCTGCGCACCCAGGTGGGACGCGCGCCCGGCGACTTCGTGCTGCGCGGGCGCGGCGACTGCCTCGCCACTCTCTGGGTGAACGGCGTGCGCGAGCCCAACACGTTCGACAGCATGCTCGCCCGGATGCCCAAGGACGAAATCGCCGCCATGGAGATCTACCCCAGCGAGAATCTGGCGCCGAGTCGTTTCCAGTCCCCTGGCAATCAGTGCGCGGTGGTCCTGATGTGGACCAAGCAGCACATCAACGCCAGGCGGTAGGCCGGGGCCCGCGACCGCGACCACCCTGGGCCGCCTGAAGGCCGTCAGCGACCCATGGTGCTGACAGCCTTTTCCGTGCCGTCGGCGATCCACAGCTCGACCGCCTGACACATCCGGCCGTACAGCCCCTCGACGAGATCGCGCTCGTCCCGGGGCATGGTATGCAGCACGAAGTCAGCGAGGTCGCCGATCTGGCGGCGCTCGTCCACCGGCTTGATGCCGATACGCAGGCGCGGATAGGCCGGCGACTTGAGGTGGGCCTCGACGCTCTTGAGCCCGTTGTGACCACCGGGGCTTCCTGCCGCCCGCAGGCGAAACTCCCCCACCGGCACGGCCACCTCGTCGACGATCACGAGTAGGTCCTCGGCGGCGCGCCACCCCTCGCGCTTGAGGTACGGCCGCAGCACTTCGCCGCTCCTGTTCATGTAGGTCTGCGGCTTGACCAGCTTCACCTTCTTCGTGCCCACGAGCCCCGAGGTGCTGACGGCGTCACCGTCCTTGCGCCACGGCTCGAAGTGCCAGCGCTGGGCGAGTTCGTCCACCAGCCACCAGCCGACATTGTGGCGCGTGGCCTCGTACTCGCGCCCGGGGTTGCCCAATCCAACGATGACTTTCATGCGGAGAGGAAGACGCGCGGGGCGCGGAATGCGCCAGCGTGGGGTGACCATGCCAGACGGACTCCGCGCCTCGCGAGTGAATCAGCCGACGGCTTACTTCTCGTCGTCGGTCTTGGCCTTGCGGATGACCTCCGGCTCGGCGGCACCCTCGGCAGCCGGCGTGTCGGTGTGCACCTTCGGCGGCGCGACCACGCACACCGTCGAGCCCGCGTCGTCCATCACCTTGAGGCCACCCGGCAGCTTGAGGTCGGACACGTGCAGCGACTTCCCGAGCTTCAACCCCGAGATGTCGACGTCGATGTGGTTCGGGATGTTGCTCGGGTCCACGGCGATCGTGAGCTCGTGCATGATCTGGTCGAGGATGCCGCCTTCGAGGCGGACGCCCTCGGGGGTGCCCACGTACACGATGGGGCACTTCACCGTCACCGTCTCACCGGCCACCAGCTCCTGGAAGTCGATGTGCAGGATGGTGCGCTTGAACGGATGGCGCTGGATCTCGCGGATGAGCGTCCGGGCCGTCTTGCCATCGATGTCGAGTTCGATGACGGTGCTGCTGACGGCGATGCTCTTGATGAGCCGCTCGGTCTCGCGCGCATTGGTGGTCAGCGACTGCGGCTCACGGTTGTGGCCGTAGATGACGGCGGGAATACTGCCGGCTTGACGAAGCTTGCGCGCGGCACCCTTGCCGGTCTCGGCACGGAGGCTCGCGTTGAGCGTGGCGGTTGCCATGGGAGATACCTCAAAGAAAAGGTGGTTCGGGAGTAACCGGATGTGGTCGTCCCGGCCAGACATCCCGCGGCACCGGCCGCGGCCCTGCACCCCACCCGCTGCCGGGTGAGGCTCCTGCACTATGCCCTACTCGAACAGCACGGACACCGACTGGTCGGCGTGCGTGAAGCGGATGGCCTTCGCCAGCAGGTCGCCCACCGACAGGATGCGCAGCGAGTCGAAGCGACGCTCGGGCGGGAGGTTGATCGTGTCGGTGACCACGACTTCCCTGATCGGCGCGTTGGACAGCCGCTCCACGGCAGGGCCGCTGAACAGCGCGTGCGTGGCGCACACGTAAATGTCGTTGGCGCCCAGGTTCTTCAGCGCACGGGCCGCCTCCGACACCGTGCCGGCGGTGTCGATCATGTCGTCTGGTATGAGGCAGTCGCGCCCTTCCACTTCACCGACCACGTTCATTACCTCGGCCACGTTGGCCTTGGGGCGGCGCTTGTCGATGATGGCGAAGGTGGCGTCGAGGCGCTTGGCGAAGCCGCGCGCCATCTTGGCCGAGCCGACGTCCGGTGCCACCACGACGAGGTCCTTCAGCTCCTTCTTCCGGAAGTAGCTGGTGAACACCGGCGCGGCATAGAGATGGTCGACCGGGACGTCGAAGAAGCCCTGGAGCTGGTGGGCATGAAAATCGAGCCCCAGCACACGGTCGGCGCCGGCCGTCTCGATGAGGTTGGCCATGAGCTTGGCCCCGATGGCGACGCGCGGCTGGTCCTTGCGGTCCTGGCGGGCGTAGCCCGTGTAGGGCAGTACGGCGGTCACGCGGGCGGCCGAGGCGCGGCGGGCGGCGTCGATGAGGAGCAGCAGCTCCAGCATGTTCTCACCCGGCGGATTGGTGGGCTGCACCACGAAGACGTCGGCGCCGCGGATGTTCTCGTCGATCCGCACGAACACTTCGCCGTCGGCGAACCGCGTGCAGGTGACCTTGCACAGCTCGGTGCCGAGGGAGCGGGCCACCTCTTCGGCCAGGGCCGGGTTGGCCGTGCCGGAGAGGATCTTGAAGCCACGATTCGTAGGCGTCGCCGAAGCGTCCGTGGCGGGGCTCATGAAGGTCTCGTACGAGTGAAAGGGCGTCGTGGCAGAAGGCCATACCGTGCAGCCCTGTAAGCTAGCCAACTGGGAACAGGGATGGAACCCGGCTCAGCCGTGTCGGACGGCCAATGGGCCGGGTCGATTGGCGGGAACGTGACGGGTTCGTCATCCTCGTGTGGCCTTTTCGCCACGACACCGTGACGGAAGCGGCAGATTCTTCGGCCTGCAGCGTCGGGGCCCCCCGGCGGGCTGCGTTCGGTACTCCGGACCCTCTTCTGCTCTTCTATGCGTCTTGTTCGCCTCCGGCATCTGGCGTTCGTCGCCGGACTCGCCGCCGCGTCGCTCCCTGTCGCCCTGACCCCGGTCCCGGTCAGCGCGCAGGCCACCGAAGGATTCGTGTCCGGTCAGGTGCGGTCTGCCGCCGGGGCTCCGATCGTCGGTGCTTCCGTGACGGCTCGCAACGAAGCCACCGGTACCCAACAGATCCGCACCACCGACTCGCGCGGGCGCTATGTCTTCGCCCAGCTGCCCATCGGCGGGCCGTACTCCATTACCGTGCGACAGCTCGGCTTCCGGCCGGTGCGCCGCACCGGCCTGATGCTCAACCTCGGCGATCGCGTGGCGCTTGACATCACGCTCGAGCAGTCGGCGCAGGAGCTGCAGGCCGTCGACGTGCGCGCCGACCAGGAGAGCAAGCGCGCCGAGCGCGTCGGCGGCAGTGTCGTCGTGGGTGAGAAGGAAATCCGGCAGCTCCCCATTCAGGATCGCTCGTTCGCCGACCTGGCCATCATCGCCCCGACCACGAGCCGCGCCGGTACCGGTGGCATCATCACCTCCAGCTCGTCCATCGCCGGCGGTCGTGTGAGCAGCACGGACATCCGCGTCGACGGCGTGCAGGCCAAGAACACGCTCTGGGGTGCCGGCTTCGGTCGTGGTCCGTACTCGCTCTCCGTCGAAGCCGTCCGCGAGTTCGAGGTCGTGACCAACGTGTACGACGTGACGCAGGGCCGGCAGGGCGCGGGCGCCGTGAACGTCGCCACTCGCGCCGGTACCAACGCCACCTCCGGTTCCTTCTTTGCCTACAACCGTAACCAGGCGTTCACCACCAACACGAACTTCCTGGGCCAGCCCATCACCACGTTCGACAACTGGCAGTTCGGTGGTGCGCTGGGTGGCGCGATCAAGAAGGACAAGCTGCACTACTTCGTGGCCTACGACCGCCAGCAGGTGGCCGAACCTTTCAGCACGCTGCAGATCGACAATCAGGCCGATTGGGCCCGCCTCCAGGTGTCCCCCGATACGGTACGCCGCTTCCTCGATATCCTCACCCGGCAGTACGGCCTGCCGTCGGGTCAGCAGGTCGGCACCTTCGATCGCAGCAACGCGCTGAACACGGTGTTCACCCGCCTCGACTGGCAGATGACCGATGCGCATCGCGCCACGCTGCGCGCCACCTACTCCGATTGGTTCTACAGCAACTCGATTCCCGATCGCGAACTGTCGGTGCTCGAGAGCCGCGGCAACCAGAAGTCGAAGGAGCTGCAGGTCATGGGCTCGGTGAAGTCCAACCTTGGCGGCCGCCTCACCAACGACCTGCGTCTCGCGTACACCAATCGTATCCTGGAGAACGAACCCAATACCCGCCTGCCGCGGGCGTGGGTGAACGTGTCGTCGGCGCTGCCCACGGGCGGTACCGGCACGAACCAGATCCTGCAGTTCGGAGGGCAGCGCACCAGCCCGGAGCTGCAGACCGAGGAGTCGTACCAACTCGTCAACGTGCTGCGCTACGACGGCGAACGCAGTGCGTTCACGCTCGGTACGGACCACTCGCTCAACAACCTGTCGATGTTCGTGTCCATCGAAACCGACGGGCTGTTCCAGTTCCCGAACCTCGCCGCCCTCGAGGCTCGGCGTCCCTCGAGCTTCGCGCGACTGGTGCCGCTGCAGAATCTCGAGCCGCGCATGCGCCAGTGGGTGTACGACGGTGGGGCCTTCGCGCAGGGCGAGTACCGGCTGCGCCCCAACCTCAACCTCACCGCGGGCCTCCGGGCGGACCTCTCGGCGTTTCTCACCGCCGCCAATCCGAACCCCGCCGTGGAGCAGGCGTTCGGGCGCCGCACCGACGTGAGTCCGCGTGACCTGGCCATCCAGCCCCGGGCGCAGATCACATGGACGCCCGGCGAGCCCGGCACCAATCTGGTGCGCCTCGGCAGTGGGTACTTCACCGCGCAGCCGCACTACATGGCGCAAATCAACCATCTGCTGAACGACGGCACGCAGCTGGCCGACGTACTGCTCACGGGCGCGGCGGTGCCCACGCCGGACTTCGTGTCCTACCGGCAGTCCTTCGCCAACGTGCCCGGCATCCCGCAGGGCAGCGCGCAGCGGCCGTCGTACATCAACATGTTTGACGACGGGTTCAAGGTGCCGCGCACCTGGAAGAGCGACATCGCCTATCAGCGGCGCCTGCTCGACGGTGACCTGACGCTTGGCGTGGCCGCGCAGTACGCGCACACGTCGGACCTGTACCGCTACTACGACCTCAATCTGCGGGCGACGCCGGAGTTCACGCTCGCCAACGAGGCCAATCGCGGCGTGTTCGTCCCCGCCGCGTCGATCACGGCCACGGGCGGCCGCAACCCCGTGCTGGCCCGGCCCTTCGCGCAGTTCCAGCGCGTCCTCGAGCTGCGCAGCGATGCGGCGCAGCATCAGAAGGCCCTCGTCTTCGATGGCGCCTACCGGTTGCCACGCGGCGGCTCCGTCAGCGGCTCGTTCACCTTCAACGAGACGCGCGACAACAGCTCCTTCAATTGCTGCATCGCGATCACCTCGGTGTTCACGCCGGTGCCGAGCGATCCGCGCATCATGAGCTGGGGGGCGAGCAACACCGATTTCCGGCACAAGCTGGTGCTCTTCGGCGCCTCGCCCGAGGTGTTCGGGTTCCAGTTCAGCGCCCGCGTGATCGGGCAGTCGGGATCGCCGTGGTCGGCCACGGTGGCGCAGGATATCAACGGTGACGACGTCGGCGCCGGCAGCTCGTTCGGCAACCAGAACGACCTCGCGTTCGTGTTCGACCCGGACACGCCGGGGCTTCGGCAGGGCTTCTCCGACTCGCTCCGCCTCGTCTACAACAACCCGGACAACATCGGGGCGGAGTACCTGCGCAGCCAGATCGGCCGCATCGCCGATCGCAACACCATCCGCAATCCGTTCGTCACCCAGGTGGACGTGCGCCTGTCGCAGAAGCTGCCGGCGCTGCGTAACGGGCAGCGGGCGCTGCTCACGCTCGACATCTTCAATGCCGCGTCGCTCCTCAATCACAACTGGGGTGGCGTGCGGGTGATGCCGGGGGCCAACCAGACGCTGCTCAACGTGATCGGGTTCGACCAGGCCACGCGGGAGTACCGGTATCGTGTCAACCCGAACTTCGGCCGCACGGTCAAGAGCGGGAACCGCTACCAGATGCAGCTCGGCGTGCGCTACGAATTCTGAGGCGCGCGGCGCCCAAGGGCGTGCAGGCGAGAAAGCGGGGCGGGCGCGCGGGTGGCGCCCGCCCCCTACTTCCACCGTCGACAATGCGGTAACTTAGCCCTCGCGGGCAACCGGTCCTGCTGGCCCATCGTATAACGGCTATTACCTCGGCCTTTGGAGCCGAAGATCTTGGTTCGATTCCAAGTGGGCCTATCACCGGACCCGGCTCGGCACTGACGCGTCAGGAGCGCGTCGGGGCCGCCCCCCGCTCCCAGTCGTGCACGGGCAGCGCGTCACGCGCCCGGACCCCCTCGGCGAACGGGCCCAGTAGGTGCACGATGCTGTTGGCGTAGTAGGTCACGAGCGGGCGGCCCCTCGGGAGCATCACGTAGCCGCTCCCGGTCCGGGCGATCACACGGCGCAGGCGCAGCATCCGGTATGCGCGGTCGAATGTCTCCGCGATGTCGCGGTCGGCCCGCAGCACGCGGGCGTTGAATTCCTGGAGCACATCGCGCATGGCCGCCATGCGCTCGAGCAGCGCGGCGCGCGTCACGTAGTCCGCATCGAAGCTCTGCAGTGCCGCACAGGCCAGCGGCACCGGGGTCACCGGAACGATCGTGCCAATGCGCGCCAGCATCTCGTCGGCGAACTGCTGCACCATCGGCAGGCGTCCGGTGCGCGGAAGGCTGAACAGCGCCGTGCCCTCCGTCTCGAGCCGGGACAGCCAGGCGGCGACGGGCACCGGCGCCCCGATCGTGACCGCGGCTCGCCCGTATCGTCGCCACCGCCGCGTGAGCAGCCGTCCCAGGTTCCAGAGCGCGAAGCGCCCCACCGAGGCGGCCTGCATGAAGCGGGACCTCGCCGGGGCTGGTCCGTGCGTCTCGAGTTCGCGCAGCAGCGTGCGGTCTTCGAGCACCCGGTCGTAGTTGATGCCGACGGGCACCACATACAGCCGATCGCGCAACGCAGGATCACGCGCCACCCCGAGCGCGTAATCCAACAGGCCGATCTTGGCCGGGCGCAGTGCGCCGTCGCGCGTGAGGCCGCCCTCGGGAAAGATCCCCTGGGTCACGGCGTTGCGCGTGATGAGCTGCACGTAGGCCTGCAGGACGGCGTGGTACAGGGGCTCGCGGTAGCGCCGCCGGATGAAATACGAGCCGAAGCTCTTGAACAGGTACTCGAGTGGAAAGGCCCGCGCCCACTCACCCACGGCATAGGAGATCGACACGGCGCCCATCATCACGTAGGCCACGAGCACGTAGTCGGCGTTGGAGCGGTGATTCATGAGGTAAATCACCGCCGCGTTCCGTGGCAGGCCACGGAACGGATCGTCACGTTCGTATTCCACCGATACCTTGTAAAACAGCCCGAGCGCTGCCCTGGAGACCCAGTAGCCGAGGCGGTAGTACGCGAGGACATTGAAGGAAGGGACGATCTCGTGCAGGTAGCGCTCGACGCGCTGCCAGGTCTCGGCCTCACGCACGCCGTGTTCGGCCGCATGCGCGTGCACGGCGTCGGCCACGGCGGGATCGGCCAGCACCTGAGAGATGACGTAATGCTTGCGGGTGAGCTTGAAGCGATCGACCCGGGTGCGCAGCCGCAGCAGGGTACGCCGACCGGCCCGGGCAGCCCACCGTTGCGTCGCCCATCGTACGGCCAGCGCGGACAGCACGACGCCGAGGGCAATCGCCGCACTGGCGATCAGGTCGTGGGCCACAACCACGCGGCGCCGCGCACACCACTGGCATCACCGTGCCGGTTTCGCACGATCCGCGTGCGCACGGTGTCGGAAAACACCCATGGCGCGACCTCGCGCTCGAGATCGGCCGCCAGCCCGTTGGTGTTGGACAGGCCACCGCCCAGCACAATGACATCCGGGTCGAGCAGGTTGACCACCGTGGCGAGGCTGCGCGCTGCGCGTTGCACGAGCCGGGTGCGGGTCGCCACCGCCGCAGGCTCCCCGAGGGCCGCCGCGCTCATGATGGCCTCCGCCGAAAGTACTGCCCCGGTCACTCGTGTGTGATCCGCCACGACGCCGGGGCCGGCGATCCACGTCTCGATGCACCCCGACTTGCCGCAGTAACATGGCGGGCCGTGCACCTCGCCGTGCTGTGGCCAGGGCAGGGGATTGTGCCCCCACTCGCCGGCGATCTGGTTACGGCCCGTCAGGCACTGCCCGTCGATCACGATTCCGCCGCCCACCCCCGTGCCCATGATCACGCCGAACACCACGGGCGCCCCGGCGGCGGCGCCGTCGGTCGCTTCCGACAGGGCAAAGCAGTTGGCATCGTTCTCGATGCGCACCGGTCGCGCGAGTGCGGCCTCGAGGTCGGCCGCGAGCGGCCGCCCAATGAGCCATACGGAGTTGGCGTTTTTCACCAGCCCCGTCTCTCTCACGATGGTGCCCGGAATGCCCACCCCCACCGTCCCGGTGCGGCCAAGGCCATGTTCGAGCCCGTGCACGAGGCTGGCGATCGTAGCGACGGTGTCGTCGTACCGACGCGGAGTAGGCACACGTTGGCGGGCCAGGATGGTGCCGGATTGGTCGAGAGCCACGGCTTCCATCTTCGTTCCGCCGAGGTCGATGCCGATTTGCAGCGAAGTGGACATGCCGCGACGTTGCTGCGCCCGCCGCAGACCGGCAAGGGCATGCCCGCCCCAGTACATTGCCGACATGTCACTCCCGATGCCTGCTGTGCCCCGCTCGTGGCGCCAGACGATCCAGCGCGCCGGCGCTCTTGCCGGCTGGGGCCTGATCGCCGCCTGTTCGAGCGGTACCCCCGTCGAGCCAGGACCGGTCACCCCGCCGCCGCCGCCACCCCCGCCGCCGACGCCAGTCGCGTTCACCGTGCCCGCCATCGCGCGCGAGTTCCGCGGCATGTGGATCGCCACCGTCGCCAACATCGACTGGCCTTCGCGTACGGGCTTGACCGCTGCCGAACAGCAGGGAGAGATGGGGCTGCTGCTCCAGGCGGCCCAACAGACCGGGCTCAATGCCGTCGTTCTCCAGGTGCGTGCGGCCGGCGACGCGCTGTACCCGTCTTCCCTCGAGCCGTGGTCGCGCTCGTTCACCGGGACACAGGGCACGAGTCCCGGCTACGATCCCCTCGCCTTTGCCGTGGCGCAGGCGCGGCTGCGTGGTCTCGAAGTGCACGCCTGGTTCAATCCGTTCCGGGCCGGCAACCTCAGCGACACCCTGCGGTTGGCCCCGCAGCACTTCGCCATGCGGCGCCCCGATCTGGTGCGTCGGCACTGCGGGCAGCTGTGGTTCGATCCTGGCGAGAACGCGGTGCACGATCAGGCCATTGCCGTCGTGCGCGACGTGATTGCGCGGTACGACGTCGACGCCGTGCACATCGACGACTTCTTCTATCCGTATCCGGGCACGGCCTGCCAGGGCGATTTTCCCGACAGCGCAGTCTACGCGCGTTACACGGCCGGCGGTGGGACGCTGTCCCGCGCCGACTGGCGCCGTGACAACGTGAATCGCTTTGTCGAACGACTCTATCGCGAAGCGCATGACGCGCGGGCTACCGTGCGTGTCGGCATCAGCCCCTTTGGCATCTGGCGACCCGGCAATCCCGCCGGCATCACCGGACTCGACGCCTATGCGTCCATCTATGCCGACTCCCGCCTCTGGCTGCAGCGCGGCTGGGTGGACTACTTCGCCCCGCAGTTGTACTGGTCGATCGCCTCCACCGGGCAGAGCTTTCCCGCGCTGCTTGGCTGGTGGGCGCAGCAGAATACGCAGCGACGGCACCTGTGGCCGGGACTGGCGTCGTACCGCATCGCCGACGGCAGCAGTTCGCCCTACAGCGCCACCGAGATCCCGGCGCAGATCGCCCTGGCGCGCGACCAGGCGCAGACAACGGGCGGGGCCACCGGCACCATTTTCTACAACGGCAGCAGCGTCCGGACCAACCGGGGCGGCTTCGCCACGACCCTCGCCAGCGGCCTGTATTCGGCTGGCGCCATTCCGCCGGCCACGACCTGGCTCGACGACACCCCGCCGACCGATCCTGCGATCACGGTGGCACCCGGTGCGAGCGTCGCCCAGGTGACGCTCGCCACGACTTCGGCCGACAGCTGGTGGTGGCTTGTACGCTGGCGGGCCGGGGGGACGTGGCGCCAGCGCCTGCTACCGGTCACCCAGCGCACCGTCGACGTGGCGAGCGCCGGTCTCGAAGGCGTGGTGGTCAACGCCATCGACCGCGTGGGCAACGCGAGTGGCACCGTGGTGTGGCGCCCGTGACCAAGCGCGTGTGACCTCGCGCCGCCAAGCTTGCGCCCCCACGCCCCCGATCAGTCCTGCATGTGCCCCAAGCGGGAACTCTCCCGCATCGTCACGTACACAAGCAGCGATCCCACGATACAGGCAGTCACGTACCAGTAGAACCACCGCTCGTGGCCGATGTTCTTGAAGTAGAGCGCGATGTATTCCGCCGTGCCGCCGAATAGCGCCACGGTGACCGCATAGGGCAGCCCCACCCCAAGCGCCCGGATGCCGGTGGGAAACAGCTCGGCCTTCACCACCGCGTTGATGGCCGTGTAGCCGGTCACCGCCGTCAGCGCAGCCAGCAGCAGCCAGATGGCCCCGGCGACGCTGCGCGTCTGCTCGAGGGCGGTGAACAGGGGCACCGTCCCGAGAGACCCGAGCACGCCGAACGCGGTCAGCACTGGTCGACGCCCGATCCGATCCGACAGGGCGCCCACCAGCGGCTGCAGGGCGATGTACACCAGCAGCGTCACGGCATTGATGTACGTGGCCTGCGGGGCCGTGAATCCCACCGTGTTGACCAGAAATTTCTGGGCGTACGTCGTAAAGGTATAGAACGCCACTGTGCCGCCGGCGGTCAGCCCCACCACGGTGAGGACGGCGCGTGGATGCTGCATGAGCCCGCGAACCGTCGCCGCGGCGCTCGTTCGCGGGCGCGTGGACTGGTCACGCTGGAATTCGCCCGTTTCCTCCATGGTTCGTCGCAACCCGATCGCGACGACGGCGCACAACGCCCCGATCACGAACGGGACCCGCCACCCCCACGTCTCCAGCTCAGGTTTCGTCAGCAGGCGCTGCAGGATGAGCAGCACACTCAACGCAATGAGCTGCCCTCCGATGAGCGTGACGTACTGAAAGCTCGACCAGAAGCCCCGGTGACGTTGCCCGGCCATCTCGCTCAGGTACGTGGCGCTCGCCCCGTACTCGCCCCCGACGCTCAGCCCCTGCAACAGGCGGGCCAACAGCAGCAGCGTCGGTGCCAGGAGGCCGATCGTGGCGTAGCTCGGCGTGATCGCAATCAG
Source organism: Gemmatimonas sp. (assembly GCA_040379205.1). Lineage (GTDB taxonomy): Bacteria > Gemmatimonadota > Gemmatimonadetes > Gemmatimonadales > Gemmatimonadaceae > Gemmatimonas. The sequence continues at coordinate 90,433 of JBEILM010000002.1, forward strand.
CAGCGAACCGCCGCACATCAGCATCACGCTCAGCGTCAACGCCGCCTTGCGTCCGTACTGGTCGGCATAACGCCCCATGATCCACCCGCCAAGGGGGCGCATGAAGAATCCCACCGCAAACACGGCGGCCGTGTTCAGCAGTTGCGCCGTCTGACTGGCCGGCGGGAAGAAGCTCTTGGCGAAGTACAGGGCAAACGCGGAGTAGGCGTACCAGTCGTACCACTCCACCAGGTTGCCGATTGATCCGCCGATGATCGAGCGCAGGCGCGACGGGCGGGGCGCCTGCGATGCCATGGCGAGAGGCGCCGCCAGCGCGCCCCGCACGGGGTTATCCTGCACGGGGGTACCCTGCACGGGGTTATCCTGCACGGGCACCATCGATCGTTCGCGCCAGCAGCTCGAGCAGGTCGCGTTCGCTGCGAACGCCCGGGACATCTTCCATCTCGATCACGTAACCATATCGGTCGGCGATGGCCTCGTAGAGGGGCGTGCGATGGGCCAGCAGTTGCTCGAAGCCCCAGACGGCGAAGTCGTCCGGAGCGACGTCGGCGTCGTCGAGGCCACCCCGCGCCGCCTTGTACTCGGCCCACTTGGCGTCGAGGAACGCGGGGTTGTAGTACATCGGCTTGGGGTGTCTGCGGAACCGCTCCACCAGCATGCGGGTGTGCTCTGCAGTGCCCCGGATGTACACCAGCATCGTATGCTGCGCGAGGCACTGCAGCACCGGATCCTCCGGATCGTCCACGTCGACCACTTCACACAGGCTGCCGCCGGAGTCGCAGACGAAGTGCTGGTAGTCGTAGATGTCCTTGGCCCGCTCGATGAATTCGGGAACGTCAAGCAGGGCCCGAATCTCGGCCTGCCGGTGCTGCGCCTGCCGCCGCCGGTACTCCGCGAAGGGAATGCCGCCCAACGCCTCGCTGCCCGGTTTGCCAAGGTACGTGGACAACGGACTGAGGTTCTCGAACGAGATGTTCGAGCGGATGTAGATCGAGTCCGAACGCAACAGCTGGCGCAGGAAGGGGACCTTCATCGCTTCGCGCTTGAAGTTGTCCACGATGTGCTCACCCATGTACCGCGTACCGATCCGGTAGTCGACCGAGTACTGGAACCAATCGTGCGCCTGCAAGAGGCCGGCGAGCGTGGTCTTGCCCACGCCCGACATGCCGAAGAAGGTGACCGCATGCGCCGGCTGTTCACGCAGGGCGTGGCCCGAGGGGAATCGCATCCTGCTAAATTCCGCCCCGGTTCCACGGACCTCAACCCCTCCCACGTGTTCTTCTGCACCGATTTCCGCCCTGCACCAGGGGCTCGCCGTTCCTGGATATCGTTCGCATGCCTCAGCGCGGCATCGACCGCCGCTATGGGCAGCCACCGCGGTCGCCCCGTACGGCGTACGCTGCCGGGAGGGCGCTGATGTCGTTCGCGAAGCACGGGCTGCAGGTCTTCGAGATCCCGATCACGGTGCTGCCCACGGACATCGACGACAACGAACACGTGAACAACGTGGTCTACCTGCGCTGGATCTTCGACGTGGCGCTGGCGCACTGGAACGTGAGTGCGCCCGACGACATGAAGCAGGTCTACGGCTGGGTGGCCACCCGGCACGAGATCGACTACCGCCGGGAGGCGGTGCTGGGCGATGACATCGTGGCCCGCACATGGATCGGAGCCGTGGATTCCCGGCGCTTCGAGCGGCATACCGAGATCGTGCGCATCGCCGACGATCACGTGCTCGCGCGTGGCCGGTCGCTCTGGACCCTCATCGCCCGTGACACCGGCCGCATCACGCGCATTCCGCCGGAGATGATCGACCTGTTCGTGGCGTACATGCATCCGGCCTGAGGCCGGCGCACCTCACGGGTCAGGGGGCTGGCTGGCGCGCGAGGGCGCGCGAACCGAGGTAGAGATACTCCGCGCTGCCGTCGGCCAATCGATAGTGCAGGCGTTGGGGTGATCCGTTGGGGAGCGTCGCGACCAGCTGGGTGCTCCCCGTCGCCTGAATGGGCGCGCGCGTCGTGCCCTGCAGCAACAGCAGTTGGCCGCCCTCGTCGCGCAGCTCCACCGCCGTGCGGCCCATGGCGTAGCGGCCTGCCAGCGCGGTGCGTTCGGCTGGCGTCAGCGCCCGTGGCGTCGGTGGGGCGGGCCGCTCCGGGGCAAACCCGACCGCCAGGCGCAGCGCTTCCCGTTCGATCGTGGCGATGGCGCTGCCCGGGCCGTTCACCAGCACCACCACGGCGGCCTTGCGGTCGGGGAGCATCAGGATGCTGGCGTTGTACCCGCTGATGGCGCCGCCATGGGTCCAGACACGCTCGCCACCAAGGCGGCCCACCACGAGCCCGTAGCCGTACATCGCCGAGTCGAGGCCGGAGCCGCCAGGGTGCGCCACGTACCCCGTGGTCACACGGCGCGTGGCGCCGCGAGAGAATGCCTGCCGCCCGTCGATCAGGCCCCCGTTCATCAGAGCCACGGCAAAGCGGGCCAGCTCCGGGGCCGAGGCAAAGAGAAAACCCGCCGCCCACTGCGCCGTGTTCTCCGTCATGGGGCGCACCAGGCGCATGACGGTGTCCGCGCCCGCCTGATGTCCGTGTGCGAGCGGCCAGGTGAGGGCCTCGAGTGGCTTGAAGGTGCTGAGCCGCATGCCGGTGGGGCGCAGCACCAGTGTCTCCACCAGTGTGGCGAAGCGCTGCCGGCCGGCCACTTCGCCCACGTACCCGGCCATCGACACGCCGGGGTTGGAGTAGGAGAACGTCCGCCCCGCTCCCGTGAAGAAGAGCGTATCGGTGACCTCGCGCATCACCTCGCCCAGCGCGCCTTCGCCCATGCGGCCATAGGCCACGGCGTTGTCGATCCAGCCGGCCGAGTGCGTCATCAGCTGATGCGTCGTCACCAGGCCCACCTGCTTGCCGGCAAGTGACGGCACCACGGTGCCGATCGGCGCGTCCAGCGCAAACCCGCGCGACTCCGCCAACTCGGCCAGCATGGTGCCGGTGAACACCTTGGTGACCGACCCGACCCGGAGCAGCATGTCGGCCAACATCTGTTGCCGAGTCTCGACATTGGCGATGCCATAGCCCTGTGCGTACACCATCCGGTTGTCGGCTACGACTGCCAGCGTCAGTCCGGGCGCCTTGCTCCGGACGAGCGCGTCCCGGGCGAGGGAATCCAGCGTCGGTGCCCAGGCCGGGGCCGGTTGCGCGGCCGCCGGGAGGGCCAGCAGGGCGAGCAGGGGGGCGGCTCCAACGGCCGCGCGGAGGCGAGGAATGCGAAGCATGTCGACAAACTACGGCCCGTCACAGGTCGGCGCTGATGCGGACGACGAGTGTACGCCCGGCGGCGTCGGCGAACTCCTTGTAGCGCGACATGAAGTCCCGGTAGCGTGCGTTCAGCAGGTTGCGCACGCTCACGTCGATGTGCACCAGGCCGCGCGCGGTCAGCCGGCTGGTTCCCGCAGAGGCGTGCAGCGCATGCCAGGCCGGTGGCGCAAAGTCGTCGCGGAAGATGCGCGTCTGGCGCGCATTCCATTCGCTCGTCAGCGAGAGGGAGCGGCCGGGGCCAGGCTGTTCCCAGCGCAGCGTGGTGGCCGTGCGAAGCGGCGGCACGAACGGCAACGCCGTCCCATTGCTCGTGTTCTGGGCGTGCACGGCGTCGGTGGTGTTGCCGAGCGACACACCGTGGCGCAGCGGGACCGTCACCGCCAGTTCGGCGCCCACGAGCCGTGCGTTCCCCTGCTGCACCTGCAGCGAGTCCAGTGCCCGCCCGGGCAGGCCGACGGGGGCGAGGTAGATGTAATCACGGATGCGGTTCACATACCCCGTGAGTTCGCCCCGGAGGCGGGTCGTGTTGATCCGGAGTCCGAGATCGGTGTTGAGGCTGGTCTCCACCCGCAGATCCGGGCGCCCGATCTCGAAGGCCCGGGTGCCCTCGTGAAAGCCGTTCGCGAACAGGTCGCTCGCACTGGGCGCCCGGAACCCGCGGGCCACATTGAACGCCACGGACACGGGAGCGGTGGCCCGGTACACGGCACCAAAGGTGCCCGTCAGGGCGTCGAAGCGGCGGCTGGTGGCCGTCAGGCCGAGGACCTCGTTGCCCGGCGTGGACAGCGTGCGCGCATCGAACCGGGCGCCAGTGGAGAGCGACCAGTCGCCGAGCGTGCGCTGCTCGAGCGCGTACAGTCCGAGTGCCGTGGTGGTGTTGTCGGGGATGAGGGTTTCGTTGCCGAACGTGCGGAAGTCGGTGTGTTGCACCGCCGTACCGATCACGCCGGTGATGCCGAGCCAGGGACGGTGGTGCCAGTGCGCAAAGCCGGTGGCGGTGCGCGAGTGGAGGCCGAGCGTGACGTCGGCGGTGGTGGCATCCTCGAATTCGGCTCGCTCATTGTCCTCCCAGCCACCCTGCAACTGGAGCCGGTGTCCGCCGCGGTACAGGTTGGCATCGACGGTCGTCCGGTGCGTGCGGATGCGCTGCCGTCCGGTGTAGCCGGGCTCCGCGATCGGGTCATCGGCGATACGGATGGTTTCATCGCGCGTGGAGGCGGTGACGGCGACGTCCTGCAGCTCACCTCGCCAGCCGGCGGCACCTTCGAGGTAGCCGGTCAGGTTTCCCGAGTTGGCCAGCGGCCCCGACGGCGTTCGCAGATCGTCGGCGCGCCGGCCGGTGCCGGACATCCTCCATCCGAGCGTCCCGCGGGCGCCCTCGGCGACGAGGGTGGCCGACGGCGAGAGGTTGGCGGAGTTGTAGGCGAGCGCCAGGCGTCCGCGCACGAAGGGGGTCGGTCCGTCGGCTGAGGGCAGGGGACGCCGAACGACGTTCACGACCCCGCCGAGGGCATCGGAGCCGTAGAGCACGGAGGCGGGGCCTTTCACGATCTCGAGCCGCTCGGCGTCGGCACTTTCGACGTTGGGAGAATGGTCATGTCCCCACTGCTGCGTTTCGGTGCGCTGCCCGTTGGCGAGCGTGATGACGCGGTTATTGGTGAGGCCGCGAATGACCGGCTTGCCGATGCCGGTGGTCATGGAGAGGGAGCGGACGCCCGGGATCTGCTCGAGGGTTTCGCCGAGGGACGCGCCCTGATTGCGCCGGAGGGCGGCGCCGTCGAGGAGTGCGGTGGGCTGCGCGATGCGTCGGGCGTCGGTCGCGACGGCGGTGGCGGTGACCTGCATGGCGGGCAGGGCGCGCGCCGTGGAGTCGGGGCCGCGGGCGGAGTCCGGTGGGGTCGTCTGCGCCTGGGCCGCCGGGCTGGCGGCGAGGATGAGGCCCATCAGGGCGGCGAAGATTTGTCGTTGAACCATGCACTACAGTTTAGGAGGGCCTAAAGCAAAGGCAAGGTTCCCCTATTTCGTGGCGGGGCGTCCGGTGGTACGCGGGGCGCTGGCCGGCGGGCGTTGCGGGGCGGAAGGGCGCGTGTGTCGGGCGTGGCGGTCGATGGGATGGCTGACGGGCTTGGCCTGGCTTAGGGGGTTACGTTTTCGACAGCACGCCGTGTGAAGTGCACGAGGGCAGTTGACTTCGGGGCGCCGCGGTGTTTACATCCCCGACCCGCCGAACGCGCCGCGGCTGCAGCGATTCACTGCTGCGCCTGGAGGAAATGCGCTGGCTGGGGGCCTGGTGGCAGGCCGTCGTTCGCCGAGGGGTGGCGAATGCGCGCGGAGGGCACGCGCCCGGTTCGTATCGAGCCGGTTTCGATCCGGAAAAAAGATCGAAAAAAAGCGAGCTCGACCCGCTTGACGCTGAGAAATCAGCAGGTTATAAATACGATCTGCCGCCGAAACGGTGGCTGACGAAAAAGTTAGAAGTTGCGTGGCTGCTTGCAGTTACGCGGACATCGGTAGGACGCTGTTTGACAATTGAGGGTGAGATCGAAGGATGTGCGGGGCGGTCTCTATGACTCGCGGCTGATCAGGGCTGCGACGAGAGATCAACCTGAATTTCTGTGATTCCGCGATAGGAGCCTCTTCGGGGGCTCTCGTGGAAGAGCCTATCAAGGCTCCAAGAGGGAACTCATTGGAGAGTTTGATCCTGGCTCAGGACGAACGCTGGCGGCGTGCTTAACACATGCAAGTCACGGGGGCCCGCAAGGGTAACCGGCGAACGGGTGCGTAACACGTGAGCAATCTGCCGTCCACTGGGGGATAGCCGGCCCAACGGCCGGGTAATACCGCATACGTTCCCTTACTGGCATCGGTGAGGGAGGAAACCTCCGGGGGTGGACGAGGAGCTCGCGGCCTATCAGCTAGTTGGTGGGGTAACGGCCTACCAAGGCAATGACGGGTAGCTGGTCTGAGAGGATGGCCAGCCACATTGGGACTGAGATACGGCCCAGACTCCTACGGGAGGCAGCAGTGGGGAATATTGCGCAATGGCCGCAAGGCTGACGCAGCGACGCCGCGTGGGGGATGAAGCATTTCGGTGTGTAAACCCCTGTTGCTCGGGACGAACAAGCCTTTTCGAGGGCTCTGACGGTACCGAGTGAGGAAGCACCGGCTAACTCCGTGCCAGCAGCCGCGGTAATACGGAGGGTGCGAGCGTTGTCCGGAATCACTGGGCGTAAAGGGCGCGTAGGCGGTCTGCTAAGCGTGTGGTGAAAGCTCGGGGCTCAACCCTGAGTCGGCCATGCGAACTGGTGGACTGGAGCACTGTAGAGGCAGGTGGAATTCCGGGTGTAGCGGTGGAATGCGTAGAGATCCGGAAGAACACCGGTGGCGAAGGCGGCCTGCTGGGCAGTAGCTGACGCTGAGGCGCGACAGCGTGGGGAGCAAACAGGATTAGATACCCTGGTAGTCCACGCCGTAAACGATGGGGACTAGGTGCTTGGGGGAACGACCCCCCGAGTGCCGGCGCTAACGCATTAAGTCCCCCGCCTGGGGAGTACGGCCGCAAGGCTGAAACTCAAAGGAATTGACGGGGGCCCGCACAAGCGGTGGAGCATGTGGTTTAATTCGACGCAACGCGAAGAACCTTACCCAGACTTGACATGGATGGGAAAGCCTCTGGAAACAGGGGCCCCTCTTCGGAGCGCATTCACAGGTGCTGCATGGCTGTCGTCAGCTCGTGTCGTGAGATGTTGGGTTAAGTCCCGCAACGAGCGCAACCCTTGCCCTTAGTTACCAGCGGGTCAAGCCGGGGACTCTAGGGGGACTGCCGGTGCCAAACCGGAGGAAGGTGGGGACGACGTCAAGTCATCATGGTCCTTACGTCTGGGGCTACACACGTGCTACAATGGCCAGTACAGAGGGCTGCGAAACGGCAACGTTGAGCCAATCCCCAAAGCTGGCCTCAGTTCGGATTGTCGTCTGCAACTCGACGGCATGAAGCTGGAATCGCTAGTAATCGTGGATCAGCGACGCCACGGTGAATACGTTCCCGGGCCTTGTACACACCGCCCGTCACGCCATGGAAGCTGTGAGCGCCCGAAGTCGGTGCCGGAACCCGCAAGGGGCCAAGCCGCCTAAGGCGAGCGCAGTGACTGGGGCGAAGTCGTAACAAGGTAGCCGTAGGGGAACCTGCGGCTGGATCACCTCCTTTCCGGAGCGACGAGTAGGA
>JBEILM010000003.1:0-85100 GCA_040379205.1 Gemmatimonas sp.
CGACGGGGACGCGGGCGGTACACGAGGCGGGCGCGGGGCCGCGCCTTCCCAGACAGGACGAGCAGGCGGGGTCGCAGGTCTCGCCGCCGGCCGCTCCCGGGTGGGGAACGGCAGGACCGACGGGGCCTTGGGTGCGGCCGAACCCTCGGAAAATGCGCCGGCCATGGGCCGGGCGGAAGGGGCATAGCCACCCTGCCCGACCAACGGGGCCGCCGAGGGGGCGTTCTGCACATACCGGTCGAAGCCGGTGGCGATGACCGTGACCCGGATCTCGCCCATCATGGCGGGCTCATGGACCGCGCCGAAGATGATCTCGGCGTCATCGCCCACGGCATCGTGCACGATGTCGTTGATCTGGTGCACTTCGCCGAGGGTGAGGTCTTCGCCACCGGTGATGTTGACCAGCACGCCGGTGGCACCGGAGATGGACACGTTGTCGAGCAGCGGCGAGGCGATGGCCTGTTGGGCCGCTTCCATGGCCCGGTTCTCGCCGCGCCCGATGCCGGTGCCCATGAGCGCCGATCCACCATTCTGCATGACCGTGCGGACGTCTGCAAAGTCGACGTTCACCAGGCCGGTCTCGCTGATCAGCACCGAGATGCCCTGCGTGGCATGCAGCAGCACTTCGTCGGCCTTTTTGAGGGCGTCGTGGAAGGGAATGCCCTTGCCCACCACCGCCAGCAGCCGCTCGTTGGGCACGATGATCATCGTGTCGACGTGCTTGCGCATTTCGGCGATGCCTTCTTCCGCCTGCCGCATGCGCTTGCGGCCCTCGAAGAGGAACGGGCGGGTGACGATGCCGACAGTGAGCGCGCCGGCCTCACGGGCCAGCTGGCAGATGACCGGTGCCGCGCCGGTACCGGTGCCACCTCCCATGCCGCAGGTCACGAACACCAGATCGGCGTTGCCGAGCACGCGCTTGGTGTCCTCGCGGTTCTCCTCGACGGCCTGACGCCCGATGTCGGGACGAGCGCCCGCGCCGAGCCCGCGCGTGAGCTTCTTGCCGATCTGGATCTTGACGTCGGCCTTGGAGTTCATGAGGGCCTGCGCGTCGGTGTTCACCGAGATGAACTCCACACCCTCGAGGTGCTCCTCGATCATGCGGTTCACGGCATTGCCGCCGCCGCCGCCCACACCCACGACCTTCATGCGGGCGTTCTGGGAGGCGTTCTCTTCGAACTCGAAGGTCATCCGGGGAAGCTCCATACGGGCTGGGCGGGCACGGGGTGAAAGACGCAGCGCCCCCTCACGAGGGGATCACTGGCGGTCGCCGTGCCGCGAGCACCGCCGGCGTCGGCGGTCCGCGCTCGGCGACCGATGTGCAAATGTGGACGAAGCAAAAGCGGCGGCGGAATCCCCCCTAGAATACACCTGCGACGAATTCGCGCAACCCATGGATTTTTCACGAGTTGGCCGAACTCGACTGCCCGCTTTCCGCCCCGCCGCACGCTGCGGCTTTTCCACATTTCTGCTGCCGCAGACCGCGTGTGACATTCCCCATGGAACCCGCGCACCGACGTGAAGGCAGGCCTTCACGGGGATCACAAAACACGACGATCCCCAGCCGCCCCTCAGTCCCGCCGCAGTGCCGACGACGCCGGCGCGGCGGTCGTCGCCGGAGCGTCCTGCGCCGCCCCGGCATCGTTCCAGTTGAGGAGGCTGTTGAAGACCATGCTGAACTCCCCATGGTTCTGCCATCGGTAAATCGGGTTGTTCGCGAACAGGATCACCCGCCCCTTGCCCTTGTACGCGTTCGGGATGTCCACCGCGAACGGCCGCGACCTGAGTGAATCCGCCCCGGTCATCAGCCCGGACAGCACCGCCTTGTCACCGCCGACATACCGGGCCAGCACGTTCCCCTCGTCAGCGATCCCCACCTTGAACGGCGTGCCGCCCACGTACTTCACCGGAATCGTGGTCGCGCCGAAGCCGTAGAACACCGGGTGTGCGGGTCGGCTGATGGTCGCCTCCACCAGCGGCCGCTGCGCCGTGAGCCCGGGTACCGGCGTCTTGTCCACGGTACGCGCCCACCCGAACTCGATCGGCAGCCGCGCGCTCTCGCCGATCGCGATCAGGGTGCCCCCCTGCTCCAGGAACGCGGCGAATGCATCCACACCCGGCTGCCCGAAGCCGCCCGTCATGTCGTCGGTCTCACCGTACATGCCGAGGAACTTGAACGCCGGATCCTTGCGGTACGGGACCGGGCGCGCCGCCTTCGCCTGCATGACCGTCACCCGCGACAGGTTCTGCTCGGCGATGAGGATCACATCGTAGTCGCGCTTCAGGTTGCCCTGCACGACGCGCTCCTTGTAGATCAGGTCGAACGGAATGCGGAACTCGTCGAACGTCAGCCGATACCAGCCGAGGTTCTGCGTACCGCTCCACTGCGAGTAGATGGCCACGCGCGGCACGTCGGCGTTGTGCATCGCCACACGCGGCATGGCCGGCAGCATTGCCGCCGTGAGTCCCAGCGAGTCGACGAGCTTCCGTACCGCGCCCGCGTACTTGCCGTCGATGAGGAACGAGCCCGCGGGATACGTGGTGTCTCCCGCCGCGAAGCGCTGCTCGGCCACCTGCATGGGCACAGTGCGCAGCAGGTAGCGGAACGTGACCATGTGGTTAGAGCCCAGGTGGGCCACCGCGATCGCCTTGCCGGTCGTACCGGCGATCCGCCCCTTCGGCACCACCTTGTCCACCGGCGTCACCGGCGCCGCAAGAATGCTGGAATCGGCCACCTCGACCACGTCGAGCCCCATGGCGAGCCCCATGCTCCAGCCACTGTCATCGTACGTGTTGAGGCGGGCGTCAGGATACTGCTGGCGTTCGATGAGATTCTTGGCCAGGCGACCATACGGCTGGTCACGCTTGATGACGTACGAACCCGCCGGATAGGTGACCGCGCCCGCCTTCACCGGCGCCGTGGCCTGCCCCACCTCGATGCGCTGCACGCGCAGCAGGTTCACGAACTCCGCCACCCGCGTCATGTCGCGCTGCAGCGGAATGACGAAGCCGTACGGCGCCGTGGTGCGCCCGTGTTCGATGCTGTTGCGCGTCTTGATCCAGAAGTTCTCGAGCACGACCTGCGGGAACATGCTCGCCAGTTGCAGCGCCGAGAGCACGCCGGTCTGCATGTAGTTGGTGTTGGAGCGCCGGGTGAACGTGGCGATGTCGTTGAACCCGATCGGATTGCCGCGATACCACTCGCGGTCCTGGGCGCCACCGCGTCCCGTGGGAACGGCGCCACCGCGGCCGCCCCCGAATCCCCCGGCGGCGCCGGTCGTTGGTGCGCTACCGCGCAGCGCGTTGGCCATCGCCGTGCTGTCGAGGTCACGCCCCGACTGCGTCTCGTACATCTTCATGAGGCCATTGTGGTTGTACGCCACCGAGCCGAGGTAGCCCGGCGACCAGCCGTCCATGAAGGCGTGCGTGTACACCCCCGGCATGCCCCACTTGGTCATCTGCGCCATTTCCCAGTTGCCGAACCACGGCAGCTCGGCGAACAGCAGCGGATCGAGATTGGGGTTCTGCGGCGGACCGCCCGTGTAGGTGTAGAGCAGCGGCTGCGCCTCGTGCAGGTCATGCATGATGGTCGGAAACGCCGTGAAGTACCAATCCACGATCGCGCGCATCTGCACCAGCTTGATGTTGATGTCACGATTGTTGTCGTGATACACGTACTTGCCCCAGTAGGGCACGGCGCCGCCGGCCACCGGCGCACGGGCGGCGGCCGGTGCGGCAGGGCGCTGTGTGGTGTCGCTTGGTGCGGCGGCGCTCGGCGCCTGCGTCGTGGTGGTGGCCTGGTTGAGTGCCTGGTTGCGGAAGAACCAGTCGACGTTGCGATCGCGGCCGTCGGCGTCGGCGGCGGGCGTGATGGACACGTACACCTGCTCGCGAATCTGCGAGATGATCGGCGACGTTTCGGTGGCGAGACGGTAGGCCAGCTCCATGAGCATTTCCGACGGCCCCGTCTCACCGCTGTGCAGGCCACCCATGAGGTGATAGTGCGGCTTGGTCTGTGCCAGCAGCGCCTTCACCTGCGCCTCGGACATGCCGCGCGGATCGGCAATGCGGGCGAGGTTTTTCCGGTTTTGCTCGAGCGACTGCATGTTGGCCTCGCTCGAGATCCACACCACCACCAGCTCCCGCCCCTCGTCGGAACGGCCGATGGTCTCGATGCGCACGCGCGGCGTGGCGGTGGCCAGGGCGCGGTAGTACTTGAGCTGGTTCTCGTAGTACGTGAGCGTACGCGGCGCGCCGATGTGGTAGCCCAGCACTTCGCGCGGCGTGGGAATGCCCGGTACCAGCGGCAGGTGATCGACCAGGGGACTCGAGTGCCTGGGGTTCGCCAGCCATTCCCGGACGCTCTTCTCGAAGGTCGGGTCCTGCTTCTGGTTGGGATCGCGTGTGTCGAGGGTGAGCTGCTGCGCGTGGACGGCGAGCGGGGCGAGGGCCAACAGGCCCAGTGCACGGCGCAGGGTGCCGGTGAAGGTCACGAGAAACTCCCGTGGACGGGGGCTGGAGAGGTGAGGATGCGCGTGCGCTGGAGCATCGCGTATACTGCACCGCCGGCGACGCCGATGCCTACTCCCTTTCCAGATGCCCGACCACTCTCTCACGCCACCCACCGTGTTTCGTCGCTTCTTGGCGCTGTTCCTGGGCAGCGCGCTGTGCTGGTCGATGGACGTCGGGGCCCAGCCGGCCGCAGCTCGTGATACCGCCATCTTTGCTGGTGGCTGTTTCTGGTGCATGGAGGAGGCCTACGAGCAGATCGACGGCGTGCTCGAGGTGCGCTCGGGGTACATCGGCGGGACGGTGCCGAACCCGACCTACCGACAGGTGACGCGTGGCCGCACCGGGCATTACGAAGCGATCGAAGTACTCTTCGATCCGGCGCGCGTGTCGTACGCGCAGCTGGTGAGCGCGTTCTGGCGGAACATCGACCCGACGGACGCGCGGGGGCAGTTCTGCGACAAGGGCGACCAGTACCGCGCGGCGATCTTTCCGCGCAACGAGCAGCAACGAACGGTCGCCACCGCGGCGAAAGCGACCCTCGACGGCGAGAAGCGCTTTCCGCAGCCAGTCGCGGCCGCGATCATTGCTGCGACCCGCTTCTACGTGGCCGAGGGGTACCACCAGGATTACTACAAGAAGAACCCGGGGCGCTACAAGTTCTACAAGTTCAACTGCGGACGGGCTCAGCGCCTCGCTGCGGTGTGGGGCGAGCCGTAGCGAGACCGAGTCGGCGCGTCAGAAGACGTTCAGAAGACGTTCAGAAGACGTTCAGAAGACGTTCAGAAGAAGTCCTGCAGCCACGTCTTCACGCGCGTGGCCAGCTTGTCCACGCCGGCGCCGCTGAGCGAGGGGCGCCGCGCGATCACGCCACCCAGCGCCGTGCGGTGCGCGCCGTACAGCGCCAGCCCGGTCACCGTCGCGTACTGCGGAGCGGCCACGGCTTCGGCCAGCCCGTCGAGCTTCTCACCCGGCACCCCCACGCGCGCGCCAAGGCCGAACACGTCGGTGGCCAGCTCCGTAACCCCTTCAAGAGACGCGCCGCCGCCGGTCAGCACAAGGCCGGCGTTCAGGCGGCCCACGTACCCGGCCGTGCGCACCTCGCGCTGCACCTTCTCGAAGATTTCATCCATGCGCTGATGGATGATGTGCGTCATCAGCTCGCGCGACAGGTGGCGTTCGGCGTGCGTCCCGGTGGCCGGCATGGCGATGACCTGATCGGGATCGACCATGGGTTCATAGGCGCAGCCGTAGGCCTCCTTGAGCTGCTCGGCGTCGTGCTGGGTGATGCCCAGCCCCTGCACGAGATCGCTGGTGACGGTGTTGCCGCCGTAGGGAATCGTGCCGAGGTGCCGGATCTTGCCCTCGTGAAAGATGGCCAGGTCGGTGGTACCGGCCCCCAGCTCCACAAGCACCACGCCCAGCTCCTTCTCTTCCTCGGTGAGCACGGCGAGGGCGCTGGCGAGCGGCTCGAGCACGAGCTCTCGGGTCTTGTAACCGGCGCGCTCGATGGCCTTGCGCAGGTTCATGGCCGGCGCACTGCCGATGGTCACGAGATACATCTCGGTCTCGAGCCGGGTGCCGATCATGCCCACGGGATCGCGGATGCCATCGGCCTTGTCCACCCGATATTCCTGCGGAATGGCGTGCAGCAGCTCGCGATCCTGCGGAATGGCCATGGCCCGCGCGACTTCGTTGACGCGGTCGACATCCGCGCGCGTGATCTCGCTGCCGCTGATGGCCACCACCCCCGTGGAGCACATGGCCCGCACGTGCTCGCCGGCGATGCCCACGTAGAGGCTCTCCGGCTGCATGCCCGACACGCGGCACGCCTCCTCGACCGCCGCCCGGATGGACCGGGTGGCCTCCTCGATGTCCGACACCACGCCGCGGCGCAGCCCCATGGTGCGGCTGCTGCCGACCCCGAGGACCTTGAGCCGCGGCGCGCGCGGCAGGTCGCCGTGCACCGCCGCCACGATGGCCGTGGTGTAGGCGGTACCGATATCGAGGGCGGCGACAATGGGTTCGGATGTCATGGCTGTCGGGCGATCACCTGGTCACGGAAGCGCAGATCGAGTTCCACGGCACGCAGGCGATTCCGCGCGAGATCCGCTTCCACCGGTAATATGTCCTTGAGGCGCGTCACGGTCACGTCGGCCGATGTGCGTATCACGAGGGAATCGAGCACCAGCGCGAATTCGTCGGCACCGGCCCGATGCGCCTGGGTGACCCGGGCATAGAGTCCGGGCGCGGTCTGCCGAAGCCCCCCGAGCAGGTGCATGAGCACGCTGTCGGCACTGGTGGCCACCGGCAGGTCGAGGGGCACCCGCACCGGATCGATGGGCAGCCGGTGGCCGGCGTCGTCCACGGGCTGCAGCGGCTGGCCAGCCACCTGGACGAGCGCCACCGGCTCCCGCTCGACGAGCCGGACCAGCAAGGTGCCCGGCAACTTGCGCTCCACCACCACGCTCGACGCCAGTGGGTGCGTGCCGGCGCGTTCGGCCAACGGCTCGAGATCCTGCCATACCGACTGCAGCGTGTCCACGTCCAGCAGCGCCAGCAGCTCGGACGGGCGCGTGTAACGGGCCCCCTCGATGGACACGCGGCGGACGTGGAAGTACTCGAACTGCGACAGCAGGCGCGGCCCCCACCACGGGCTCGCCACCACCGCGCCCACGGCCAGCGCCATGAGCGTGAGGCGCGCGAGGCGCCGCCAGCGCGACTCACGCGACGCGTCCGGTCCGTTGGCCACCGTGTACGATGGTTCCAGCACGCTTGCCGCCATCAGTGGTGCGACGGTGTCGCGCGCAGACGGGCCAGCACGTCGGGTCCCACCCGAGTGATGTCGCCGGCTCCCATGGTGAGCACCACGTCACCGTCCTGCGCCACGGCCACGATGGCCGCCGCGGCCTCGCTGCGCGGGCCCTGCCAGCGCAGCACTTCCCGCGGCAGTCGATCCGCGATCAGCGCCGACGTCACGCCGGGCTCCGGCGTCTCGCGCGCGCCGTAGATGTCGCACAGCAGCAGCACGTCGGTGGCTGCCAGCGCCTCGGCGAACTCCGCCTGCAGATCGCGTGTGCGCGAATAGAGGTGCGGCTGAAAGGCCAGCACGAGGCGACGCCCCGGAAAGGCATGGCGGGCTGCGGCGAGCGTGGCCGTCACCTCGGTGGGGTGATGCGCGTAGTCGTCGACCACGTCGATGCCGCCCTCGCGGCCAAGCCGCTGAAACCGGCGCTCGACGCCGCGGAACGCGGCCAGCCCCGGCGCCATGGCCGGCACACTGCACCCCAGCGCGAGCCCCGCGCCGATGGCGGCGAGGGCGTTGCGCACGTTGTGCACGCCAGGCACGGCCAGGTGTACATCGCCGAGCGACTCGCCGTCGAAACGCACTGTGAAGCGCGCCCCGGCAGCATCGAGCACCAGCGCGTCGGCAACGAGCCGGGCCTCTCCGGCGTGCGCGGACGGCGCGGCGCCGGGCACGGTGGCCGAGTAGGAAATGACCTCGCGCGTGGTGGCCACGCGCAGCGCCATGGCGCCGGCGTCATCGGCGCAGCGCATCAGGGTGCGCGCCGGCGAAACGTACATCTCGAAGGCACGCAGGATGTCGTCGAGATCGCGATAGATGTCGAGATGGTCGGCCTCGACGTTGAGCACCACCGCCACATCCGGCTGGAGGGCGAGGAACGAGCGGTCGTACTCGTCGGCTTCCACGACGTAGGTGGTGCCGCCGAGGCGGAGGTTGCCGCCCCACAGTCCCACGCGCCCGCCCACGACGCCGGTGGGGTCGATGTCGGCGGCGGCGAGCGCCTCAGTGGTCATGACGGTGGTGGTGGTCTTCCCGTGCGTGCCGGCAATGCCGACCAGTGTGCCGCCACTCACCGCGTCGGCCAGCGCTTCGGCGCGGCGCACGATGGGAATGCCGCGTGCCCGGGCGGCCACCATCTCCGGGTGCGAGGCGGGGATGGCCGACGAATACACCAGCGCCCGCGCCCCCGCGAGGAGCGCCGGATCGTGCGCCGACACGGTGATGCCCGCGCGCACGAGATCGGGGGCGCCGCCGGGATTGGCGTCGGTGCCCTGCACCGCGACGCCGCGACGTACCAGCAGCTCCGCGAGCGCGCTCATGCCGGCGCCGGCAATGCCCACGAAGTGTACGGGACGTGGGTCGGTGCGGTCGAGCAGGATGTCGCGCGACGGGGAGGCGGAGTCGGGGGAGGCACTCATGCGCGAAATATGGCGAGTCGCGTCACTGACAGGCGGACGGCGCCGTGTGGATGATGCGCAGCGCACAATGAATTGTGACCGACCTCCAGTGAGCGACTACCGGATTTCCAGCACGTCGAGCAGCGACTGCGCGATGCGCGCGGCCGCATCCGGATGCGCCCGCGCGAGGGCGGCGGTGCGCATCGCCTCGCGGCGCGGCACGTCGATCTGCAGCGCCCGCACGATTTCGTCGAGACGGGTGGCCGTGAGTTCTCCCTGCGGCAGGTGCAGCGCGGCCCCGGCGGCGGCGGTGGCGCGGGCATTGTGCGTCTGGTGATCCTGAGCGGCCGTGGGCAGCGGCACGAGCACCGACGGCACACCCCACGCGCACAGTTCGGCAATCGACATGGCGCCAGCGCGTGCCACCGCTACGTCGGCGGCGGCGTAGGCCTCGGCGATGGGCGCGAGGTACGGCCGCACGCGGACGCGGTCGCCTTCGCGATCGAGATAGGCGGCCGCCTGATGCCGGCCGGTGGCCCAGATCACGGTGACGCCCGGGGGCAGCCCCTGCGCCACCCACTGCGCGGTGGCCTCATTGAGCGCCCGCGCCCCCTGGCTGCCGCCCACAACGAGCACCACGAACGCATCGGCCGCGAATCCCCACTGCGCCCGAGCCTCGGCAGGGGATGGCCGCGGCGATGGCGGCGGTTCGATGGGGCAGCCGAACGCGTGCACTGCGGTGTGCACGCCGGCGGACAGTCTCGTGGCCGCTTCGGGAAAGCCGAGGTACAGGGCACGGGCCCCACCGGCAAAGGCGCGCGTGGTGAGACCCGGGTGGCTGTCAGGTTCGTGCAGCATGGTGGGCACACCGTGCGCACGCCCCCAGGCGAGCGCGACGCCGGCCGCATACCCGCCGGTGCCCACCACCGCCGCCGGCCGCTGGAACGCCGTCAGCGCCGAGAGGGCACGCCACGCGCTCACACCGCCGACCAGCGTCTTCCAGTTGTGCCACGGCTGCCGCCGGTAGAGCGGATGCAGGTCGAGCAGCGTGTACGGGAACCCGGCACCGGGGAGCACCTCCTTCTCGATGCCGCGACGCGCGCCGATGAAGTGCGGCGCCACCTGCGGCGCCAGGCGCACGAGTGCGCGGGCGATGGCCAGTCCCGGATACAGGTGTCCGCCAGTGCCGCCACCGGCGAACAGGACCCGCACCGCGGTCATGCGAGCGACGGGGCGAGCGGATCGGTGGCCGCCACGCCGTACACACGTTCCCGCGTACTGCCGATGTTGACCAGGATGCCGGTCATGGCCAGCGTGAGCAGCAGGTTCGAGCGGCCGTACGACACGAAGGGCAGCGTCAGCCCGGTGTTTGGGAGCAGGCCGATGACCACCCCGAGGTGCACGAAGGCAGTGAACACCGTGGTGAAGGTGAGCCCGATGGCCAGCAGCGAGCAGTACGGACTTCGGGCGTGGCGGGCGATGCGGAAGCCCAGCCAGCCGTAGAGGGCAAACGCCAGCGTGATGCTGGCCAGGCCAACGAAGCCGAGTTCTTCGCCGATGATGGAGCCGATGAAGTCGTTGTAGGCGAGCGGCAGCCAGCCACGCTGCTGGTTGCCCTGGCTGAAGCCGACACCGAGAAGGCCACCGGAGCCCACGGCCACGCACGACTGATACTGCTGATATTCGGTCGCCGTCCTGGGCGCATCGACGCATTGCTCGCCGGCGAGAAAGCCACGCAGCCGCTTCTGGATGTACGGCTGGGTGTACGCCACGGTCCCCAGCGCGAGCGCGGCGACCGTCCCTGCGATGACCACGTGCGACGTGCGCACGCCGCCCACGAACAGCAGGACCGTCGTGAGCAGTGCGTAGGTGAGGGCCACCGAGTTGTCCGGTTCGAACACGGCGAGTATGCAGAGCGCGCCGATCACCACCGCGAACGGAAGCAGCCCCTTGCCGACGCTGCGAATGGCCGCGCCCTTCTTCACGATCAGCATCGGCACCCACACCAGCAATGCGAACTTGGCGAACTCCGATGGCTGCAGCGAGCCGCCGAACAAGTAGCGGCGCGAGCCGTAGTAATCCTTGCCGAACGAATTCAGCCCCGGCACGAACACCGCCAGCATCAGGAACAGGCCGAGTCCCATGATGGGCCACGCCCAACGGCGCCACCGTTCGGCGTCGAGTTTGGCCAGCACCGCGAATGCCACGACGCCCACCGCCACGCCCATGGCCTGCCGCAGTACGAAATAGTGGCCCGGGCTCCCCGTGGACACCGCCTGCAGGGCGCTCGCGCTGTACAGCACGGCGAGCCCCAGCGCCACGAGCACCGCCGTGACGAGCACGAGCGCCCGAGCCTCGACGGTCATGCGCCACCGATCACGCGTGGCGGCGTCGGTCACGCCAGCTCCCCGGCGAGGTGCGCGAAGAGGCGCCCCCGCTCCTCGTAGTTGTTGAACAGGTCGTAGCTCGAGCAGGCCGGCGACAACAGGATGACATCACCCGACTGGGCCAATGCGCGGGCGCGCTCCACGACCGTGCGGAACGACGCCTCAGCCATGTGCTCGACCGGGACACGCCCGTGGAGCGGTGCCTCGAGATCGGTGGTGATCAGCGCGCCGGCCTCGCCGAAGGCCAGCACCGCCCGCGCGGTGCGCAGCAGTTCCGGCACCAGCGTGGTGTACGGCTCGCCCTTGTGGCGCCCTCCCAGCAGCACCACAGTGGGCCGGGTCATGCCGGCCAACGCCACCTGCGTGGACGCCACGTTGGTGGCCTTCGAATCGTTGAGCCACAGGATGCCGTGTCGATCACTCACCGGCTCGAGCCGGTGCGGCAGGGCGTGAAACGTGCGCACGGCCGCTGCCAGCGTCTCGCGGGCCGCCAGCGTGCGATGCTCCGGATCGGCGAGCATCACCGCCAACAGCGCCGCCAGCACATTCGCCACGTTGTGGTCGCCGGCCAGCGCAATGTCCACCCGCGCCATCAGGGGGCTGCCGAGCAGGTGGAGCATGCCTGTGTCGCGGTCGTACCAGGCGTCCACATCGCGCCGCTGCGTGGAGAAATGGTGCCAGTAGCCAGGCACCCCACGCACCAGTTCATGCACGTCGGCATTGTCGGCTGTGGTCACCCAGCGCGACGTGAGCGCCGCGTTGGCGAACAGGCGTTTCTTGTCGGCGTAGTACGTGGCCACATCGGGGTAGCGATCGAGATGATCGGGGCTCAGTGTGGTCAGCACCCCCACGTCGGGCATGATGCCGGGCGTGTCGTGCAGCTGGAACGACGACATCTCGATCGCCGCCCACGCCGGCGGCTCCACCCGCAGCGGCAGCTCGGAAACCGGCGTGCCGATGTTGCCCACATCGGGTGCATCGTGCCCCAGGGCGCGCAGCAGGTGTCCGATGAGCGCCGTGGTGGTGGTCTTGCCGTTGGTGCCGGTGACGGCGATGTAGCGAAGCCCCGGGGCCAGGCGCAGGGCGATCTCCACCTCGCTCACCACCGGCACACCGGCCGCCGCCGCGGCCTTGAGCGGCGGCGCCGACGGGGGGACCCCCGGGCTGACCACCACGACCTCGGCGTGCGCGATGCGGTCGAGGTTGTGCGTGCCGATATCGACACTGGCCCCCTCCCGCTCCAGCTGCGCAGCGGCAGCCCGCACGGACTCGCCACTCGACGCATCCGATGCGTACACCGGCAGCCCCGCCTTGCGCAACAGGCGGGCGGCAGCGAGTCCGCTGCGTCCGAGGCCGATCACGGCGAACTCGCCGCGACGTTCGGCGAGCCGGCGGGCCACCATCGAGGCGATCTCCTGCGGCAGCTGTGCGCTCCCCATGGCCATGTACTCCGTCAGCGCAACTTGAGGGTGCTGAGCGCGAGAATCGCGCAGAGCACACCGAGGATCCAGAAGCGCACCACGACCTGCGTCTCCGGCCACCCCATCATCTCGAAGTGGTGGTGCAGCGGCGCCCGCCGGAAGACCCGATGCTGCTGCGCGTACTCCAGGCCGTAGCGCTTCCGGCGGTACTTGAACACCGAACGCTGAATGATGACCGATAGCGTTTCGGCGACGAACACGGCACCGAGGATGAGCAGCAGGAATTCGCTCTTGAGCAGGATGGCGATGGCACCCACCGCCCCCCCGAGCGCCAGCGAGCCGGTATCGCCCATGAACACCTGGGCCGGGTGTGCGTTGTACCAGAGAAAGCCGATGCACGCGCCCACTACCGCCGCGCAGAACACGGTGAGTTCGCCGGCCCCGGGCAGATAGAACAGCTGGAGGTAGTCGCTCGCATCGACGCGCCCCAGCAGGTAGGCGAACAGCCCCAGCGTCAGCACCGCGATGGCCACCAGCCCCGACGACAGGCCATCGAGTCCGTCGGTGAGGTTTACCGCGTTGCTCACGCCGGTGAGAATGAACGTGACCCACGGGATGTACAGCCACGCCGCCCACGCCACCGCCGGCACCACGAGCACGTACTTGAAGAACGGCAGTGTGGTACTCGCGCCCGGCAGGGTGCTGATGGGGTCGAGCAGGAGATAAGTGCCGAGTCCGAGACCGCAGAGCACCTGCCCGGCCAGCTTGTAGCGCTCCACGAGCCCTTCGTTCTTCTTCCCTTCGCGCTTCTGCTTGAGCTTGAGGTAGTCGTCGAGAAACCCGATGACGCCCATCCACGCCGTGACCACCACCGCCAGCAGCACATAGCGATTGTCCAGCCGCGACCAGAGCAGCACTGGCAGGAACGTCGCCGCCAGGATGATCAGGCCACCCATCGTGGGCGTCGTACCCTTGCCCGCATGCGAATCGGGCGTGCCGGCCCGCACCACCTGGTGCACGGCCATCGCGCGCAACCGCCGGATGATGGCCGGGCCGAGCATGAAGCACACGAGCAGCGCCGACACGAACGCGGCGGCGGCGCGGAAGGTGATGTAATTGAGAAGGTTCAGCACGCTGACATCGCGCGCGAACGGTTGCAGCAGGGAGTAGAGCACTAGGCAGTGGCCCAGGTGGTGAGCTGGGGAATGAGGCGCTCGAGGCGCATGCCACGCGAGGCCTTGAGCAGGATGACGGCATTGCGCTGGAGGCGCGGTTCGAGCGCCCCCCAGAGCGCCTCGAGATCGGCGGCGGCTACGATCCGCGCATCGCCCGGTGCCAGCTCGGCGAACGCGGCGGCGAAGTCGCCCACACCGGCGATGAGATCGGCCTTCGACGCCAGCGCCGCCTGCGCCACCGCCCGATGCTGCGCCTCGGCCTGCGCCCCCAGTTCGCGCATGGTGCCCAGAATGGCCACACGCTGACGGCCCGCGCCGACCTCTCCAAGCAGGGCGAGCGCCGCGCGCATCGACGGCGGGTTGGCGTTGTAGGCATCGTTGAGCAGCACCGCGTCCCCGACGGCGTCCCAGGTGCCGCGCATGCCCGGCACGGTCATGGCTGCGAGCCCGGCGGCCGCCTCGTCGAGTGGCACACCGCACGCCTGCGCAGTAGCCACGGCCAGCATAGCGTTCGCGGCCTGGTGCGCCCCGCGCAACGGCACCGACAGCCGCGCGCCCTGCACCTCGAGCCAGGGGCACCCCTGCCCGTCGAGTCCCCATGCGTCGGGCACCACCGCCGCGCCGGTCAACCCGGCGCTGATCACCGCCTGCGCACGCTGTCGGGCCAGCGGCTCGACCTCGGGGTGTGCCGACGGGACCACGGCCAGCGTGGTCCCGTGAAAGACATCAGTCTCCTCGCGCAGGACGCCCGCCAGGTCACCGAGCCCTTCGAGATGCTCCTCACCGATGCTGGTGAGCACGGCGACGTCGGGTGCGGCGATGGCCCGCAACGCGGCGACCTCGCCGGGTGCATTGGTACCCAGCTCGACCACCGCAATCTCGGCGTCGCTGGGAATGGCCAGCAACGTCAGCGGCACGCCGATGAGGTTGTTGAGATTGCCGGCCGTGGCGTGCACGGTGAACGTGCGCCCCAGCGCGGCCTTGAGCAGCTCCTTAGTGCTGGTCTTGCCGTTCGAGCCCGCCACTGCGATCACGCTGCGTCCCCACGCCTTGCGCCACGCGGTGGCCAGCTGGCCCAGCGCCACGAGGGTATCGGGCACCACGTAGGTGGGCACCCCGAGTCCGGCCACCCTCGCGGCATCACTGACCACGAACGCTGCCGCGCCGGCGTCGCGCGCCTGCGCCAGAAAGTCGTGGGCGTCGAAGCGTTCGCCGCGCAGCGCCACGAACAGGTCGCCGCGCTGGAGCGACCGTGTGTCGGTGGCGATGCCGGCGAGGGGATTTGGCATGGACGGCCCGGTACCCAGCGCGAGCGCCACCCGTTCGAAGGTCCAGTAGGGGTGCGCCTGCGCCGGACTCACGGCAGGCACGGCGGTATACGCCGTTCCGGCGGTGGTGAAGGCACTCATGCGCCCCCCACACGGGCGGTCGTGGACCGCTCGGCGGCCATGGCCGCAAGAAGCTCCTGCACGATCACCTGCTCGTCAAAGGGATACGAGGTGGAGCCACGAATCTGGTACGTTTCGTGGCCCTTGCCCGCCAGCACGACCAC
Organism: Gemmatimonas sp.; assembly: GCA_040379205.1. GTDB lineage: Bacteria > Gemmatimonadota > Gemmatimonadetes > Gemmatimonadales > Gemmatimonadaceae > Gemmatimonas. The sequence continues at coordinate 15,248 of JBEILM010000003.1, forward strand.
GTCGTGCGGCGTCGCCACCTGCAACGCGTGCCGGATGGCGTCGTGGCGGTCGGCGATGCGCACGTGGTCCCGGCGCGTCATGCCGGCCTCGATGTCGTCGAGGATGCGCTCGGGGTCTTCGGTGCGGGGATTGTCGCTGGTGACGATCACAACATCGGCCAGCGTTTCGGCGATGCGGCCCATCTCCGGCCGCTTGCCGCGGTCTCGATCGCCGCCGCACCCGAAGAGCGCGATGAGCCGTCCCGCCGAGTCGGCGCCGGGGGCACGCGTGAAAGGGCGCACCGCCTGCAGCGCACGTTCGAGCGCATCGGGGGTGTGGGCGTAGTCGCGCAGTACCGTCGGCGCGGTGGACAGGCGCTCGAGTCGCCCCGGCACCTGCGGGGCGTATGACAGCTTGCGGGCGATCTCGCCCACCGGCACACCGAGGGCGAGCGCCGCCGCTGCCGCGCCCAGCGCATTGGCCACGTTGAAGTCACCGATGAGTGGCAGCGTGACCTGCTGCGCCCCGGTGGGCGTCACGAGCAGGAAGTGGCTGCCGTCGCTCACGTAGGTGAGGTCACGCGCCGTGACCTCGACGGGGGCCTCACCTCCCAGCTCGGTGCCGAAGGTGATGGTGCGCGGCGCATTGCTCACGCCGCGCCACGCGGGGTCGTCGGCGTTGAGCACGGCCACGCCATCACGCGCCAGCAGCCCCACCAGTCGCAGCTTGGCGGCGCGGTACGCCTCCATGGTGCCGTGATAGTCGAGGTGGTCGCGCGTGAGATTGGTGAAGACTGCGGCGGCGAACGACAGCCCCTCAACGCGCCGCTGATCGAGCGCATGCGACGACGTCTCCATGGCCACGGCCTTCACGCCCTGATCGACGAGCGTGCGCAGCAGGCGCTGCAGCTCCACGGGACCCGGCGTGGTGAGCCCGCTGCCGCCGGGCATGGGCGTGCCGTGGCTGCCGAGCAGGACGCCGAGCGTGCCGATGGAAGCGGCCGGATGTCCGGGCCCGTCTAGCAGGTGGCGCAGCAATCCGACGGTGGTGGTCTTGCCGTTGGTCCCGGTGACCCCCACCAAAGTGAGCGCCCGCGCCGGCCAGTCGTGAAACGCCGCGGCGGTAATGGCGGCGGCCCGGCGGCCATCGCGCACCTGCACCCACGGCAATCCCACCGCCACGGCGGCCTCCGGCCATTCGACCAGCGCCAGCGCGGCGCCTCGTTCGGCGGCGGCCGACAACCAGGCATGGCCGTCCTGCACGGCCCCCTTCACAGCCAGAAACGCGCTCCCTGGCGTCACCCGCCGACTGTCGTCGACCAGATCGGTGAGGATGGCAGGCACCTGTTCCGCCTGAGCCACCAGCAGCCCGGCATCGCGCAGGGCATCGAGCACACGAGCCACGGGCACGGGAGGCGTGGCCGGCACGGGGGTGACCATCATGGACGCGGCATCTCCAGTTGCACGGTGGATCCGGTGCGCAGCACCGCGCCGGCGGCGGGGCGCGTGCGCACCTCGGCACCCTGCACCACGCGCACCTGGAAGCCGGCCGCATACAGCGTGCGCGCCGCCTGCCGCACATCGAGACCATACACCGACGGAATGGGGCGCAGTTCACCCTCGGCCGCTTCCCGACGTGCCGCGCTGCTCCGCGCGGCGCCACTGTCGGTGGTGAGCGGCAAGTCGACCACGATGCGCGCCGGCCCCGGCAACGGCTCGGCCTTGGGCGGCGGCGGCGCCTTGAGCGAATCGCGTCGCGCCGAGTCGCGGGCGGCGATGCGCTGCTGCGCCGGGGTGCGCGGCTTCGGCTCGGCCGCCGGCATCGGTCGCGCCACGCGCGCCAGCGCGTCGCGGTCGAGCGAGGCGTCCTGCGTGGCGAGCGCCGCCTGCAGCATGCGGTTCACCATGGAGCCCGACACGATGCCGCCGTAGTACTGCCCCTCGGTGTCGATGAGACGCGCCACGATGATGTACTGCGGATTCTCGGCGGGAAACATGCCGGCGAAGCTGGAATTGTACCGGCCAGCGGCGTAGCCACGCCCGCCGTCGAGCACGCGGCGCGCCGTGCCCGACTTGCCCGCCACATCGAAGCTCGCGAGATCGGCCGCGGTGGCCGTGCCACTGTCCACCACGCTCTTGAGCATCTCGCGCATGAGCGCCGCAGTCTCGGTCCCGATGACGCGGCGCACCACACGCCGACGGTGCTCGAGCACCACGTGGCCCTGGGCATCGCGCACCTCGCGCACCAGCGCGGGCTGCAGCAGTTCGCCGCCGTTGGCGATGGCAGCGTACGCCGCCGCCAGCTGCACCGGCGTGGCGGACATCCCGTAGCCGATGGGTATACGGGTGGACGTGACTTCCTGCCACGTGTGCGGCAGCGGCAGCGCCCCACGCGACTCGGCAGGGTACTGTACCCCGGTGTAGCTGCCGAAGCCGAAGTCGCGCAGCGCCTCGAACTGCTCGCGCCGCGAAAAGCGCAGCGCCAGCTTGGCGGTGCCGATGTTGCTGGAGAAGCGCATCACATCCCGGACCGACAGGCGCTCGGCCTTGTGCGTGTCGGTCAGCGGCTTGTTGGCGTAGATCCAGCGGCCGTTCTCGGTGTTGATCTCCTCGTCGGGCGTCGCACGCCGGGCGTCGAGCAACCGCGCCACCACGAACGGCTTCATGATCGAGCCCGGCTCGTAGGCCTCGGCCAGCGGTGTGCTGGTCAGCGCGGCCTTGCCGTTGCGTACGCCCGCCAGCGCGAGAATGGTGCCGTCCTGCGGATCCATGATGACGACGTCGCCGCCGCTGGCCCCGGTGCGCCGACGCGCGTCGGCCAGTGCGCCTTCGGCGATCTCCTGCAGCGACTGGTTGATGGTGAGCATGACCGTGTGCCCCGGACGGGCCTCCACCGGGTCGAGCATCGGCGAGCCGATGCGTCCGCCACGTCCGTCGAGTACGACCGGCTCGTGACCGGCCTCACCGCGCAGGAATGGGTCGAGTTCGAGCTCGATGCCACCGATGGCCTTGCCCTCCCCGTCCAGCGCGCCGACGATGCCGCGCAATCCTTCGGGGGTGGAGTTGATGCGCGTGAGCAACGAGCGGGTCTGCACCCCAGGCAGCCCCTTAAAGCGCGCCACATCCGCCGGCGCGTGGCGCTGCGGCAACTCCACCCATTTCCGCTTCGGATCGAGACCGCGACGAATCCACTCGTCGGGCACCCCGAGGGTCTTGAGTCCCTTGCGCACGACCGTGCGCGTCTGGATGGTGTCCCGCCGGCCCTTGGGCCGCTTGCGCACCACGGGCTTGAGGTTGTGCGGCTCGATGATGAGCTGGACCTGTTCGCGCGTTTCCACGAGCACCGTCCCGGTGGCGTCGAAAATCGCGCCACGCGGCGGCGCCACCGCGAGATCGCGCACCTGTTGTGTGGCGGCCGTGCGCTGCCACTTGTCGTGCTCCACGATCTGGATGCGCGCAGCCTGGGCAACGATGACCGCCGCGAAGAGTACCAGCGACAGGTGCACCAGCGACGAGCGCCAGCGGCTGACGGTGAGCGCCGGCCCCTCACCGGTGCCCGACGCCGAGGCATCCCCGTTGTCGACCAGATGCGGCGGGAGGCCGGTCACGGCGTGGAGTCTGGGCGCGCGTCCGCCACGGCGGCGGCCAACGGTACGGGCAGCAACCGGGTCTGGTTCTCGGAAGCCACGTGCATGCCAAGACGGCGTTCCGCCTGCTCCACCACGACTCGCCGGCTGGTGGCGCGGCGGAGGTCGTTTTCGAGCGTCTGCTGTTCGGCGTGCAGTTCCCGCGCCTCGGCGCGCAGGCGATCCATGGCGTTTTCCGTGGCCACGCCGTGGCTGCGCCGCCACACCACGATGGCCGTGGTGACCACGAACACCCCGAGGCCCAGGGCCACGATGGCCCGCCCCCTGAGCGGTCCGCGCGCCGACGCGCGGCGGGTGCGCGTGGCCGCCATCAGCGCGCCGAGCGCCAGGCGCGCAGGCGAGCGCTGCGCGCGCGGACGTTGAGTTCGATTTCCTCGTCGGTGGCGCTGATAGGCCGCCGCGTGAGCGTCTCGCCGAGGGCGACGCCGCGGCAGGTGCACACCACGTGCTTGGGCGGGCAGATGCAGCTCGCGCTCCAGTCGCGAAATGCGTTCTTCACCAGGCGGTCCTCGCCCGAGTGATACGAAATGATGGCCAGCACGCCGCCGGGGGTGAGCCGGTCGCGCAGCGCCGGGAGCGCGCGCTCGAGCCCCGCCAGTTCGTCGTTCACGGCAATGCGCACCGCCTGGAAGATGCGGGCGAAGTCCGGCGCGCCACTGCGCGGGCCGAGCACGGCGCGGATCGCGTCGACGAGATCGTCGGCGGTGGCGAACGGGCGGCGTTCACGCCGGCGCACGATCTCGCGGGCCATCCTCGCGGCGCGCGGCTCGTCGGCGTAGGCGCGCAGCAGCGCCGACAGGTCGACTTCGTCGATGGTATTCAGCAGTTCGGCCGCATCGAGATCGGCGTCGGTGCCCATGCGCATGTCGAGCGGGGCCCCTTCGCGGAAGGTGAAGCCGCGCGAGGCATCGTCGAACTGGTGCGACGAGACGCCGAGGTCGAGCAGAATGGCGTCGAACTTCTCGGAGTAGGCGAGACCGGCGCCGCTGAGGTCGGCATAGTTGCCGAGGAGGGTGCGGAACTGGCCGGCGCGCTCGTAATCGGCCAGGCGCTCGCGTGCGGCCGCAAGCGCGCGCGGGTCGCGATCGATGCCGGTAACGCGCATGCCGCGGTCGAGAAACGCCGAGGCGTGACCGCCGCCGCCGAGCGTGCAGTCGAGCACCGTCCGTGCACCGAGCAGCAGCGCCTCGCTTTCGGAGAGCAGCACGGGGACGTGATAGGCGCTGCCGCGGGCGGAGGAAAGCGTTCGGGCCGGGCTCACGCGCGGATTGGGCAAACGAGCAGGCGCGTCATGGGTACGTCGGGGCGCCTCGGCAGGCGCGTCGGGAAGCGTGGCGAGGGGGCATGTTAGTGAGAAGCGAGCGGCAGCGTCAAGCGACGCCGAGTCGTGTGCAATTGTGCATTACCCGTGTGGCCGCATGGATGTGATTGCCCCGTCGTAAAGCGCGTGGCGGCCCCTCTGGAAAGCGAACGGGCCCGCCGTCGCAGGACGGCGGGCCCGTGAAGCACTCACGCACGCTTACTTGCAGTACGCCTTGACGATCTGATCAGCCGAGGAATCAAGCTGCATGACCTGCCCCATGTATTGGCGCATGGCGTCGGGCGCGAACGATCCGCCCTTCGGCAGCATGATTTGCGCCTCGACAAACATGTCCTTGGCGTCCTTGGCGGGCTGGCACGTCTTGTTGGTGTAGGCATCCTGCAGCTTGATGCCACCAAGCGAGGTGTAGGCTGCACCGAGGAGGAACTGCGCCTGCGCCTTGAGCTGACCGGACGCAATCGAATCGGCATACTTGAGCGTGGCGATGGCGTTGGCGAAGTCATCCGGCGACTTGCTGGCGCCCGCTGCGCGGAACTGGTCGTTTCCGACCTGTACGACCATCTGGCGCACCGCGAGACTCGTGTCACCCGCCGCAATCAGTTCGCGGGCGGCCGGAACGATTTCGGTGGCGCGATTCAGATCCTTGAGCATGAGCAGACGGAGGTAACTGCCGTTCTCGACCTCGATCTTGGCCGAGATGGCCTTCTCGAGCGCCTCGAGCGCCTGCTGGTTTTGTCCGGCCGACCGCAGCGCTACGATCTGCGAGTACGTCAGCCCCGGGTGCCCCGGGAACTTGGCCACGCCCTTGGAGGCCGTTTCCGCCGACTTCTGGAACTGGCTGTCGGCCGCATAGGCCGCCGCCGTCCGGATGAAATAGGTGGTGTCGGCGAACGACGTATCGATCTTTACCAGCTCGTCACCCTGCGCGAACGCCTCCTTAAAGTCGCGCGTGGAGAGCAGGATGAGCCAGCGCGTGCGCAGCAGTTCCGGGTCGCCCGGGTTGGCCTGCACCGCCTCGTCGATCACGGGGCGGGCCACCTTGGGGTTGGCGAGCGCGGCCAGCGCTTCAACCACGTCCTTCTGCAGACGCGGGTTCTTGGGGTCGGTGGACAGCAGGCGGGTGAGCGTCACCACGGCCGAGTCGCTCTGCTTGGTGTCGCGATAGGCCTGAGCGAGGATGGCGAGGCCCGGGCGGCTCTTGGGATCGATGTCGACGATCTGCTTGGAGATGTCGAGCATCTGCTCCGCCGGCGCCTTCTGCGTGATGAGCACGTTGGCCCAGCAGATGCGCGTCAGCGTGGCCTTGGGGTAGGCGGCGATGCCTTCCTTGGCAGCGGCGATTGCGGCGTCGTACTGCCCCTGCCGGCCGGCGTTGGTGCACTTCTTCTCGAACTCGAGCTGCTTGCGCGCTTCCTTGAGTTCGGTGGAGAGAAGCTTGGAGGCGTCGCCCACGCTCTTCGCCTCGTACGTGCCGAGCGGCTGTACGAGGGCGTTGTCACGGGCCAGCACGAGGGCCGCTTCGACCTTCACACCCGTCGCAGTCTTGGACACGGTGCCGGTGACATACTCGTCGGCACGGAGCAGCGTGGCGAGCGCCTTCTGGTCGTGCGGCTCGAGCGCTTCCGTGACCGGGAACCCTGACGCTTCGAGGGTGGCCGTGAGGTCCTGCTTGGGCAGCACATAGACCTGCTTGAACGGGAACTCGCTGGTCATGCGCGAGCGCACCGCGTCGGCGGCCTGCACCCCCAGGCCCTTCTCGCCGGAGCGGAACACGGCGACCATGACACGCGTCGCGTTGGGATCAGGTACCCGGTTGTACTGGGCCGAGGCTACGGAAGGCACGAGGGTGCCACCGAGAGCCAATCCGAACCCGGCGATCGCCTGGAAATGCCGTGACATCAATGTCGTAACCTCCGCACCGGAAACCGTGGGTCCCCGCTGCCGGGGAGATGAGACAACCCGTTGGCCGTGCGCAAGCCACGCGGGTCTGGGGGGGAAGCGCGAAAACTGCAAGTCTGGACTGCGCATGGCAACCACGCGGGCGCCCGGCGAAGTCTGAACGTCATGGGCGAAGAGGGATTCGAACCCCCGACCCCCTGTGTGTAAGACAGGTGCTCTAACCAGCTGAGCTATTCGCCCTGCGAGCGCCCGCCCCGCACCGTCCACAAACTCAAACTACTGCGGCGGGGGCGCGCGGTTCCCGGTTGAGCGAGAACTTAACCGGATTGTCACGTTCTGCGGGGCCTTGTCCCCACGTCGCTGCGCTGTCCGGGGCGCCGCGCCCCGGACGGACGGGCGGAGTCAGCCCTTCAAGATGGCAAGCGGAACCAGCACCACGTAGCCCAGCACGAGCAGGATGGGCGCGATGGTCTGGCCACCGCGGGCGAGGTCGAGGTAGCCGAGCAGCAGGGACGCCGCGGCCAGCCCCCAATAGAGGAGGGCGCGGGAACGGGGCTTGTCGATCGAGGTCATGGCGCAGGATACCGGGACGCGGCCACCTCGGGCAAGGGTTCGTCGGACAGGGGCGCCTCGGGCGAGAGCGCCTCGGCAGGCGCCGTAGCTCCGCCGTCGAGAATGGCCTGCAGGGCACTCGCCCGTGCCGCCGCCTCCTGCGCCGCGTCGGCGGCACGCATGGCCTCCAGCTTGCGCCGGTCGCGCCGCTTCCGGCTGATGAACAGCGGCAGGAGCACGATGGCGAACAGCCCGACCGCCGCCGACACGTTCGTCACCAGCGCCAGCACCCCGTACCGGCGGCGGGTCTGCTGCTGCCAGTGCTTCTCGAACGCCTCCCCGGTCATGCCGTAGGCGCCACGCACCGCTTTTTCGAACGATCCGGTCTCTTTCCAGTAGCCGAGCAGATTCGTGAGCCCCGCCTGGCCGCCCAGCTGATCGAGTTCACTCACGATGCGGTGGGCCATGGCATAGCTCCACGACGCCTCCATGCCGCCGCCGCGAAAACCGCGTTCGAGCGCCTCCAGCGACGGCAGCGTCCGCCACACCATGCCCAGCGACGTTTCGAAGGCCTGCTCGCGCGTGAATTCCCCAGCGGCCACACTGGCGTAGCCTTCGTCGAACCAGCGGGGCGGCAGCGGCCCCATGATCTCGTGCAGCGCCAGATGCGCCAGCTCGTGGCGCAGCACCACCAGCGGGTCGCCGGCGTCCGACCCGGCCCGTCCACCCTGCATCACCAGGCGTTGCTGGTCGGGGAACGCGATGGCCGCTCCCCATTCCGGCGCAAAGGGCCCCACCCAGGCGCGGAAGCGCGCCAGATCGGGCGCGAGGGCGATGAGGACCCGTGCCCGCGGCCGAGGCAACCCCGGAAACGTGTCGCGCGCCAGCGCCGCGTCGAGCAGCGACCGCGCCAGCCGTTCGTCCTGCCGGTCGGCGACCACCGTGAACCGGCCGCCGTCGAGGCGGATGCCGACGGTGGGATTGGGCACGACCTGGGCCGAGGCCGAGGACGGTCGGGCGATCAGGATGGCGACGGCGAGAAGGACGCGGAAGGGCGCGAGCCTGAACGACGCGAGCCTGAACCGCGCGAGCTTCACCGACGCGAGCGCAAACAGCGCAATGAGGCGCCCGCCGGCTACACGTCGCGCGGAGGGTCGCCCCCCTGCTCCACTGTTGTCACCACCGCCGCGCAGCGCTTGCCCCATGGACTGAACTTGTTGGCCTCGGCGCCGGTTTTCCACGCCATCATCGCTTCGACCCGACGGCCGCTGCGCCAGAACGTCTCGCCCAGTTCGTACCACGCCTGCAGCAGGTTGGGTCCGAGGGTGAGCGCGGTACGAAAACTCTGTTCCGCATCGTCGAAGCGGCCGCGCTCGCGGGAGAGCATGCCCTGGTACAGGTGTGCGTACAGCGTGGCCTTGCGATCGGTGCCCAGCGTGATCGCCTGCGACAGGTGCTCGCCGGCCTCCTCGTGCTGCCCGCCCGCGAGCGCCACGGCGCCCAGCGTGGCGTGGGCCAGTGCATGGCGGGCGTCGCGCGCCAGCACGGCAGCCAGCGTCGTGCGCGCCGCGTCGAGCTGCGCCAGCAGCAGCTGCGCCCACCCCAGTAGCGTCTCCCCGTCGAGATGCCCGGGCGCCAGCGCCAGGGCGCGTCGCAGCGCCGCCTCGGCGCCCGCGGCGTCGCCCACCGAGATCAGCGACCACCCCTTCTCCAGATACGTCGACGCGCCCAGATGATCCACCCGCGACGGGCCCGGACCGGGCGCCGCCGCCGGCGCGTCGGTGGCACCGCCGCCGAGCTGCTTCCACTGCTCGGCGAGGTGTTTGGCGCCATCCTTCACCGCCTGCGCCCGCTGCAGCGCGGCGTCGGCATCGCGAAAGAGCGCGATGATCTCCTCCTTGAGCTGGGCGCGGCGCTCAGACGAGAGGGGCGCCGCCTGCGCTTCCGCCTGCGCAGCGGTCAGCACCTGCTGCAGTTGCCCCAGGCGATCGGCGAGCGGGTCACCCACGGTACCAGCCTGAGTTGCCGGAACGGTCACGACGCGGGATCCGGAGGAAGGCGAAGGAGATCGAGCACGATGATGGTCTGATCGAGCCGCTCAAACGTAGCCACACGCGGCTCACGCCGGGGTCCGGCGGCGTCGGCTACCCACGGTACGATGCTGGCAGTTTCCACCGCGCACACTTCGTACACCGTCTGCACCGGCACCGCCCATCGGCGCTCCCGGTCGCGCACGATCAGCACGCGGGTGTACGCGGGTGTGTGCGCTGCACCCGCGGCGTGCATGGCCCGGGCGAGGCCGAGTGCCTCGTCCAGCGGCACGAGCGGCAGCCCGTCGCCCCACACCGGCTCCGCTCCCGCCGCCGGCGCGATGCGCTCGACGCGCTCCACCAGCTCCACCGGCACGCCAAAGCGCTCGGCGCCCACGCCCACCACGACGAACGTGGAGCGCTCCACGACGGGCCGTGTGCGCCCGCGGGCGTCGGTGCCGGCCAGCGTGCGAAAGGGGCTGCTCATCGCCGCACCAGTTGGCCGCTCACGCCGACGCGCGCCACGCGTGGGCGCGCCGCGGTTCCAGATGTGTCGCGATGGCCGCCGCCAGCTCGTCGAGCGGGACTTCGGCATCGGCACCGGCCTGACGGAGCGCCGCCTGCGGCATGCCCGGAATGACCGATGACGCCATGTCCTGTACAATCGCGCCCCCGCCCGCCTCTCGCAGGGCTTGCAGGCCGTCGGCGCCGTCGCGGCCCATGCCGGTCATCACCACCCCCACCGCGCGCACCCCATACCGCGTCGCCACCGAACGGAACAGGACGTCGGCAGCCGGCCGCACCCCCCACAGCGGCGTTTCGTCGCCAAGCACGAGACGCGGCGCGTCGGCGGTGCCCGCCACCTGCAGATGAAACCCGCCGGGCGCGATGTACGCCTGCCCGCCCCGCAGCGGCTCGTCGTGCACCGCCTCGGCCACCCTCAGGCGCGACTGCCCGTCGAGCCGGCGCGCGAAGCTCGCCGTGAACCCCGGTGGCATGTGCTGCACCACGAGTACCGCCACATCCGGCCACCCCGGCAGCAGCGGCACCACGCGGGCCAGCGCCGCCGGTCCGCCGGTGGACGCCGCCAGGCAGACCACCGCCGTCGGGGCGCGAGGCGCCCGGCGCGCCGCCGTCGTCGCCCTCGCCTCTGCCTGCACCGCGGAGGCGGCGACGTCGGGCGCTCGCACCACCGCCGGCGCTTGCAAGCGCTCGGAGCCCGCCAGGCGCACCGTGGCCGCGGCCCGCAGCGCATGCAGCAATTGATCGCGCACCGCCTCGAGGTCGAGGCTGATGGCACCCGATGGCTTGCGCACGAAATCCACGGCGCCACGCTCCAGCGCACGCCACGTGGCCTCGGCACCACCATCGCTGCCGCCAGCGCTGAGCATCACCACGGGCCGCGGATGGGTGCGCATGATCGCCTCCAGCGCCGCGAGGCCGTCGAGCCCCGGCATGTCCACGTCGAGTGTCACCAGGTCGGGGTCGAGCGCGGCCACCTGCCGGAGCGCGTCGTGCCCATCGCGCGCCGTGCCCACCACCTCGAACTCGCCGCTCTCCTGCACCACGTCGCTTACGAGACGGCGCATGAACGCACTGTCGTCGACCACGAGCACCCGGCGCCGTGCGGAGGTCGGCCCGGGGTGGTCAGAGCACGACATCGTCGCCCCACACGGTGCGTACCTGCAGGCGTCCCGACGGCACGTCGAAGAACACCGCGCGTCCGGATTCCCCCCCCGTCAGCTCGGCGACCACCGGCACCTCGGCGGCCAGACAGGCCGCGCGCGCGGCGGCCACATTGCGGGCACCAAGCCCGATGGTGCCGGCGGGCAGCAGCGCCCCGAACATGGACGCGCCGCCCACCAGCCGCGCCTCGATGGGCCCGATGGCACCGAGCTCGCGCATGCGGGCAAGCATGGCCGGCACCGCCAGCGCCGGCACCTTGCCCGGCGGCGTCTCGGCGCAGGTGGCATGTGGCAGGAGCACGTGGGCCAGCGCGCCGACCTGCTGATCGACCGCGTACAGCGCCACCGCCACACAGGAGCCCAGGCCGAGGGTCACGAGCGTCGCCTGTCCCGCCACCACCGCCAGCTCGGAGATGCCCACGACGATCTGCGTCACGACTCCGAGGCCACCGCGAGAACTGCCACGGTGCCATCGGTCGGCGTCGTCGCCGGGATCGGTGGGGACGGCGCCGGCGGCAGCGCCGCCAGATTCGCCTGCACGATGCGGTTGCCCGGATCGAGGGTGAGCGCTTCCTGCCAGGCCCGGCGCGCCTCCTCGAGGGCGCCGCGCCGGTAGTGGATGTTGCCCAGCTTGAGATACACGTCGGGGCCGTGCGCCGGCGCCAGACGGCACACGCGCACGAAGGCGTCGAACGCCTCGTCGTAGCGCTGCGCGCGATACAGGTAGTCGCCGAGGTTCTTGTGCAGGTGGGCGCAGTTGGCGTCGGCGAGCAGCGCGTGCTCGATGCTGCGGGCGGCCAGCTCGTAGCTGCCGCGCCGCTCCTGCACCACGGCGAGGTTGTTGTGGAGCGCCACGGCATGCGGATGCATGGCCAGCCCCTCCTCGAGCACGGCGGCCGCGCGCGTGGTGTCACCGGCCAGCGCTGCCGACAGGCCGGCGGCATGGAACCACGCTGCCGAGGGCTGCCGCGCGCCCCAGTGGGCCCGCGCGGCCGCGAGTTCGGCATCGGCGGCCGCGGTGTTTCCCGCCTGCAGCTCAAGAAAGGCCCGCGACAGGGCGAGCCGCGGATCCGGCAGCGATCCGGCACGCGCCTGGGCGTCGGCCAGCGCGGCGCGGGCGCCCTCGGTATCGCCGCTCTGATCGAGTACGAACGCCAGGTTGTGCCACACCGCCACCGGCGCGTCGGGATCGAGGGCGGCGCGCCGGAAGGTCTCGGCGGCGGCCCGCCACTCGCCGCGCCGCGCCTGCACGAGCCCCAGGTGAAAACGGGCCACACCGTCGGCATCGCGCAGCTCCAGCACGCGCCGGAATTCGCGCTGGGCCTCGTCGAGCAGACCGGTCTTGTAGAAGGCCACGCCGAGGTTGCGGTGTTCGGCGACACGGCTTTCCGGCGGCGGCTGATGCCGCGCGGCGCTGCGTCCCACGCGCTGCACGTAGCCGGCCGAGAGCAGGCCGTACACCGCCTTGCCCACGTCGAACTCGCCCAGCCCAGACCGCTCGATGACGCTCTGCACGTCCTGCAGCCCGTCCAGGAACGGCAGGATGCGCTCCTGCTCGACACTCAGCGGCGTTTCCCGCTGGGACAGCCGCACGGCGTCCACCTCGAAGATCAGGTCGAGGCTGGGGATCTTCCTGGCGATCAGCGCCCACTCGTCCACCCGACGCGCGCCCTCGAGCAGCAGCGTGTCGGCGCTCACCGAGAACAGCGGCTCGAGGGCCGCGTCCTCATCGGGTTCGAAGGTGAAGGTGCCGTGCGTCCACGCGAACAGCTGGTACACGGCTTCCTCGACGTGCACGCGATACTCGGTGAGTAGCACGTCGCGGTCCACGCGTCCCGACTGGAGCAGGGAGTGCGCGAGCGCGCGTTCATCCTGCGGCGGCACTTCCGCCGCCAGCCGCGCAAGTTCGTCGGCGTCGAGCACACCGAGGCGCACGAGGCGGTCGCCGAGCCGGTCGCGCCGGTTCACGAGGCCGGCGTGCACCACGCGCCCGTCGGCGAAGTGGATGCTGCCGAAGCTGCCCTCGCGCGCCATGCTCAGGCAGCCGGTCTTCTGGCCGAGCGCCAGCAGCTGCAGCACATCGGCGAGGTTGGCTTCGCTCAGGTTGCCGCGAATCGCCATCAGCGCGCCCCGCTCATCGGTACTCCTCGATCAGGCGACCGCCCAGGTCGGGCCATGCCCAGATGGTCTTCTCGCGGTCGTCGAAGAAGTGGTCGCGCTCTCCCGGCGCCCGGGCCACCAGCTGCTCAAGCCGTGCCCGCTCCCGTGCCGACAGCGCCGCCACCAGGCCGCCTTCGAAGCGCGAGCGCAGGCGGTCCGCCAGTCCCAGCAGGGCTCGCGGTGCGCGATCGCTGGTGAGCACCACCTGACTGCCACGCCCCACCAGGTGATTGAACAGATGGAACAGCTCCTCCTGCGTGCGTTCCTTCCCTTCGAGCAGCTGGATGTCATCGAGGATGAACACGTCGGCGCGGCGATAGCGGGCGCGCCAGCGCTCGGTACCCCCTTCCTGCATGGCCGCGATCAGCTCCTCCACGAAGAGGCTGGCGGAGAGGCAGGCCACCGCCTTGTCGGGCCAGCGGGCGCGCATCGCATTGCCGATGGCGTGCGCGCGGTGCGTCTTGCCGCTACCGGTGACGCCGTGCAGCAGCAGCGGATTGTAGCGCTGGCCCGGCTCGGCGATCACCGCGTCGATGGCGGTGAGCACGAGCTGGTTTTCGGGACCGGTGTCGAGCGACGCGCGGGTAAACACCGGCGACGGCGCCGGCAGCGGCAGCACGGTAGCCATGGCCTGCTGCAGCAGCTGCTGGGCCGCCGGAATGGCCTCGACGTCGCGAAACGCCGCGTGTCCGCGCAGCGACGGGTCGATCGTCACGGCCTGTGCCTCGAGGCGCTGCAGATGGGCAACGGCGCCGGCGTAGGCCTGCAGCAGTCCGGCGACATCCGGAGCGGTGGGAAGCGCCATGGCGCGCTCCAGCACGTCCACGCGCCAGCCTTCGGGCTTCCACCGGCCGATGGCCTCGCCGAGCTGCACGCGCCAGGGTTCCACGCGCGACTCGACCTCCTGCAGCACATCGGCAAGGAAGCCGTCGTAGTCGGTCCCGGCGGGAATGATGGCTTCGATGCGACTGGGCGGCGGCGCTGGTGCCGCGGCGCCGTCGCCCAGTACGGCTCGCACGTCCCCTGCGGAAACCGGGGCGCCCTCGAGCTGCTGGTAGGCGGTGAGCTTGTTCAGCGCACCCTTGAGTTCGCGCACGTTGGCAAACGGCAGGCGGGCGACCGCCTCGAGCACGCCATCGGCGAAGGTCGCGGCGCGCTCGTGCGACACGTTGCGCAGGATCGCGAGGCGCATCTCGAAGTCGGGGGCGCCCACGTCCACCACGAGGCCGCCGGCCAGCCGTGAAAGCAGGCGCTGGTCGACATCGGGAATCTCGGACGGCTGCCGGTCACTGGTGAGCACCAGCTGCTGGCCCCCCTGCAGCAGCGCGTTGAGCAGGCGCAGCAGCTCGCTCTGCGTTTCGCGCTGACCCGTGAGGAACTGCACATCGTCGAGGATGAGCAGATCCACCCGCTGATAGTGCGTCAGGAACTGCTGCGGCTGCCCGTTGGCGATGGCCTGATGCAGGTGTTCGGCCGCTTCCTCGCCCGACGAAAACCGGACGCGCAGCGCAGGCTGCACCTCGCGTGCACGATTGGCGATGGCGGCCACCAGATGCGTCTTGCCGCGCCCCGACGCGCCGTACACGAACAGCGGATTGTAGGCCTGTCCGGGCGCCTCAGCCACCGCGCGCGCCGCCGACGTGGCGAGCTTGTTCGACGAGCCCACCACGAACGATTCGAAACGCAGGGTGCGATCCACCGGCTGCTCCAGCGTCACGCCGCGACTCCCGGCAGCGCCTGCTCGGCACGGCGGCCGCTGGCCGTTCCCTCGTCGGCGCCAAGGCGGCGCATGACCCGCACGCCGAGGTTGCGCAGCGTATCGAACACGCCGGCCCCGGTGAGCGCATCGGCAGCGAATTCTGGCACCCCGCGGAAGTTGAGTGCCGCGGCCAGCTCGGCGACGCTGGCGGCGAGCGAGGGCGGCAGATCCTGCTTGTTGTACTGCAGCACCATGGGCAGGTCACGCGCATCCACACCGTGCTCGGCGAGGTTGGCGTGCATGTCCTGCAGGCTCTCGAGATTGTCGTCCCAGCGGTGACGCTGACTGTCGGCCACGAACGCGACGCCGTCCGCCCCGTGCAGCACGAGCTGGCGGATGGACTTGTAGTACGGCTGGCCCGGCACGGTGTACAGCTGGAAGCGGACGCGATAGACGCCCACGGTGCCGAGGTCCACCGACAGGTAGTCGAAGAAGCGCGTGCGATCGCGGCGGGTGGCGAGCGACGAGAGCGAGCCCACCCGCCCGTCCGGCAGCGCCGAATGCAGGTAAGTGAGATTGGTGGTCTTCCCCGATCGCCCGGGGCCGTAGTAGACCAGCTTGCAGGTGATCAGCCGCGTGGCGTGATCGACAATGGGCATGCGCCCGCTCCTCTCCTCGCCGCACTCCGGCCGTGGCGCCGGTGTGTCCTCCCCAGTCCCAAGGCGCGCCGCTATGGATGCAGCAGCGCGTGCAGGCGCGAGGCGAGGGCCGCCGCCTCGCGGAGGCGATCCGCGTCGGCCACGGGTACCGGCGCCCGCAGGGCAGCGTTCCAGTATGCAAGCGCACCCACGAGGTCACCCCGGCGGGCGAGTTCGTCACCGTGCCGGCACAACGTGGGGCCATGCAGTGCCGGTGAGTCCGCCCGGTCCTGCTCTCGTGGCAAGGACGGTTCAACCGGTGCCGGCGCAACCGGCACCGTGACAGTGGCGGCCGTGGGGGCCGACCAGGTCGGCGGCGCCGCCACGGGCCCTGCGGCGCCGGGGGTGACGGCGGCTCTGAGGGCCACGGGATCGAAAAGCGAATCCTCGTCGAATTCATCGACATCATCGTGGGCGGCGCCGATGGCGCCGGGCACGAGCCCCAGACCGGGAACGACATCCGGCACCACGGTGTCCGGCACCTCGACATTCGGGACCATGATGACCGACACGGCCGGCGGCGTGGGGTTCCGGCGCGGCGCCGCCTGTCCTTCGCGCAGCGTGAGCAGGCCGGCCCCGATCAGGTCGTGCACCAGCTCTGCGACTTCCGTCAGCTCTCGCTGCATGGCCTCGGCGAGCGCCATGAGGTCACGCTGGCCGTCCACGCGGGTGAGGATTTCCCACTGCGGGGGCGTCAGCCGCAGTAGCGGCAGTTGCTGCGGTTCGATGTCCACGAAAGCCGGAATCACCCGGGCGTGCGGCACCCGCGCCTCGATGCGGCCCCACACTTCGGCGCGCATTGCGCCTTCCATGAGGATCGGTTCGACCGCGAGGAGGATTCCGGTGGGCGGCGCGTCGGCATCACCGGGGGCGAACCGGAAGGTGCCGTCGCGCCAGAGCAGCACGTCGAGCACCGCGTCTTCGACGAGCCTGGAATCAGCGGCCCGGCGATTCGGGTGACCCCGAAGTTCCGGGTCGGCCGTCGCCGTCACCGCGGCATCGACGATGGCGCCCTGCTGGAAGGCGAGGCGTGCATGACGCCCCTGCAGCGGCGCGTGGCAGTGCAGCGTGCCGGACTTGCGACCCAGCGCCAGCAGCTGCAGTACCTCGGTGAGGCTGAGATCGCGGAGGCGGCCTTCGAGACTCACGTCACGCGACCCGCGCCATGGCGGCCGACCCGCGTGCGGGCGTGCCGATGGACGGGGTGCCGGCTGCGGGCGTTCCGACTGACGGCGTGCCATTCGACGGCGTCTCCCGGCCGGCGGCCAAGTGGGCCGCGCGGGCCAGCGCCGCCCGTGCCCGGTCGGCCCACGCGCCACCATCGGGCACGGCCGCGAGACGCGTCCACCGGGTGAACGCCTCGCGCCAGCGCGACTGCTGCGTGAGCAGCAGGCTCTCGAACCACAGCGCCGACGGGCGGTCGGGATCGTGGCGGAGCAGACGCGCCACCACCACGCGTGCGTCCGCGCCGCGCTCTTCCGCCAGCAGCACATCGGCAAGCAGATCGAGCGCGTCGAGATCGGTGGGGACGCGGGCCAGATGGCGCGCAAGGACCTGCCGCGCCTCCGCGAACCGCTTCCCTTCGCGATGCACCCGCGCCAGCTCGAGCAGCGCCTCCCGCCAGTGCGGGGCCGTGGCCAGCGCGGCCACCAGTTCGAGGCGAGCTGCCAGCAGATCGCCACGCGACCGCAGCAGCCGCGCAATAGCGACCCGTGGCGTGGGCCGGGTGGGATCGAGGGCCAGGGCCCGCCGGTAGCAGGTGAGCGCCAGCGCCGCATCCGGCAGCCGCGACGCCACATCCCCTGCAAAGTGCAGCAGCGCGGCGCTCGTCACTTCGTGCCGCAGCAGCCGCAGGAGCGCGGTGCGAACGAGGGCGCGGCGCGTGTCCCCGTCGTGGTCGCCGTCGGCGATGGCCGCCGCGTAGAGCGCCAGCACCTCCGGATCGGCCGGTGACACGGCGCCGAGTCGCTTGAGCAACGGGCGCGCCGCTGCGGCCTGCTGCAGCAGACAGAGCGCCCGTGCCTCACCGATCGCCGCCCGCCGCCAGAGCGTGGAGCTGGCCTCGCCGTCATGCGCCTCGAGCAGCTCTCGCGCAGTGCGATAGCGCTCCACGGCCTCCCCGTGCAGCGTGCGCAACCCGTAGTCATCGGCCAGTGTACACGCGGCATGGGCCCGGTCACTCGCCGACCGCTCCGGCGCCGCCCCGGGCGCCGGAGCAACCGCGGCAACCGCAGCAGGCGCGCGCTCGGGGAGCAGCGCCTCCACCGTGTCGGCATCGAGCGCCACACCGGCCAGCGGCGCGCCGCCGCCGAGGCTGAGCAGGTCGACCGGCCCCACGGCGTCGGGGCACTCTCGCTGCAGGGCGATCCCCACCGTGAGGCGCGCGTCGCGGCGCACACTCGCCAACCCCAGCGCCTGCTGCATCTCGCGCGTGGCGCCGTCGGCATCGCCGAGTTGCTCCAGCAGCTGCGCCAGCGCAAATCGCGCGCCGGCGTGCGTCGGTTGCTGTTCGATGGCCTTCACCAGCGCATCGCGCGCCTCCTCGGGCCGCCGCACCTGCGCCAGCACGGCACCCAGCGTGTGCCACGCCTCGGCGTCGCGCGGGTGAAACGCCACCAGCTCCCGAAGTAGGTCGAGCGCGGTGGCCGCCTCGCCATGCTGCGCATGCCAGCGTCCGAGGTTGAGACGGGCCAGCACCAGCGACGCATCGAGCTCGCCGGCCCGGGCGAACGCCTCGCGGGCTGCCGTGAGGTCGCCGCGATCGGCGAGGGCCACCCCAAGGTTGTTGTACGTGAGCGCGTGCCGCGGATCGAGCCGCAGCGCGCGCCGGTAGCTCTCCGCCGCCGCATCCACATTGCCCGCCTGATGCAGGGCGACCCCGTGTTCGTTCCACCAGCGCGCGGTTTCTTCCTCGGCCAGCAGCCCCTCGAAGCGCGCCCGGGCCGACGCCGAGAAGCCGTCGAGCAGGTCGAGTTCGGCGAGCGCATGCTGCACCAGCCGGGCGTCCTCACCGCTCGTGAGGGCCCGCTCGAACTCCGCGCGCGCCTCGCGGAAGTAGCCGCGCTGCCGGAACGCCAAGCCGAGGCCGTAGCGCGCCAGCGCCCCGTCCGACGACGCGGCCATCACGGCCCCCACGTCGGACGCCGCGTCGCCCATGCCCGCCGCCGTCGCCAGCCCGTCGATCGTGAGGTCGCCCTGCAGCGTCTGGAGCGCCGGATTGAGTGCGGCCGCCCGGCGAGCCGCAAGCATGGCCGCCTCGTGCCGTCCCATCTCGCCCAGCACGAACCCGCGCAGCAGGTGGGCCTCGGCCTCGTCGGGGGTGTGCACGAGCAGGCGATCGAGCGTGTCGAGGGCCTGCTCGTTCTGACCGCGCTGGTAGAGCACCTCGGCCAGGTGCAGCCGCGCGCCACCGCGGGCGCCTGCATTCACCGCCCGCTCGAACCACCGCTGCGCCCGGCGGAGGTCGCCAGCGCGCTGCTCGATGCACCCCCGCTCGAAGAGCGCGTCGCCATCCTCGGGATCCTCGGCGATGAGCGCGTCCAGCAGTCGCGCGGCGTCGTCGGTGCGGCCGATCAGGCGCAGCAGCTGCGCGCGCTCGCGGTGGGCCGCGCGGTCGTCGGAGTCGGCGGCGATGCGCGCATCGAGGCGCGCCAGCCGATCGTCACAGGCCCCAGGACGGGCCGCCGCCACTTCGAGGTTGCGGGCGGCGGTCCGCATGCGCGGATCGAGCGCCAGCGCACGCAGGAAGGCCTCCACCGCTTCGGCGTGGAGGCCACGCGCGTGGTAGAGCACCCCGAGGTTGTTGAACGCGCCCGGATCCTGCTGGTCCACGCGATCGAGCATGGCCCGCAGCAGGTCGAGATCGCGCCCGGCGGTGACGGCGGACGACATCGGCGTGGCGCCGGGTCAGTCGAGGCGCAGCGCGCGCAGCATGACCTGCAGCGACGCCGGGTCCGGCAACATCAGGAAGAATCCGCGCAACGTCTGGTTCATCTCGGTGAGCAGGAACTCGCTCTCCACGCACAGCACCGCGTCGGGGTCGGCAGCAAACTCGCCAAAGGCGCTGGTGAGCACGGCCGTCGACATGTCGATCACGAGCGTCGGCGGCGACGGCAGCAGCAGCATGCCGAGGAAATCGCTGAGCGCGTTCATGTAGGCGCCGCTCAGGATATTGCCCAGCTCCTTGATCGCCGAGGTCTCGAGCTTGCTGAACGCCACCGACGACTCCACCGGCCGCCGCAGCATGAGCTCGGCGAGGCGCAGCACCGTGGGCATGGGAAACACCAGCATGGTGCGGCCCGTGAGATCGCCGAGCATCTGCATGAGCACGGCCGCCACCGGCTCCTCGTTGGGAGCGAAGCGCACAGGCAGCGCCTCGATGCTCGCCACGCTGATGGCGGGCACCTTGATCATGATGGTGCTCCCCGTCATCTGCGAGAGCGCCGTCGCCGCGTGCCCCGCCCCGATGTTCGCGGTTTCGCGCAGGGCGTCGAGTTGAATGGCCTTCAGAGACCGGATCGTTGCCATCAGTGCTCCGCCCGCCGGGTGCCCGTCAGAGGTCGGCACGATCGTGTTGTGCTGGGGGTCCGCCTTCATACCACGCTCCCGACATCGACGATGAGGGCGGGGCTGCCGTCACCGAGCACGGTCGCGCCGCTGAACCAGGGGGCCGCCCCTCGCACGAGATCGAGCGGCTTGACGACGATGTCCTGCTGCGCAACCAGCGCATCGACAAGGAGGGCGGCCCGCTTCCCTCCGCAGTCGACGATGGCCAGGTGCTGTTCGCGTCCCTCCATCGACGACGCAGGGAGGGCGAATCGTTCGCCGAGGGCCACCAGCGGCAGGATCTCGTCGCGCAGGGTGACGGCGGGGCCGGCCCCGTGATGCGTGTGCAGCCCGGCGTGATAGGGCACCGCTTCCTCGACGTGCGCGGCCGGCAACGCGAAGGTCGTCCCGGCCACCTCCACCAGCAGCGCACGGGTGATGGTCAGGGAGACCGGCACGCGCAGCGTCACCACCGTGCCCACGCCGTCGAGGGACTCCAATTCGAGCTGGCCGCCGAGAGCGCGGACCCGCGTGTTCACGACATCCACGCCGACGCCGCGTCCCGACACGCGCGTGACTTCGCGGGCCGTGGAGAAGCCGGGGTGGGCGATTACGGACAGCAGCGCGCCGTCGTCCAGCGCTTCCGCATCGGCCACCACCAACCCCAACCCCTGCGCACGCCGCAGCACCTCGGCGCGATCGATGCCGCGGCCATCGTCCTGCACCTGAACGACCACCGCCGTGCGCTCGCGCGCGGCGCGCAGGATGAGCTCCCCCTCCGCCGGCTTGCCGGCCTCGCGGCGCGCCGCCGGCGATTCGATGCCGTGATCGATGGCATTGCGCAGCAGGTGCAGCAGCGGCTCACCGATGGCGTCCAGGACGGAGCGATCGAGCTCGATCTCCCGCCCCTCCATCACCAGCCGAACCTCCTTGCCGAGCGCATGGGCCACATCGCGGACGACGCGGGGGAAACGGTCGAACACCTGCCCCACCGGCAGCAGCCGCGCCTGCAGCACCTCCTCCTGCAGCGTCCCCACCAGCCGGGCGGCGTCCCTGGCCGCCCGCAGCACGTCGCGATCGGGGTGCTCGGTGCCTTCGAGCGCGCGCAGCAGTCGGTCACGCGTGATGACGAGTTCACCGACGAGGTCCAGCAGCGTATCGAGCCGGCCGGCGTCGATGCGGACGGTGTTCCCTACCGGAGCGGCCAGCGGTGCCGAGGCCGCCGGGTTGGGGGCGGCGGCGGCCATCCGGGGCGCCGCGGCGGCAACTGCCGGTGTGCGCACCTGCACCCGCTCCACGTCGCCGGCGCTGCGCGCGGCCTCGATGATGCTGTCGTCGGAGGCACCGGTGAGCAGCGTGACCCGGAACCGGCCGTCGAAGCTGTCGGCCTGCCACGCCGCCTGCGCCGGATGCGCCCCACGCAGCAGTCCCACCTGCTGCAGCTTGCCCAGCACGAGCATGGCGCGCACGCCCTTGAGCGGGCAGTCGTCGGAGAGCCGCACGTCGACATGGCGCACGTTGGCCGTTTGGACCATCGGCTCCGCCGGGGCATCCGCGAGGGCGGCCGCGGGAACGGGCTCGCGGGCCTGGAGCGCCGCCGCGGCGGGGTGGGCGCGAATGGCCGGAACCGGCGCGAGACGTTCCACGAGCGCCGCCACGACCGCGTCGGACGTCTTGGCGTCGGGCGCGTGGCCGTCCGGCGTGGCGGCCGACGCTTCGGTGCCCGCCCCCGAAACCGACGCCACCGCCACCCGCAGAACGCCCGTGGCCTCGAAGAGCAACGCGAGCACCGCGGGATCGAGCGCCTCGCTGCCGGCGCGCAGCGATTCGCAGCGCGATTCGAGCGCGTGCGCGAGACGCTCTACGGCGCCGTAGCCCATCGCGGCGGCCATGCCCTTGATGGTGTGCATGCCGCGGAAGAGCGTGGCGATCAGGGCCGGTGTATCGGCCCCCGGCGGCGCCTGCTCGAGTGCCAGCAGCGCCGCGTCGATTTCCGCCAGCTGCTCAGCAGATTCCGCGCGAAAGAGCGCGGCGTAGCGCGCCGCGTCCATGACCGAGTCCCCGGCCGGGCCGCCGTCAGGCGACGAGCACGCGGGTCACCGCTTCCAGCACGCGACTCG
The DNA here is from genome assembly GCA_040379205.1 of Gemmatimonas sp. Taxonomy (GTDB): domain Bacteria; phylum Gemmatimonadota; class Gemmatimonadetes; order Gemmatimonadales; family Gemmatimonadaceae; genus Gemmatimonas. The sequence continues at coordinate 37,583 of JBEILM010000003.1, forward strand.
GCTGGAACGGCTTGACGACGAAGTCCTTGGCACCCGCCTGAATGGCCTCGACCACCAGCGCCTGCTGCCCCATCGCGCTGCACATGAGGATGCGCGCCAACGGATCGTGCTTCGTGATCTCGCGCACGGCGTCGATGCCGCCCATGTCGGGCATCACGATGTCCATGGTCACAAGGTCGGGGCGGAGGTGCTTGTACTTCTCCACCGCCTGCACCCCGGTTTCCGCCTCGCCGACGACCTCGAAGCCCGCCTGGGTGAGGATGTCCCCGACCATGGTGCGCATGAAGATCGCATCGTCGCAGATGAGTACTGTCCGGCTCACCGTTCCCTCGCTTCGCCTGAGTGCAGATGCCGGGCGCACAGGGCCACGGCGTCCAGGGGAAAGATGCCCTCGGGGGAACCGGCGTCTCCGGACTCCACCGCGCGGACATCGTGCACCACGTCGACGGTCAGCCCGATGGCCCGGGCCCCGTACTGCAGCAGGACGATCGACCCCGGCGCCACGGCACGGAGGCCGGTCTGCATGGCCGTCAGGTCCAGCACGGTGACGATGGCGCCGCGCACGTTGACGATGCCGGCCTGCTGGGCGGGGGCACCGGGCACCGGCCGCAGCCCGCCCGGTTGCACCACCTCCCGCACCTGGTCAACCGGAATGCCGTAACGCGCGCTTCCAACGGCGACGACGAGCCACTGCGGCGCGTCGTCGCCCTCGGGCGCGTCAGCCGTCGTGGTCATCGGGGCCACCGCCGCGGGGGGCGTCGGTCACGGATTCGTCGGTGCGGTAGAAGCCAAAGACATCCAGCGGGTCCTCGTGCGTTTCGAGCTCCGGCATGCCGCCGAGCACCGCGAGGGACCGCCGCAGGTCGGGCGGCAGCGGCGATCGCAGGTCGATCACGGCCCCCGAAACGGGGTGCCGGAAGCGGAGCCACGCCGCATGCAGGAAATGACGACGCGGAGGCAACGCCGCCAGGCGACGCCCCCCGCCCCCGCCATAGGTGTCGTCACCGATGACAGGATGGCCGACCGACGACAGGTGCACCCGGATCTGGTGCGTGCGCCCCGAATGCAGATGGGCGCGCAGCAGGTCCACCGCGTCGAATCGGGCCAGTCGCACGAAATCCGTGCGTGCGGCCTTCCCCGTCTGGACGATCGCCATGCGCGTCCGGTCTCGCGGGTCGCGCCCCAGCGGCTGATCAACCGTGATGGCGTCGGCGTTGAGGTGTCCCCAGCACACCGCCACGTAGCGGCGGGTAACCTGCCGCGCCGCCAGCGCCGTACTGAGCATCCGGTGCGAGGCGTCGGTCTTGGCCACCACCAGCAGCCCCGATGTGTCCTTGTCCAGCCGGTGCACCAGTCCGGCGCGGTCCTCGCCGCCGCCCTCGGCCAGCGGCTCGCCGCGACCCATGAGGGCGTTCACCAGAGTGCCCGACCAGTTGCCCGGTGCGGGATGCACTACCATGCCGGCCGGCTTGTCCACCACCAGCAGGTGCTCATCCTCGTACACGATGTCCAGTGGGATCTGCTCGGGCACGATGTCGCGCCCCGGTGGCGGCGGCACCGTGACCTGCACGCTGTCGCCCTGCTCGGCACGGTACGAGGCCCGCTCGCGCCGCCCGCCCACCAGCACGTGTCCGTTGGCGATGAGGGTGGCCGCCTGCGTCCGCGACAGGGCCCCGGCCCGGGCGACGAGCAGGTCAAGCCGCTCGCCGGCGCCCGCGCCGCTGTGACCAGCCGCGTCCGCTCCGCCGCCGATGGTGAACGTAAACTGCCGCCCGCGATCGGCGGGCGCCGTCACCGCGCGTCCTGCGGCTCGGGTGGCGAGGCGGGAGGCTGCCGCTGAGCCTGCTGTTCCAGCTGGTCCTGCTGCCAGAGCGCGATCGCCAGACACACGGCGCCGATGGTCACGGCGGTGTCGGCCACGTTGAATGTCCAGAAGCGGACACTCCCGATGCCGATGTCGATGAAGTCGACCACGCCTTCACGCAGGCGCACCCGGTCGAGCAGGTTGCCGATGGCACCGCCGATCACCACGGGCACGCCGAATGCGGCCACGCGCGAGACTCGCGTGAGGTCGGCGGTGGCCCGCATCAGCACCACCACGATCACCACGCTCAGCCCGGCGAAGATCCAGCGGGACGCGGGCCCGACGTGCATGCCGAAGGCGGCCCCGGGATTGTAGGCCAGCGTGAAGCGCACCACGTCGCCGAGGATCTCGTGCGGCATGTGCCGCGGCACGAGATGCTTTACGGCGAGCGCCTTGGTGACGAAGTCGAGCACCACGCAGACGGCCACGATGATCCAGAATCGGGGCGTGGCCGACGCGGCCGGCACGTCATTGAACACCGCGGTGGCGGTGGCGGCACGGGCGTGCGCTTTCATGCGACGATCAGGGAACGAGGTCGGACGATTGGGAGGACGATGCCGCCGCGGCGGCCGCCAGCGCCGCTTCCTCGCGGCGCTCTTCCCTCCACAACACCAGCGCCAGCAGGAAGGCGCCCGTGCTGACGGCGATGTCGGCCACGTTGAACGTGGGCCAGCGGTGCGCACCGATCCCGACGTCGAGGAAATCCACGACGCCGAACTCCGAGCGGATGCGGTCGATCACGTTGCCCACCGCCCCGGCGGCCACCAGGGTGATGGCCAGCACGCGCCGATTGTCGCCATCCGCCGTCTCGCGGTAGAGCCGCCCGAGGATGACGAGCGCCCCCACCGTGAGCGCCATGAAGAGCCAGCGCGAGTACGGCCCGAGATGCAGGCCGAACGCCGCGCCGGGATTGTAGACCAGCGCGAATCTCAACCACTCGCCGAACACGGGCATCGGCACGCCAGCAGGCGACAGCGTCGCCACGGCCACGGCCTTGGTGATGATGTCGACGATGACGATGACGAGCAAAACAGGAATCGCGATGATCGCCTTCACGTCATCCCTTCTTGGCGTCTTCCTCGCGCTGCTTGCACGCGATGCAGTAGCGGGCGTTGGGCAGCGCGTCGAGCCGCTCGAACGCGATGTCCTCGCCGCACTGGTGACACTTGCCGAACGTTTCCGGTGCCTTGTACAGGCGACGTAGCGCCTGATCGAGGTGCCAGAGGAACCGGCCTTCCTTGGACGCGAAAAGGAACGCCTTCTCGCGCTCCATGGCGTCGGTGCCCTGGTCGGCCATGTGGAAGGAGTAGGCGCTGGTGTCCCCCTCCGACGCTTCCCCGTTCGGTCCCAGCGTGTCGCTGTGGTGTCCGAGTTCCTTGAGGACGCGCTTGCGCTCTTCGAGCAGCCGCTTCTCGAAGTACTGCAGCTGCTTCTTCGGCATCGGCTTGGACTTCTTGGCGTCCTTCGGCGACGCAGCTTTCGACTCGGCCATCACACCCCATCCTTGGTGAGCGCGAGGCGGATCGCACGTCCATCGACGTCGGCCACCTGCGTTGCGGTCCACACAGCGTCGTCCCCACCACCCGGGAACGCCGATCCCACCTCCGCACCGAGCAGCAAGCGCCCGGCCAGTACCTCGTCGGCGATGTGGGCCCGATGAGCCGCCACCGCCGCTTCTACATCCTCCTGTCCCTGCACCGCCAGCACGATCCGGTCACTGACGGCCAGCTGTGACTCCTTGCGCAGCCGCTGTACGCGGCTGATGACCTCACGAGCCAGCCCTTCGGCCCGCAACGCCGGCGTGATCGTAGGGTCGAGGGCGACCCCGAACCCGCCGTGCTCCTGCACCACGGCAGCGCCGGAAGCGCGCCGGATGATGGCGACGTCCTCCGGCGCAATCAAGCGCTCCACCCCGGCCACGTCGATCGTGACCGACGTACCGGCCGCCAGCGCCTGCAGCAGTGCCGGCGCCATGCCGGGTACCGCCTCCGCCACGAGCGGGGTTTCCTTGCCGAATTTCTTGCCGAGGGTCCGGAAGTTGGCCTTGGCCTCCAGCGACACGAGCGCGTCGGTGGAGGTGACAAAATCGACCTGCTTGACGTTCAGCTCCGCCGCCAGCAGCCCGCCGAGCGCCGCCACCGCCGTGGTGGCATCGCCGGGCACCACGCACTGCAGCGACGGCAGCGGTTGGCGGACCTTCACGTCCGCAATGTCCCGCGCCGCATGCGCCAGCCCGGCCAGCGTCCGGATGGCGTCCATCGCCGTTTCCAGCGACTCGTCCACCGGCGTCGGCTGCTCCCGCGTGTAACTCGCCAGGTGCACCGAAGTTCCGGTGAGCGCCCGGTGCACCGCATCGGTCATGAACGGCGCAAACGGAGCCAGCAACCGGCACGTCACCGTGAGCACCTCGTGCAGCGTCGCGAACGCGGCCCGGTTGTCCGCCGACGTGACGTCGTAGAAGCGGGCCCGGGACTGCCGCACGTACCACTTCGACACGTCGTCGTCCATGAACTGCATCACGCGACGTGCCGCCAGCGTGGCATCGTAGCCGGTGAGCGACTGGTCCACCTCGCGCTCCACCCGCGTCAGCCGCGACAGGATCCACCGGTCGAGCGCGGGCCGTTCGGCGACCGCGGGGTCGGCCGGGCTGGGCTGCCAGCCGAAGTTGGCGTACTGCGCGAAGATGCCGTTATAGACGTTGCGGAAGGTGAGCAGGAACCGCCCCGCCGTCTCGCGGATGGCGTTCTCGTCGAAGCGGCGCGGCACCCACACCTGACTCGACGCCACCAGGAACAGACGCACCGCGTCGGCCCCGTGGCGCTCGAGCACGTCCCACGGGTTCACCACGTTGCCCTTGCTCTTGGACATCTTCTGTCCCTGCGCATCGAGCACGAGGTCGTTCACCACCACACTGCGATAGGGCGCCGCCTGCGCATGCCCGTTGTTGGGCAGTGCGTCGCCCAGGCCCGTGGCAATGGCCAGCAGCGAGTAGAACCACCCGCGCGTCTGGTCCACGCCCTCGGCGATGAAATCCGCCGGGTATTGCTGGGCCACCTTGTCGGCGTTCTCGAAGGGATAGTGCCACTGCGCGAAAGGCATCGACCCCGAATCGAACCACGTGTCGATCACTTCCGGCACCCGGCGCATGGTGCCCTTCCCGCTCGGCGCCGGCCAGGTGTACTGGTCGATGTGCGGCTTGTGCGGATCGAAATCGTCCGGCAACGGCCGCCCGATGCGCTGCGCCAGGTCCGCGTAGCTGCCGATCACGTCGACCTCGGTGGGATCCTCGTCGTTCACCCACACCGGCAGCGGCGTGCCCCAGTAGCGGTCGCGCGAGATGGCCCAGTCCACGTTATTGGAGAGCCACTCGCCGAAGCGGCCGGCACCGACTTCCGCCGGGTTCCAGTTCACCTGCCCGTTGCGCGAAAGCATGTGCTCGCGCACCGCCGTCGTGCGCACGAACCAGCTGCCTCGCGCGTAGTACAGCAGCGGGGTGCCGCAGCGCCAGCAGTGCGGATAGGCATGCACGAACTGCGACGCCTTCCACAGCACGTCGCGGTCGCGCAGCACCTCGATGATGCGCGCGTCGGCCTGCTTGACGAACACGCCGCCCACCTCGGGCACGTCGGCCTCGAACTCGCCGCGTGCATTCACCGGCTGCAGAAACGCGAGCCCGTGGCGCTGCCCCGCTGCGTAGTCGTCGGCGCCGAACGCCGGGGCCATGTGCACCACGCCCGAGCCATCCTCCGCCGACACGAACTCCTCGGGCACGATGATCTCGTGGTTGCCCTCGGCCGGATACGGCACCCAGTCCAGCGGGCGCCGGTAGCGCCGCCCCACCAGGTCACGCCCCGCCATCGTACCCACCACATCCCAGCGGTCGGCCCAGTCGGCCCCGAGCACACCGGCCACGCGCGCCTCGGCGAGCACGATGGTCCACTCGGCGCCGGTCTTCTTGCGCAGCTCGGCGTAAGTGAGGTCGGGGTGCACCGCCAACGCCGTGTTGGACACCAGCGTCCAGGGCGTGGTGGTCCACACGACGATACGCCGCCGCATGGCCGGCACGCTGCCGTCGGCCTCGAGCAGGTCGAGCGCCACATACACGCTCGGGTCCTCGACGTCGTCGTACCCCTGCGCGACCTCGTGACTGGAAAGCGCCGTGCCGCAGCGCGCGCAGTACGGGAGGATCTTGTGCCCGCGTACCAGCAGCGACTTCTCGTGCAGCGTGCGCAGCGCCCACCACACGCTCTCGACGAAGTCGTGGGAATACGTGACATAGGGATCGCCGTAATCGAGCCAGTACGCCGTGCGCTGCGACAGTTTCTCCCACTCGCCGCGGTACTTCCACACGCTCTCGCGGCAGCGGCGGTTGAACGCCGCCACACCCACCTGCTCGATCAGCTGCTTGCCGCCCAGCTTCGCGATCTCGCTCGGGTCGACCCCGCGACGCTCGGCCTCTTCGCGCTGCAATTCCTTCTCGACCTCGATCTCCACCGGCAGGCCGTGCGTGTCCCACCCCGCTTTGCGCGGCACGAAGTATCCCTGCATCGCGCGATGGCGGCAGAAGAGATCCTTGATGGTGCGCGCGAACACGTGATGAATGCCCGGCCGTCCGTTGGCCGTGGGCGGCCCTTCGAAGAACACGAACGGTTCGGCGTTCGCGCGGGCGGCCTGCGACTGCTCGAACAGCCCCTCGGCGTCCCACTGCGACAGCAGGTCACGCTCGAGGGTGTCGGCGTTCGTTTCGGGAAGCAGCGGATACAGTACGGCGTCCTGCGTCATCAGCTGGGCAGAGGAAGGAAAACGAGGAAGGAACGAAAGCGACTACAGGCGCGCCAGCACGCCCTTCACGACCGCGGCCAGCCGCGGCTCGGCCGACCGGGCCACGGCGATGATCTCCGGCAGGTGCGCCGGCGCGAGCGCGTCGGGCAGACACTGGTCGGTGATGATCGACAGCCCGAGCACGCGCATCCCGCCGTGCACCGCGACAATGACCTCGGGGACCGTGGACATGCCCACCACGTCGGCGCCGATGCCCCGCAGAAACCGGTACTCGGCGCGAGTCTCGAGATTCGGCCCCTGCACGGCCACGTACACGCCCTCACGCAGCGTGATACCCTGAGCCGCAGCCACCTCGCGCGCCATCTGGCGCAGTGCGGCATCGTAGGGCTCGGACATGTCCGGAAAGCGCGGCCCGAGTGTGTCGTCGTTGGGGCCGATGAGCGGGTTGTCACCGAGCAGGTTGATGTGGTCGGCAATGAGCATCAGGTCGCCGGGTGCCCACAGCGGATGCATGCCGCCGCACGCGTTGCTCACGAGCAGCGTCTGCGCACCGAGGGCGCGCAGCACCCGCACCGGAAACGTGACCTGCTGCAGCGAGTACCCTTCGTAGCGGTGAAAGCGCCCCTGCATGGCCACTACCGTCTTGCCGCCAAGCGTACCGCAGAGCAGCCGGCCCTTGTGTGACTCCACCGTGGACAGCGGGAAGTTGGGCATCTCGTGGTACTCGATGACCTGTTCCACCGCGATCGCTTCGGCGAGGCCACCCAGGCCGGTGCCGAGGATGATGGCGACATCCACCGGCCGCGCGAAGCGGTGACGGACGGCCTGCGCACACGCCTCGATGCGCTCGCGGGCATGCAGTCCGAGCGCCGGATGCCCGAGCCCCACGGCCGTGTGCTCCTGCGTGTACTGCAGCTGCGGGCGCGAACCGGGCATGGGTGTCTGCGTCACAGATCCTCCTCGACCACGGCGTCGAGCCACGAGGGCGTGGGGGCCAGCGGGCGCGCTGGCAGGTCGCGGATTTCCTTCGCCACCTGCGGTGCCGGTACGGCGGTGACCGGCGGCGCGACCTGCGACCGGCTCGTGGGTAGCTCCGGCAGCGGCTCCGACTCGGCCGCATTGAGCTCGGACAGCTGCCGTTCGAGCTGGTGACGCACCTGCGACAGGTAGGTGCGCCGGGCGCGATAGAGCTGCTGCAGCTCCTCCTGCGCCCGTCGCACGTCGTCGCGCACGCCCTGCACCTGGCGGTCGGCTTCCTGCCGAGCCTCCCGGAGAAGGAGCTGCGCCTCGCGTTCGGCCTGCTCGCGAATCTCCCCTCGCAGCTGCTGGGCGCTCACCAGCGCTTCGTTGAGCGCCTTCTCCCGCTCTCGATAGGCCTTGAGCTGCTCGTGAAAATTGCGCGCCTTGGTGTCGAGTTCCTGTGTGATCCGGGCGAGGCGTTCGAGCTCGTCCGCCACCTGTTCCCGGAACTGATCGACCCGCGCGCGATCGTAGCCACGCAGCGCGTTGCCGAAGTCATAGCGCCGCACGTCGAGTGCGGTGAGGTGAAAGCCCTGGAGGCCGTCGTCGGTCATACGGAATCCGGTTTGCGTCAGCTGCGACTGCCGAACAGCACGGTGCCGAGTCGCACGTGCGTGGCGCCTTCCTCGACGGCGATTTCGTAGTCGCCGGACATGCCCATGCTCAGCCACTCCGCTGCATGCCCGTGCTGCTGCAGGCGCGTCCGGATGTCGCGGGCTCCGGCGAACACGGTGCGCAGCACCCGCTTGTCGGCGTCGAACGGAGCCATGGTCATCACGCCCCGTACGTGCAGCCGCGGCAGGGTATGCAGTCGATCGGCGAGCGCCGGCACCTCGCCAGGCGCCACTCCGCTCTTGCTTGCCTCGCCGCTGACGTTCACCTGCACGAGCACGTCGAGCGTCGCGCCAGCCTTCTCGGCCTCGTCGTGCAGGGCCACGGCCAGCCGCTCGCTGTCGAGTCCGTGGACCAGGGCAAAGCGCAGTGCCTGCCGGGCCTTGTTGCGCTGGAGGTGCCCGATGAGATGCCACCGGACCGGCACCGACACCTGCGCCATCTTGGCCTCAGCCTCCTGCACCTTGTTCTCGCCAACGTCGGTCACGCCGGCCGCCCAGGCGGCTTCCACCGCCTCCGGGCCGTGCGTCTTGGTGACCGCCACCAGCGTCACGTCCTGCCCATGCCCGCCGCGCACGACGGCCGCGGCGATGCGCGCCCGCGCTTCCGTCACTGCCTCCTGGACTGCAGTCGCAACATGGCCGGAAACTGGCATAACACATAAGGTTAGAGGCCATTGCACCCCGACACAAGTAACGAGTCGGCCAGGGTCGTGACCTGCGTACAGCGCAACAGTTGCTGAGCCGTTTCCGCGGCGGGGTCACTGGCCGGCGGCAGCGCCGCCAGTGCCGATCGCGGCACCTCGGCCGCCGCGCGACGAAGCGCCACCAGGTCGAGTCCGGTGCTCCCCGGCGCCACGTCCGGCGACGGCCGGTAGACGAGTCCTTCCAGGACCCACCCGGCGCCGGAATCGAGCGGCAGACGATCGGCTTTCGTGAGCAGCGCACTCACCCGCACCGCCCGCCCTTTGGCCCGCGCCCTCGTCATGACCGACTCGAGTACCGGTCCAAGCCCCCGCCACGACGCCACGTGGTCATCGCCCAGCAAGCCGTCCGCCGCCTGCGCGCTCCGGTACCACGGCGCGCCCAGCAAGGGGGCGGTCACGATCGATACATCCGGCCGGACCTCCTCCACCTGCTGCAGATACCAGAGCGGAAAGGTGTCGTTGTCACCCGCCGCCACCAGTACGCCGTTGGGAGGGACCGACTCCAGCAGCAACCGCGCGTAGGTACGGGGCAGGCCGGCCACCGGCTCGCGGCGACGATCGGCGACATCGCGATTGGCCAGCAGCGGCACCAACGCCGTCGCCAGCGGCAGAATGGCCACGGGCGCCGGGACCCGTCGCCGCAGCGCCGATGCCACCGAGGCCACGCCAGCTCCGGCCAGCAGCCCCCAACTCCAGAAGCCGAGCGAGAAGAAGTAATCCCGCTCCCGTGCCTCGTGTGGCACGCCGTCGGGCAGTACGCCCACGCCGAACGTGGGTCCGGCGCGCAGGTTGAGCCAGAGCGCCACGCCCAGCGTACCGGACGCCAGCAGCACGGCCATCGCCCGCCCCACGCGCGGCTCCTGCCGCCACAGGGCGCGCACCCCGATCAGCCCCAGCCACCCCCAGCAGACGGACAGCAGCGTGCGTGGCCACGCCGGCGTCGCCAACGGGTGCAGGCCGAAGGCCACCTGCCAGTCGGCCCACTGGAACACATTGCCCAACTGCAGCCACAGCGGCGCCCGGCGGGGCCACAGCCCGGCCACGGCGTACTGTTCGCGACGCAACACGGCCAGGAGCGACCGCAGCGTCTCGGGGTTGCCGCTGTCCAGTGGCGGATTCTGCGCCGACAGCAGCGGCAGGACCGCCACCGCCGAGCATCCCAGCGCGGCCAGGGCCGCCCACGCCAGCCACTCGCGGCCGGTGGGCCGTGGCCCGCGCCAGGCCAGCACGACCGCCGCCGGCACCGCCACCAGCACACTCAGGTGCAGCGGGACCGCGAGCGCCGCGATGAACACCAGCAGCGCCCGACCTCGACGCCGTGCCTCGTCGCTTGACTCGGCGCGTCCAGCGATCTCGCCCGCCGCCAGCAGCGCCACGCTGGCCAGCAGCGCGACCGCGTACACCTCGGTTTCGGTGGCGTTGTTCCAGACGCTGAACATGGTGCCGGCCATAACGGCAGCCACCACCGCGCCACGGGCACCGATCCACCGAGCAACCAGCCAGGCGCCGAGTCCGCCCGCCAGCGCCGACGCCCACACCGACAGCAGGGTAACAGCCCGCGGCGGCGCGGCCCCGCCGAAGAGCAGCGCCGAAACCTTCCCCAGCAGGACCCATAGCGGAGTGCCCGGCGGGTGCGGTATGCCCAGCGTGTGGGCCGCCGTGGCCAGCTCCGTCGCGTCCCAGAAGGTGAGGTCGGGGGCGCTGGTGGCGAGATAGGTGGCCCAAAGCACCATCGTCGCCACGACTGCGGCGACGATGGAGGATGGAATCGTGAGGCGAGGCCCTGCGGACCGGACCACCGGCCGGATCAGGCCGGCGCGACCTCGGGCCCGCCAAGCAGCGGCGGCGTCACCGGACGGGGCGCGGGCGGCGTCACCGGCGCCAGCACGGCCGGGGCCGACGGCACGTCGGGACCGCGACGTGGGGGCAGCTCCTTGCCGTCCTTCAGGATGAGGATGTCATCCCGCGTGAGCGTCTCGCGCTCCAGCAGACTCAGCGCCACGGCGTCGAGCAGCGTGCGATGCTCGGTGAGCACGGACACGGCCCGCGCGTGAGCCTCGAAGGCCACGCGCTTGACCTCGGAGTCCACCAGTTGCGCCGTCTGCTCGGAGACCTCGCGGCGCGACTGGATTTCGCGGCCGAGGAACAGCTCCTGCTCGTTGTCGCCCACCAGGATCGGGCCAATGGTGTCCGACAGTCCCCACTGCGTAACGTAGCGCCGCGCAATGCTGGTGGCCTGCTGGATGTCGCTGGCCGCTCCGGTGGTGACCCGGTTGTGGCCGAAGACGATCTCCTCGGCGGCGCGGCCGCCGTAAGCCATCACGAGGCGCGCCTCGAGCTGCTCGCGCGTCACCGAGACGCGGTCGTCTTCGGGAAGCGTGAAGGCGATGCCCAGGGCGCGCCCGCGCGGCACGATGGTGACCTTGTGCAGCGGATCGTTGCCCGGGACCATCATGGCGCAGACCGCGTGGCCGGCCTCGTGGAACGCCGTCAGGCGGCGCTCCTCATCCTTCATGACCAGCGACTTGCGCTCGGCTCCGAGCATCACGCGATCCTTGGCCTCTTCGAGATCGCTCATGAAGATCTTGTCGTGATTCTTGCGGGCCGCGAGCAGCGCGCCCTCGTTCACGAGGTTGGCCAGATCGGCGCCCGCCATGCCCGGGGTGCCCCGCGCGAGTGCGGTGACGCTGACATCCTCGGCGATGGGCTTGTTGCGCAGATGCACCTTGAGGATGCCCTCGCGGCCGCGCAGGTCGGGCGCATCGACCACGATCTGGCGGTCGAAGCGGCCCGGGCGCAGCAGCGCCGGGTCGAGCACGTCGGGGCGGTTGGTCGCCGCGATGAGAATCACCCCATCGTTCGACTCGAAGCCGTCCATCTCGACGAGCAGCTGATTGAGCGTCTGCTCGCGCTCGTCATGCCCGCCACCAAGGCCAGCGCCGCGGTGACGGCCCACGGCATCGATTTCGTCGATGAAGATGATGCAGGGCGCGTGCGCCTTGCCCTGCTCGAACAGGTCGCGCACGCGCGAGGCGCCGACGCCCACAAACATCTCCACGAAGTCGGAGCCCGACATGGAGAAGAATGGACGGCCGGCCTCGCCCGCCACGGCCTTGGCCAGCAGCGTCTTGCCGGTACCGGGCGGACCGACGAGCAGGGCGCCCTTGGGCAGCCGCCCACCGAGCTTGGTGAACTTCTGCGGGTCCTTGAGGAACTCGATGATCTCCTGGAGCTCGACCTTGGCCTCGTCGGCACCGGCCACGTCGGCAAACGTCACCTTGGGCGTGTCGCCACTAAGCAGCTTCGCCTTGCTCTTGCCGAAGGAGAACGCCTTGTTGCCGCCGGCCTGCATCTGCCGGAACAGGAAGATCCAGATGGCGATAAGGAGGATGTACGGCAGCATCGTGATGAGCAGGCTGCCGAAGTTGGCGCGCGGCTCCTGCACCGCAGTCCGGACGCCGCGCGACTCTAGTACCTTGAGCTCATCGGGCGCCGCGCCCGGCACCAGACGGACCGTGAAGCGCTTGGCCTCACGGTTCTGCACGCGCACCGGCTGGTTGAACTGGCCGACGAGGGCATCGCCCGACTGGAACGTGGCCGATTTGATGTTGCCGGCCTCGAGCTGCTGGCGATAGTCGGAATAGCCGATCTCCGGCGCCTGCGCTTCGCGGCCGTTCCCGTACGACAGGAATGCGACCGGAATGAGGATCACGAGGATCCAGAACGACAGGGTCTTGGAAATTCGGCCCCAATTGAAGGGCTTCTTCGGGGAAGGCGTCATGTTCGGTGCCATATGGTGACCGGCTTACTGCAGGCTGGCGACGTACGGCAGATGCCGAAAGTTCTCGGCATGATCGAGACCGTATCCGACCAGGAACTCGTGCGGGGCGTCGAACCCGACGAACCGCGTGGGATGCTGTAACTCGGTGGCGATGTGCTTGTGGAGGAGGGCGCAGATCTCGAGCGACCGGGGCTTCCGCTCGCCGAGCAGCTCGACGAGCCGGTTGAGGGTGCGGCCGGAATCGACGATGTCTTCCACTAGAAGAATGTGTTTGCCTTCCAATTCCGTTTCCGGATCGTACAGCAGACGCACGACGCCGCTGGACTCCATGGCATCGCCGTAGGACGATGCCACGAGGAAATCGACCTGCAGCGGCCGCTCGATGTGGCGGACGAGGTCGCTCAGGAAGATGAAGCTCCCCTTGAGCAGCCCCAGCACGAGCAGTTCGCCGTCGGGATAGGCGGCGGTGATCTCCGCGCCAAGCGACGCGACACGGCCCGCGATGGCGTCCGCGTCGAACACCACGCGCCTGACCGCGCGCCCATCGAGACGGGGATCGACGGTGACCCCGGAAGACTCAGACAAACTCGCGCTCACACCGGTACCAGATCAGATCCGACCAACCGGGCCGGGACGGTGCCGCGACGCCGCGGCAGATGCCTGGAATCCACACCGGCTCGTCGTCGACCAGCACGACGGGCCACGTCGAACGATCGAGCACGGGAACTCTCGACTCGGAAAGATACCGTGTCACCCGCCTCCCTGCTGGTGCTCCCGCCGTCCGGATGCGATCCCCGCTGGACCACGTTCGCACGACGACCGCCGCTCCGGCCGGCAACCCGATGCTCCAGGCGTCCGACGCGAGCGGCTCAACCCCGAGCCGCCGGAACCGCCACGAACCGAAGCGGGCTGGCAGGGCATCGGCATGCCCCTGCCAGCCCGTCGGCATCGTGTGCTGGGTACCGGGACTGCGCACCTCGAACACGTCGCCGCGCGCGTCGCGGCGGCGCATGATGGTCGCACCGCCCGCCAGGGTGATGTGCGCCCCGAGACGCCCGCTGTTGCTAAACCGCACTGCCGCACGGGTTCCGTGGGCATCGAGGGTCACGCCCACCCGCGCGCACAGGGCGGGCCAGAGCACGGCTCGTCCCTCGACCGTGGTCTGCTCGAGGAGCCGCGCCGGTACGGTCAGACGGGTTCCGCGCTGCGACAGCGTCAGGCCGCTGGCGTCGAGGTAGCTCTCCACATCGCGTCGCCAGCCGGCCGCCCGTTCCCCGATGGCCAGCATGGCGTCTCGAAACCCGGGAGAGGCGGCCTCGAGCGCCGGCAGCAGCTGATGCCGCACCCGCCCGCGCAGGAAGCGGGGGGAGGCGTTCATGGGATCGTCGAGAAACGGCAACGCCTCCCCGGCCACCCAGCGGGCAAGTTCGTTGCGCGATACCCCGAGCCAGGGACGGAGCACCGGCGACGGGGCCGCGAGCGCCGCAAGACCACGTGCCCCGCTGCCACGCAACGCACGCATCACGATCGTTTCCAGCTGATCGTCGCGCGTATGGGCGGTGGCAACCCGGGCCCGAAAGCCGCGCGCGACGCGGCGCAGAAACTGCCAGCGGGCATCGCGCCACGCGGCTTCGGTGTGCCCACCGCTGCGGCTGCGTTCCCGCACCACAGTCAGCCCCAGCTTTCGGGCCTGCGCCGCCACCAGGGAAGCCGCCTCGGTCGCGAACGGTCCGGTCCCGTGATCGAACGTCGCGACGGCCGCGATGCGCGTCGGCGCCCACCGGGCCATGGCGTGCAGCAGCGCCATGGAGTCGCAGCCCCCCGACACCGCCAGCACCAGGGGCTCCGGCGTCGAAGCCAGCGCTACCTCCAGCGACGCCCGGAGGAGGTCGCCTGGGGCCACCGCGTCGGCAAGGTCGTCGGTCAGGTCCCCGGTCAGGTTTTCGCTCAGGTCGCCGGCAAGGGCGACAGGAACCGGCGACCGTGGCACCGGCGTTGGCTCCGTGAACAAGGCGGGGGGGGCGGCGGACACCGTGCCGCGGGTGAAACGCTCCATGCAGGGACTGATGGCCCGGGGACCGGAACGCGTCAACCTCCCGTTCTGCCCCCCTACCTCTCATGCTGCCGGTCGACTACAGTTGTGTCGACCCGGCGCCTCCGCGCCCTCAATCGTTACCGGAGAACCACAGTGGAATATCACGGCACGCTGGGAACCATCTGGGCGTCGTTCGGCATGACGGCCTACTGGATGGCGCTTACCTGGATCAACATCCTGCTCGGCCTGTTCCTGTCGCCGCTGTTCATGATTCCGCTGTCCTGGCTCAAGCAGAAGCAGGGCGGATTCGAGAGCTGAGGCGCGGCCGCGGGACGAGCCAATCGTCGCCGCTTCAGCCAGTGCGAAGGGGGGCGCGCTCAGCGAGCGCGCCCCCCTTCACTTGTGCAGCGAGGCCGGTAGTCGCGCCTACACGACGTGCGGCATGGCCCGCGCGCCGAGCTCCGTCACCGGCAGCACCACCGAATCCCCGAGCGCGGTCTTTCGCCCGGTCAGCTCACTCAGGTCGCCGCCATGATAAGCCTCCTCCCCATGCTCGGCGAGGTCGATCCCCTGCACTTCCACCTCCACCGGCACGCGCAGCGGCATCACGGCCCGGAGCGCCACCAGAATCAGGGCGCTGGCAAGGCCTGCAAAGGCGATCGTGGCCACCACTGCCAGCAGCTGCACGCCCACAAGTGACGCGTTGCCAGCCAACAGTCCGTCGGCCCCGAGCGGATTGACCGCCTTGGAGGCGAACACGCCGGTGAGGACAGCGCCCATGATGCCGGCCACGCCATGGCACGCAAACACGTCGAGCGTGTCGTCGAGCCGGGTCTTGGGCCGGTAGTGCAGCGCGTAGAAGGAGAACGGTGTCGCCAGCACACCCATCGCGAGTGCCGAGAGTGGCGTCACGAAGCCCGCCGCCGGCGTGATGGCCACCAGTCCCACCACCGCGCCCGTGGCCGCGCCGACTGCCGTCGCCCGTCCGCCCTTGAACCATTCGAGGAGGAGCCAGGTGAGCATGCCCGCCGCCGCGGCCGCATGCGTCGTGACGAGGGCGTTGGCCGCCAGGCCATCGGCCGCCAGCGCCGAGCCGGCGTTGAAACCGAACCAGCCGAACCAGAGCAGCCCCCCGCCAAGCAGTGCGAACGGCACGTTGTGCGGAACGTTGGGGACGCGCTTGAAGTCGCGACGCGGGCCGAGCACCAGCGCGAGCACGACCGCCGTGGTGCCGGCACTGATGTGGACCACGGTGCCGCCGGCGAAGTCCAGCGCGCCCAGCGAGCGCAGCCAGCCGCCATCGCCCCACACCCAGTGACAGAGCGGGTCGTAGATGATGGTGGTCCAGAGCAGCCCGAACACGAGGTAGGACGCGAAGCGCATGCGGTCGACGATCGCGCCCGAGAACAGCGCCACCGTGATGCCGGCAAACATGGCCTGGAACGCCGCGAAGAGCAGATGCGGCAGCGCGGCGGCGTAGGTGGGGTTGGGGACCGCCGTGACCCCACTGAACCCGATGTGCGCGAACCCGCCGATCCACGACGACCCAGGGCCGAAGGCGAGGCTGTAGCCGAACAGCACCCACTGCACCGTCACCACCGCCAGCGCCCCGAGGCTCATGAGCATGGTGTTGAGCGCGCTCTTGGTGCGAACCAGCCCGCCGTAGAAGAACGCGAGCCCCGGGACCATGAGCAGCACCAGCGCGGTGCTCACGAGCACCCACGCGGTGTCACCGGCGGAGACCGACGGTGCCGTGTCCTGCGCGGCCGCCAGGAGCGGCATTTGCGAAAGCCAATGCATGGACATCATCGATCCCCCAGCGACGGCACGCGCATCTCGAGCTGCGTCTGGCGCATCACCTCGTCGGCGTTGATCGCCGTGAGCGCGTCGTTGTCACGTTCGCCCGTCCGGATGCGCACGGTGTGATCGAGCGGCAGCACGAAGATCTTACCGTCGCCCACATCACCCGTGCGCGCGCCGTCGCAGATGGCCTGAATGGCACGCTCGACGAACTCCTCGCTGCACGCCATTTCGATACGCACCTTTTCGTGGAACTCGAGCACCACGGATTCGCCGCGATACTGCTGCACCACATCACGCTCTCCGCCGTGCCCGCTGACGCGGGACAGCGTCATGCCCGTGACTCCCACCTGAAACAGCGCGCGTTTGACATCGGCCAACTTCTCCGGACGAATGACGGCGACAAGGAGCTTCATGGGCGCTCGGGAAAAGGGGAGGCCTGCACTTCGTGGCAACGGACTTGCAGGAACGGTCCGGACCACCGGACGGTTCCGTTACAGAAAAATAGCCGATTCTTGCCCCCGTCACCGCACTCGTCCCCCACCACCTCCCCCCCATGTCACAACGACCGATCGTCCCCGTGCTCGTCGGCCCCGAGTATGAGGACCTCGAAGTCTGGTATCCCGCCCTGCGCCTGGTCGAGGCGGGGGTGGAGGCGCCGCTCATCGGCAACGGAGACCCCCACTACCGGGGCAAGCACGGCTACCCGTGCACCGTCGACGGACATGTTCGTGACCTCGTCCCGTCCCACTTGGCGGGGATCGTGGTCCCCGGCGGATGGGCCCCGGACAAACTGCGTCGCGACCCGGCGGTGCTGGCGCTCGTGCGCGGCGTGTACGAGGCGGGCGGCGTCGTGGCCAGTATCTGCCATGGCCCGTGGATCCTCATCTCGGCCGGCCTCGTACCAGGCAAACGCCTCACCGGGTCGCGCGGCATCAAGGACGACCTGGAGAACGCGGGCGCCATCTGGGTGGACGAACCCGCCGTGACCGACGGGACGCTCGTGACTGCGCGGGTGCCAAAGGATCTGCCGGCCTTCATGCAGCATCTGCTGGCGGCGCTCGCCGCGCGCTGACGGCCCCGGCAGGCCCCTACGCCGGCAGCGACTCGAAGGCCCGGCCCCGCCAAGCCTTCGGGCGCCGCGCGGTGCTGAGTGTGAGCCGCCACGCGGCCGCCATGTCCGAGAGCCACGACAGCCAGAAGCTCCAGCCGCGCTCGGCGTAGCTGCCGCGCAGGGCCCAGAGCATGAACAGGCGGATGAACAGCGCCGACCCGTTCACCAGCAGCAGCGCCTGCCAGAGCATGGCGTTTGGAGACGCCGCGAGATTGAGTGCGCCTGCGGCCATCGCCACGCCCATCCCGAGCAGCAGCGGCAGCGGCAACGCCTGCACCGCCCACACGAGAGCCACGTCCAGCCACCGGCGCCACATCGGCGTGGCATCCTTGAGGTCGAAGCTACGGCCCCACTCGCGCCACATCTCCGACAGCGAGGCGTACGATCGCACCTGGATGATCTTCGAGCCGTCGAGGAAGCCCACGCGGGCGCCATTGTAGGCCAGATGGCGCGCCAGCGTCACGTCGTCACACCACGAGGCACGGGCTGGCGCGTAGCCGCCGTGCTTGAGCAGCAGGTCGCGTCGGGCCACAAAGCACTGGCCATTGGCGAGCACCCGGTCGGGCGGCGGCTGCTTGGCCCCGGCAGCCCCGCAGCGGTACACCAACGTGGTGAGCATGGCCGGCTGCACCAGCCGCTCGGCCGGCGTCTGGTCGCGGAACTGCGGCGAGAAGCTCGCCACATCGAGTCCGTCCTGCTCCACCGCGTCGATGACGGCGCCCACGAGCCCCGGCGCCGGGACCGTGTCGGCGTCGATACCGAGTACCCAGTCGCCCTTGGCTTCGCGCAGGCCATTCTCGAGCGCCCACACCTTGCCCACCCACCCCGGCGGAAGGGGGGCATCGGTGACGAGGCGGATGCGCGGGTCGCGGGCGGCTGCCGCCTGCACCAGCTCCCGGGTGCCGTCGGTGGAGCGGCTGTCGACCACCAGCACCTCCAGCAGAGGCTCCTGCTGCTGGGTGAGCCCCTCGAGGCACGGCCCCACCCGGTGCACTTCGTTGAGCGTGGTGACGATGACGCTTACCGTGGTGTCGCGGCGCGGGGTCCGGCGCGGGGCGATGGGGGGGCGACGGGAATAGCCCGGCATGAGCCGCACCAGCAGCACGACCAACAGCCAGACCTGGAGAGCCAGCAGCACGAGGCCGGCAGCGCGCGCGAAGTCGGTCACGAGTGGTATGGCGGAGGTGAGCTGGGGCACCGGGCTACATGGGGTGAACTCCGGGAAAGGTGGCGGGTTCCGGCAATGCGGGGTAGCCTCTCCGGGTCATGGTTCCCCCCCTTCCCTCGCCCGGGCGCGCCCTGCTGGCCTACTGGCAGCGACTGGCGCCCCTTCCCTTCGGCAAGCGGCTGTTCAGCTGGGCCGTCGGCCGCGCGGCCCCCTACACGGGCACCGTGGGGGGCGTCTACACCGACGTCCGGCCAGGGTACGCCCGCGTGCTCCTGCGCGACCGGCGGGCGGTGCGGAATCACCTCGCGTCGGTGCACGCCGTCGCCCTGGTCAACCTCGCCGAAATGACCAGCGGCGTGGCGCTGCTGACGGCGCTCCCTCCGGGGGTGCGCGGCATCGTCACGGGGCTCTCCATCGACTACCGTAAGAAGGCGCGGGGCCGGCTCGTGTGCGAAACGCACGCCGACGCTCCCGCCGCCGTGACCGAGAGCCTCACCCATGACGTGCACGCCACCATCACCGATGCCGAGGGCGACGTGGTGGCCGTGTGCACCGTCCATTGGCGTCTGTCTCCTCCTGCGCCCACCACCTGAGTTGCGCATGCCCTCTACCGCCCCGCCGGTCCCGTCGCTCGCCGACACGCCGCTCACGCGTCACGCACACATTCGCGTGCCGCTGATCTGTGGCCCCATGTACCCGTGCAGCAACCCCGAGCTGGTCGCGGCCGTGAGCAAGGCCGGCGCCCTCGGCATCGTGCAGCCCATCTCGCTCACGTACGTGCACGGGTACGAGTTCCGCGAGGGGCTGCGGCGCATTCACGCGCTGAGCGGCGGGGCGCCCATCGGCTTCAACGCCCTCATCGAGGCATCCAGCAAGACCTACCACAACCGCATGGTGCGGTGGGTGGAAACGGCCCTCGAGGAAGGCGTGCGCTTCTTTCTCACCTCGCTGGGCAATCCGCGCTGGGTGGCCGACCGTGTGCATGCTGCCGGTGGTGTGGTGTACCATGACATCACCGAGCGCAAATGGGCGCTCAAGGGGCGCGACGGCGGCGTGGACGGGCTCGTGGCCGTGAATCGGGAAGCCGGCGGGCACACCGGGTCGCGCGATCCTGGCGCCCTGCTCGACGAAGTCGCCGACCTCGGCCTGCCGGTAGTGGCCGCCGGGGGCGTGGGCGAAGCGTCGCAGTTCCGGGCGCTGCTGGCGATGGGCTACGCCGGCGTGCAGCTCGGGACGCGGTTCATCGCCACCACCGAGTGCAACGCCGACCCGGCCTACAAGCAGGCCATCGTGCGGGCGACGGCCGACGACGTCGTGCTCACCGAACGACTCACCGGGGTGCCGGTGTCGGTGCTGCGCACCCCGTACGTGCAACGGCTGGGCACCGCCGTCGGGCCGCTCTCACGCTTGCTCTTCAGGGGACGCAAGACCAAGCACTGGATCCGCACCTGGTACGCCCTCCGCTCGTTGCGCCAGCTCAAGCGTTCGAGCGTCGAAGGTGCCAATCAGGACTACTGGCAGGCAGGACGCAGCGTGGACGCCGTGCACGACATCCGCCCCGCCGGTGACATCGTGGCCGAGTTCGAGGCGGCCCTGCGTCTCGTGTCAGAGGAGGCATGATGGTGTCGAGATTCGCGATGGTCGCCGCAGCACTGGCGATGGCCACTACCACGCTGGTGGCGCAACCCGTGACGGTGCCTGACTTGCGCGCCCCGGTCACGCTCACGCGCGACTCCGCCGGCATCGTGCACATCGAGGCGCAGAATGAACACGACCTGTTCTTCGCCCAGGGCTACAACGCGGCGCGTGACCGGCTTTTTCAACTGGAGCTGTGGCGCCGTCAGGCCACCGGCACCATGGCCGAAGCGCTCGGGCCGCGGTGGGTGGCTCGCGACCGCGCCGCGCGCCTGCTGCGCTTTCGGGGCGACATGGCCAAGGAGCTGGTGCACTACCATCCACGCGGTGACACCATCATCCGGGCCTTCGTGGCCGGCGTGAATGCGTGGGTGGACCGGGTGAAGGCCGAGCCCGCGCTCATGCCTCCCGATCTCGCCGCGCTTGGTATCACACCGGGGCGCTGGACTCCCGAGGTGGTCGTGTCGCGGCACAACGCGCTGGCCTCCAACGCC
The DNA here is from genome assembly GCA_040379205.1 of Gemmatimonas sp. Taxonomy (GTDB): domain Bacteria; phylum Gemmatimonadota; class Gemmatimonadetes; order Gemmatimonadales; family Gemmatimonadaceae; genus Gemmatimonas. The sequence continues at coordinate 58,594 of JBEILM010000003.1, forward strand.
AGTGATGAGAGCAGTCTCGCCCGCGCCGTCCGTGCGATCGGCGAGGAGGCGGTGAAGCGGCGCCGCAGCTTCCAGCCGGCCGCGGTGCGTCTCACGCTGGACTCGCTGGTGGCACAGCTCGTGGGGCGCGCCACCGACGGGCAACTGCTGGCCGACTACAGTGGGTCGCGCAGCACGCCGTCGTTTCGGGCCGCCGAACTCGCGGCGAGCTGGCGGCGCCCGACCGCAGGCGCCGGCGATTCCGCTGGCGGTCGTGACGCCGATCGATGGGAGAGCAACAACTGGGTCATTGCCGGTACGCGCACAGCCAGCGGCAAGCCGCTCGTAGCCAACGATCCGCACCGCGCGCTCACCGTGCCATCGCTGCGCTACCTGGTGCACCTCAAGGCGCCCGGCTGGGACGTGATCGGCGGCGGGGAGCCGGCCATTCCCGGCGTGGCCATCGGGCACAACCAGCATGCCGCCTGGGGGCTGACCATCTTCGGCATCGACGCCGAGGACCTGTATGTGTACCAGCTGGACGCGGCGAACCGCGCGTATCGCTACGGCACCGGCTGGGAGCCGCTGCAGCTGCGGCGCGACAGCGTGCGCGTGAAGGGCGCGCGCGCGGTGCCGGTTACCTTGCCGTACACGCGGCACGGCCCGGTGCTGTACGTGGACAGTGTACGGCACGTGGCGGTGGCGTTGCGTGCCGGCTGGCTCGAGGTGGGTGGTGCGCCGTATCTGGCCAGCCTGCGCCTCGATCAGGCACGCACCTGGAACGAGGCGCGGGCGGCGCTGGCCTACGCACACATGCCGGTCCTCAACTGGATCTGGGCCGATACCAGCGGCACGATCGGCTGGCAGACCGCCGGCATCGCCCCGGTGCGGCGCACGTGGGATGGGCTGCTGCCGGTGCCCGGCGACGGCCGCTACGAATGGGACGGTTTCCTCCCCATTGCCCAGCTCCCGCACGAAACCAATCCGGCGCGCGGATTCGTGGGCACCGCCAACGCGTTCAATGTGGCGCCGGACTATCCCCGCTTCGATGCGCTGGCGCGCAGCTGGTCCGACCCGTACCGCCATGACCGGCTGCAGGAGGTGCTCGACACGACGCGGGCCGCCACGGTGACTTCGTCAGCAGCCCTGCAGCACGACGCGCTGTCGCTGCCGGCCCGCGCGCTGGTGCCGTTGCTGCGCGACATCGAGTTCACGGCGCCGGCGTCGAAGGCGGCGCGCGACACGCTGCTGGCGTGGAACCGCATCATGGACGCCGACTCCCGCGGGGCGGCCATCTATGCGGCGTGGGAGCGCCGCCTGCTGACCCACACCGCGGACATCGTCCTGCCACTCGACGTGCGCCCCATTCTGCGCAGCGTGCCGCTGTCGCGCACGGTGCAGTGGCTCACCGCGCCCGACTCCCTGCTGGGCGAACGGCCGGTGGACGCGCGTAACTTCATCCTGTTCCGTGCCTTCAACGAGGCGGTGAGCGATCTCCGCAAGCGGTTCGGCGACGACGTGGCCGCGTGGCGCTACGGCGACCCGAAGTTCCACCACAGCCGTATCGCTCACCCGCTCGACGCGCTGGTGAATGACTCGCTACAGCGGGTGCTGTCCCCCGGGCCTGCGGCGCGCGGTGGCTACGCCAACACCCTGCTGGCCACCAGCAACGCCGACAACCAGAATCATGGGGCCAGCCTGCGCGTCGTGATCGACCTCGCCGACTGGGAGACCGCCGTGGCCACCAACACGCCGGGACAGAGCGGCGACCCGCGCAGTCCGTTCTACACCAACCTGTTCCCGTCGTGGGCGCGCAACGAGTTCGTGCCATTGCCGTACGCCCCGGCCGCAATCGCCGCCCGCACCGCCGAAGTCACGCGGCTCACACCGCGCCCCTGACGTCCCCCACCGCCCCCGTTCCCCCAGGGAGATCGACCCCGATGTTCACGCTGCACGTTGCCCTCGCCAGCGCCGTCCTCAGCGCAGGCAGCCCGGTCGCGCCCGGGCTGCAGGCCGACCTGTCGTTCTTCATCACCAGCGCCGGCCCCGGCAACGGCGCCGCACTTGGCGGCCTCGAAGGCGCCGACAAGCACTGCGCCACGCTCGCCGAGGCGGCCGGCGTACGTGGCAAGACCTGGCGTGCCTATCTCAGCCAGCAGGCCATCGCTGGCAAGCCCGCCGTGAATGCCCGCGACCGCATCGGCACGGGACCGTGGAAGAACGCCAAGGGTGTGGTGGTGGCTGCGAGCGTCGATGACCTGCACAGCGACAACAACAAGCTCTCCAAGGACAACAGCCTCACCGAAAGGGGTGCCGTGGTGAACGGGCGTGGCGACACGCCCAATACGCACGACATCCTCACCGGCTCCACCCTCGACGGCCGTGTGCAGGCCGGTGACGGCGACAGCACCTGCAGCAACTGGACGAGCAGCGCGGCCACGGGCAGCGCGCTGCTGGGCCACCACGACCGGCAGGGTGGCGGCGCCAACCCCACCTCGTGGAACTCGGCGCACGCCTCGCGCGGCTGCGGGCAGGACAACCTGCGCGCCACCGGTGGCGCAGGGCTGTTCTACTGCTTCGCCGTCTGATACGCCGAACGCCGAGGTCGCCGGTGCGTCGCGCCCTGTCGATCGCGCTCACCGGCCTCCTCGGCAGCACGGCCACGCTCTCCGCACAAACGCTCGTCGGCCGGGTGGTACTGCCCGACAGCACCACCCCGGTCGCCGGGGCCATCGTGGTGGCCACGAGCGTCACCGGGGTACAGACGCGCACGCTGACCTCGGCGAGCGGGTTCTTTCAGTTGCGGCTCCCGCACGCCGGCACCGTGTCCACGGAAGTGCTGCGCATCGGGTTCCGGCCGAGCGGCGGGCCGTCCGTCGCCATCGGCGGCACCGAGACGCGCACCGTCACCCTGATCGCCCATTCGCTGCCGGTGTCGCTGGCCGCCGTCACCGTCACCGGCGCCACCACCTGCCGCATCCGCCCCGACAGCGGCCTCGCGGTGGCGCAGCTGTGGGAGGAAGCCCGCAAGGCCATGCTGGCCACCACGCTGCGCAGCGACGGTCGTGCGCTGACGGGCACGCGGATGGTATACGAGCGCACCATCGATTCCACAGGGCGTGTCATACGCGACCAGCGTGTGCAGCGTGAGGAGCATTCCACCCAGCGCGTCTTTCAGAGCCTGCCCGCCGACAGCCTTGCGCGCGTAGGCTACGTGGTCCCGGACCCGAGCGGGTTGTCGTACTATGCGCCCGACCCCGAGGTCCTGCTTTCGGAGCCCTTCTCCGACGACCACTGCTTCGCGCTCGCCCCATCACCGGCCGACAGTGCCGCGCTCGTGCGCATTGCCTTCACGCCGGCGCGCCGCGAGCGAGGGCGTTACGACATCGCCGGCACGGTCTGGATCGATCGGGCGAGTGCCGAGTTGCGCGCCGTGGACTTCCGCTATGCCGACCTGCCCGGCGCCAGCGAAACTGCGCCGGGCGGTGGTCGCGTGGAGTTCGTTCGGCTGCCGAGTGGAGCGTGGTTCGTGAGCACGTGGCACGCACAGTTGCCGGTGTTCGCGCCGGCGTCACGTCCGGGCGCACCCGGTACGCGCGGGGGGCGCGTGGGCGCCGTGCCGCTGGTGCTGCGGGCAGTCCATGAGACCGGAGGCGACGTAAGCCGCGTGACGCAGGGCGATTCGCTGCTTTATGCGCGCGAGCTGCCGATGGTGCGCGTGCAGGTGGTATCCGGCGACGCCGCGGTTCCCGCGTCCGGCGTCACCATCGCCCTGGCGGGCACCAACGTGACAGCGGTAAGCGCCGCAAACGGCATGGTGCACCTGGGCCCGTTGCCGGCAGGCCGCTACGCTGGCGCGGTGACCCATCCTGCGCTCGACTCGATCGACGCGCCACCGCTCACTCGCCCGTTCCTCGCGCGCCGGGAGGCGGTCATCGATACGCTGGTCCTCCCGTCACTGGCAACACTGCTGCGCAGCGTGTGTCCGTCGGTGGAGGAGACGGCCGGCAGCGCGATGCTGCGCGGCACCGTGCGTGACAGCGCCGGGGCACCCACGCGGGAGGCCACGGTCACGGTGCGCTACCTGCGCGTCGACGGGCGGAGCGCGGCGTCGAACGCGATTCGCTGGAACGAGGAAACGCGCCGGGCCACCACCGATGCCCTGGGGCACTGGCGCGTCTGCGGAGTGCCGCGCGCTACCGACCTCGCCGTGGAGGTGGCGAATGCGCGCGGCGACGCCGGCGCCCGGCAGCGGCTGCGCATCGATCCCGTGCGCATGGTCGCCACGTCGGATCTCGTGCTCACCGCCAATGCCGCTGCAGACTCCGCCAGCGGCGCACCCAGCCGACCGGCGCTGCGCCTGCTGGTGACGACCGCCGACAGCACGCCGCTTCCCGAGGTCACGCTCGACATCACCGACCAGCCCGATGCACAGCGCGAGCGGACACGCACCATCGTCACGAACCTGCTCGGCATCGCCACCGTACCCGATGTGGGGCCGGGGCCCGTGACGGTGTCGGCGCGGCGCATCGGATACCAGGCGGGGCGGGTGTCGTTCGCGATGGCCGACAGTACCGCCGACGTGCGCATGGTGCTCAGCCCCACGGCGGCGCCCCTGCTGGACACCATGCGCATCGCGGCGCGGCGCCTGCCCGGCCGCTTCGACGCCTTCGAGGCGCGGCGTGTGAGTCGAGCCACCACCGCGACCATTACCCGTACCGACATCGACCGGCGGCGCCCCGTGCAGACGTGGCAGCTGCTCACGCGCATCTCGTCGGTGCGCATCACGGCCTCGGCACTCGGCGTGTTCGCGGCCAGCGGACGCGGCGACACGCCGTCGCTGATCGAACCAGGCAAGGCCTGCCCGATGCAGATCCTCATCGATGGCGTGCGCCTTTCACCCGCCGACGGCAGCGAGGTCGACCTCAATCAGCTACCGCCGCCCGATGCGATCCACGGCATCGAGGTGTTCGCAGGCGCGGCGCGTCTGCCGCTGGAGTTCGGCGGCGCCGGGGCAAACAAATGGTGCGGCGCGATTGCGATCTGGACGCGGTGACGAATGCCGTTGAGCGACTTCAGGCACATGATGGCACCGGAGGTACGCGTCCGAGGGCCTGCTTGCATCCAGGCCTGGGGCCCAGTGAGATTACGTGGCATGAACGCTGCCCTCGCTCGCCAGCTGGAGCGCCTGCGCGCCATGACCGCCGATGAGAAGTACGAAGTGGCGCATGCGTTGTGGGCCGAGGCGCGTGATGTGCTGGCCAGCGGCATCCGGGCGCGCCACCCGGACTGGTCAGAAGAGCAGGTATCCGCACGAGTACGGGAGCGGATGCGCGGTACCGATGCCTAGCCTCATTGGCCTGTTCATCGCTCGCCTGAATCGCGGCGGCATGGACTACGCCGTGACGGGTGGCCTTGCCGCCATCGTGTACGGGCATCCGCGCATGACACTCGATGTGGATCTGGTGCTGCAACTCGGACGCACGTCGTCCTCGACCTTCGAGTCGCTGTGGCCGTCGGACGAGTTCTACTGTCCTCCCGCATCGGTCATCGATGAGGAGCGGGCTCGCGCGGAGCATGGTCATTTCAACGTGATTCACCACGACACCGCGATGCGCGCCGACATCTACCTCGCTGGTATCGACCCGTTCCAGACGTGGGCGCTGACCCACGCGGTCGAGCGCGAGATTCAGGGGGAACGCGTACGATTTGCGCCGATCGACTACGTCATTGTCTACAAGCTACGATTTGCGCAGCAAGGGGCATCCGATCGTCACTTGCACGACATTGCACGCATGATCGAGGTCAATGAGGAGATTGTCGGTGGGCCCGACCTCGACCGGTGGATCGATACCTACGGCGTTCGCCGGCTCTGGGAGCGAGCGCAGGCGCTGGCGGGCGCCGCGTAACGCGCTACGCAGCTCATGGCCCGGACAGTCGCAGCGAGGCCGCCAAGGACTCGCTGCGCGTGGCCAGCGGGATCGTTCCCGCTGGCCACGCGTCGCTTTCACAGTAGGGTTGCGCCACAACAGGCGGACTCAGTTCGCCGTCACGTCCGCCTTCTTTCCCTGCAGCCAGTAGCCGAACCACTGCTGCAACCGCCCCAGCCGGTCCACCAGCAGCCACGGTTCGCCGGTTCGGCTCAAATCGTGGTTCGATCGCGGATACCGAATGAGCTCCACCGGCACGCCCTGCTTCTTGAGCGACATGAACCAGATCTCGGCGCTGCCCATCGGCGTGCGATGATCTTCTTCGCTCTGCACGATCAGCATCGGCGTCTTCACCTTGTTCACATAGCGAATGGGTGAAAGCGTGTCATACAGCGCCTGATTATCCCACGGCTTGCCATAGAACTCGAACTCGGTCAGCCCCTGCGCGTCGCTCGAGCCGTACCAGTAGGTCCAATCGGTGATGGTGCGATCAGTCTGAATGGCGCGGAACCGGTGCGTCTTCGTGGCCATCCACGTGGTCATGAAGCCGCCGTAGGAACCACCGGTGGCGCCCATGCGGGTGCTGTCCACATCGGGGCGGGCGGCCACGATGTCCACGGCCTTCATGAGGTCCTCGTAGTCCTCCATGCCCCAGCGGCCGCGCGTACTGTAGGTGAAGTCGGCGCCGTAGCCGCTCGATCCACGCGGGTTGGTGAACAGCACGAACATCCCCTGCGCGGCAAGGTTCTGGAACTCGTCGAACCAGCCTTCCCCGTACGCCGAGTGCGGGCCGCCGTGGATGTAGATGACCATGGGGTACTTCTTGCCGGGCTCGTAGCCGTAGGGCTTCATGAGCCAGCCTTCGAGTTCCAGGTTGCCCACGCTCCGGTACGTGAAGCGCTCGGCATCGCTCCATACCACATCGGCGTTCACGTCCTTGTTGAAGTCGGTGAGCTGCCGCTCGCCGGTGCCGTCGGCATTGGCGACGAACAGTTCGGTGGGCTTCGTCATGCTCGTCGACACGAACGCCATGACCTTGCCGGCGGCGTCGTAGCTGGTGCCTCGCAGCTGGCGGCGTCCGCCCACGAGTTCTCTGGGCGCGCTCTTGCCGGTCAGATCGGCGCGCAGCACCGCGGCCCGCCCACCGATGTCGGCGGTGAACTGGATACCGGTCCTGAGCCAGTCCATGTCCGACGGCTCGAACTGCCAGTCACCAAGCAGATTCTTCGGCTCGCCGCCGGCCACGGGCACCGTGTAGATGCGCGCGCTCTTCGTGCGCGCCGGCCGGCCGATGAACGCGAGCGTCTTGCCGTCGGGCGACCAGGTGAGCGCCGACTCGGCCCCCATCCACTCGGCCACCTTGCGCGGCGTTCCGCCGTTCACGGCGTCGATGACGTAGATGTCGGCGTCGTTGCGCTCGGCTTCGTCGCGCACCTTGTCGTAGGGGAGCCTGGCGATGGAGTCACGCTCGAGGTCCACCACCGAGTCGGGGCGCAGGCGCGCATCGGCAATGAACGCCACCCACTTGCCATCGGGCGAGACGCTCGGGCTGCGGTGCGAGTACGCCGTGCTGGTCAGCTGCTGCTTGGCGGTGTCGCCCACCATCTGGCGGAAGAGCTGCTGCGGGCGCCACGTGCGCACCACACGCCGGCCGGGCACGAAGCCGGTGGCGTTGTTCTTGTAAGCCATGTCCACCACGTGACGGCCATCGAAGCGGGCCGGGGCCGACGGGCGCGTGATGGCCTCGAAGGGCGGGCGGGCCATGGCCGGCATCTGGCCGAACGGATCGTTGGCCGGCGCCGACGCCGGTGCCGTGCCGGCGGCCTCGGCGAACACCGCGAACGCACCATCGGCGGGCATGGAGCCATTGGGGTAGCCGTCCACCTGCACGGCCTCGCCGCTGGGCTGATCGAGCCGGATGGCCCAGGTGTTGCCGCGGCCGCCGGCGCGCTGGGAGGTGAAGAACAGGTACTTGCCATCGGGCGACCAGCGCGGGTTGCTGCTTTCGGTGTTGGGGGACGTCCACCGCTGCGGCTCGCCGCCGGCGGTGTTTACCACCCAGACCTCGCTGTGGCGGCGGTTGTCCGCCTCCACGGCGCTGGTCACGGTCATCGCGACCCGCTTGCCGTCGGGGGAGACGGCCGGGCTGCTCACGTTCACCACGCGGTACCAGTCGCGCAGCAGCATGGCCCGCGGGCCCTTGGGGAGTGGGGTGAGGGCTGCGGCGTTGCCGGACGCGCCGGCAGGGCGCTGCCCGCCCTGGGCAGCGAGCCCCGTCGGGGTGAGCCCCAACGGCGCAAGAGACAGGACGGTAGCAAGCGCCAGCGGCGCGCGGCGCCAGGGCACGGACACGGTCATGGGTCGGTTCGGGAGGGAGGAACGGGAAAGGTGACGAAGTCGCTACGAAGCGAGTATGTCGGACGTTGGCACCGGGCCGGGTCCGAATCCAGCGGTCAGCCGGGCTCCCGCGTGTTCGGTGCGAAAGGTCACACTTTTGCTTCTTGCCCGGTGGCGTGCAGGTGCCTAGGATATCCAGCGTCACGGAGGAGCGACCGTGGCACCGGCCGTTCGGACCGGAGTCGGCAGCCAGCCGACCACCGCATCCGCCGTCCAAGGCACCACCGCTGGACCCGTTGGAAGAGGACCCAAGACCTGTTCCGCGGTGCATGAGCCCGTACTACCACCCTACATCGAGGAGGTGATCATTTGTCTAGCGCCTGTCCCATTGCCGGCTCGTCCTGGGCAACCGATCTCCTGATCGACGCCCGGTAACACGGGTTTCCCGGTTCGGGGTTCGAGACCGAGCCGGCAGGGAATGCAAGGGGGTGCACCACAGGGTGGTGTGCTCCCTTCCTTGTTTTGCGGGCCCGCGGACTCGCTATCTGCGCCCCGCCGCAATCGACGGCAGCGCCCGGTCCAGCTCGCGCAGCAGCGCCGCGGCGTACGCCACCGTCCCCTGGAAAAACGCGGGGTCGATCTTGTCGGCGTCGTCGCCCGGCTTGTGATAATCGGGGTGGTCCTCGACCCCGAGGTACAGGAACGGAATGCCCTTGGCGTGGAACGCCGCATGGTCCGACGAGCTGGTCCAGTCGTCGCCCGGCTTGCCGCCCTTCGTGTCGTGTCCGAAGCGCACCGTGACGCGAGCCCCTCGCGCCGCCACTTCGGCCACGGGCTTGAGCGAGGGGTGATGGGCCGTGCCCGACACCCAGAGCGCCCCGCTGTCCTGCCGCCCAACCATGTCAAGATTGAGATTGGCCCCGATGCGTTCGAGCGGCACCGGCGGCGTGTTCACGAACGCCCGCGACCCCACCATTCCCGTTTCCTCGGCGTCGAAAAACGCCAGGATCACGTCGTGCACCGGCGGCTTCGCGAGCAACTGCTCGGCGATGGTCAGCAGCGCCACACACCCCGACGCATCGTCGTCGGCGCCGTTGTATACCTGCCCGTCGCGCACGCCGAGGTGGTCGTAGTGCGCACTCAGCACGAGCACCGGCCCGTTGCCCTTCGTGCCGGGAATCCGGGCCACGATGTTGGCCCCCACGGTGTCGGTGCTGCCGGGGCGCGGACGCAGGCTGATGCGCTGCTCGAAACTCGCACCGGCCGGCTTGGCGCCCATGGCCGTGAGTTCACCGATGATCCACGCCCGCGCCCGCGCACTGCCTGCCGAGCCGGCTCGGCGGCCCTCCATGGAATCGGCCGCGAGCACCGATAGACGCTGCATCAGGCGGGCCGACACGGGGTCGGAGGCGGCCGAGCGTGCTTGTGCGGCCGACGGCGTCGGCGACAGCGTGACGAACGAAGCGACGAACGCCGCGAAAAGCGAGGCCACGTGTAGAGAACGAGTCACTCGAGTTCCTTCCAGACGGAGGCGATGAACAGCACACTGAGCGCGGGGACCAGCAGATTGTACGACTCGGTCGCGCCGAGCAGGGTGGCATCGACGAGCATGTTGAGAAACGGCACCGCCGCGACGACGGCTCCGAGTCGGCGCCGCTGCCGAAGCAGACGCCACGTGATCCACATGCTCGCAGCCGTGAGCAGCGTGGTGAGGATGGAGACGGCGTTCTCGACGACCAGCGCACGCATCTCGCCGGGGTCGGACACGACGGTTTGCAGCAGGCGCACCGCGCGCGCGGTCGCGCTGATCGATGTCAGCAGGTAGACCCCCGTGACGAACCGCAGTCGCAATGAGCGCTCGGGCTCAGGCTCTGGTGCGAAAGGGTTCGGCCCGGACGCCGTCGAGCGGCCCTCGAGCGAGCCGCGCTCCCACGCGGAATCGGGCGCCGGACGGCGCAGCGTTTCGTCGGTCGGTTCCTGCAGGTTCGGCATCATTGGACCCACACCCCGCTTTGCCCGGTCAGCAGCGCGCGCACCACGAACGCCCTGGCGGTCGCGGTCACGTCGGTAATCTGCACCGCGTGCACACCGCTGCCCATCATGATGCCGGGGGCCAGCGGGCCGTTGAGCTTGACGAGGAGTTCGGCCCGCACGGAGTCCAGCTGCGCGCCGAGCGAAATGCGCCCGCCGTTCGTGGCGCGGCGGATGGCACGCCCCACGAGCGGCGCCGCCAGCGTGGCCTTAGCGCGGGCGAGCGCCCCCTGACTGCGCAACGTCCACGCCAGATCGTCCAGCCGAAGCTCGCGGGTGGTACCGTCCCACCGCAGACGCGAGGTCATGCTCAATCGTCCGCGGAGCGCGCCGGACACCGCGAGGTCGACGAACACGCTGTCCCCCGCCCCACGCACGACGACGCTGTCCACCTTCACGTTCTCGTTCGCGGTTTCCTCGGCCAGCAGCGCGGTGGCGCGGCGCGCCAGCTCGTCGAAAGGCAGTTCGACGGACACCGGCACCACGAATGCCGGCGGTGCCTGCCCCAGCGCCAACGGCGGCAACGGCCGGCGACGCACCGGAGGACGCGCGCCCGCCACCACGCGAGGCCGGGCGTACAGCACCAGCGTGGTCGCGAGATTCCCCCCCGCCCCCTCGAAGGGCGTGACGCGCACAGACTCGGGCTCGAGCAGCAGCCACAAGCTCCCCGTGGAGTCGAGCGGCGTGGGCTCGAGAAAGCCCGTCCAGAGCGAATCGGCGAGGAGCCGAAAATCACCGACCACAGGGATGGTGCTGTCAGCCTGCGCCGCGAACGTGGCCAGCTGCCGGTCGAGCAGCGCCTGGAGGGTGCTCGTGGCATCGACGCCAAGCAGCGTCACCACACACGGGTCGCGCAGCACCGCCGCGAGCTTCGTGTCCTGCGCGCCAAGGCGCCAGTCGCGACGCCAGTACAACGCCGTGGTCATGCGCAACGAGGCCCGGCGCATGGCCTGCGGGGCATAGCCACAGCTCGCCACACGGGCGCCGCCCGCCACGCCAAGCCGAGCGCGGTACGAGAGATCGGCTTCGATGCTCAGCCGGTTGCCCTCGCCGCGCAGCCGGAACGGCTCGCGCCGGTACACGTACTGGTGGCACACCAGCCCCACCGCATTGGCACACCGCGCGGCCGCCAGCGAATCCCGCGCCGGAAACACCGAGTCCAGCGGCGGCACCAGCGCCCGCAACACATACGTCACGCGCACCGGCACGACCGCAAGCGAGGTCGCTCCAGCCACGTCGGCGCGTGCTGTTCCCGCCACCGCCGGCGGCGCCGGGGCAACTGCGGGCCCCAGCGTCTCCGCCGACCGCGACGCACATCCCATCACCACCCACACCAGCGCCCCACGTGCCGCGCGTCTCACACCGGTGTCACCGGCACGCGCCCGACCGCGACGCGCCGTGCCCCCTCGCGCCGTGCCGGCTCGCGCAGTTCCAGCGCGCGATCCTTGGCTCGCGCCCTTCCACCGTCACCCCCACGTCACCACGCCCGCTCCGCCCCCGTCCAGTCGAGCAACGACCCGCTCCGGGCCAGCGGCAGCCGCTCCGTCTGCATCAGCAGCCCCAGCGCCGCTTCGTCGATGGGCACCCGGAACATCGGGCCATCGGGAGACGTGGCGTAGTTGCCCGGGTTGCCCAGGCACACCACGATGCGCTCCTCGGCCAGGTCGTGCGCCAGCGCCCGCGTGAGCATGTGCAGCCCGGCGGCGCTGGCGCAGGTGGCGTAATCACCGCCCTGCGTCTTGCCCGCCAGCGACCCAAGCCACGAGGTCACCATGAGCACCCGCGCACCGTCACCACCGGCCAGCCACGGCAACAGCGTGCGCACCAGCAGCACGGGGGCCACCGCGTAGCGGCGGTAGTGCTCCGTGAGACCGGTCCCGGTGAGCGTGTCCAGATGGGCATCACGTTCGGCATCGCTCAGCTTTTCGTGCGGCCCCGGCTCCGCGGGCGCGACCACCAGCAGGTCGAGTGAGTCAGTGAGGCTTTCGAGCACCGGCACCGCCTCGGCCACACTGGCCGGGTCGGCGATGTCGAGCGCGAGCAGTTCGAGCCCCCCGAACTCGGCGCGCAGGTCGGCGAGAATCGGGACACGCGCCGGATTGCGGCAGGCCGCGTACACCTTGTCACCGCGCATGAGGCTCTGCCTCACGAGCTCCACCCCCAGCGGCTTCGACGCCCCGGTCACGAGGGTGCGCCGGGCACTCAGCGCGTTCATGCCGCCCCCGAACGCGAGCGCCCGAGGACATCGGCCACCGCCTGCACTGTGGCGTCGATTTCGACGGGGCGATTGGCCCGTGCGAAGTCGGGGCGCTGCTGATGCAGCTCCACGAGCATCCCCGGATCCTTGAGCACATGACCGGTGAGCACCGCCACCACGCGGTCGCCATCGCGAATCACCCCGTCGCGTACCAGCTGCTGCACACCGGCCACGCTCGCCGCACTGGCGGGCTCGCACCCCACGCCGGCGGCGTCGATGGCCACCTTGGCGTCGACGATCTCGTCGTCGGTGCAGCTGATGACCAGCCCGTTCGTCTCGCGAATCGCCCGTACGGCGCGATCCCACGACGCCGGGTCGCCGATGCGAATGGCCGTGGCGATCGTCTCCGCCTGCACGGTGTGGCGCGTCATGAACCCGTCGCGGAACCCCATGGCGAACGGTGCCGCGCCCGCCGCCTGCACCGACACCAGACGCGGAATCCTGCTGATCAACCCCAGCGCATGCGCCTCGCGCAGCGCCTTCCCGAAGGCCGCGGTGTTGCCAAGGTTCCCCGCCGGCAGCACGATGAAATCGGGCGCGTCCCAGCCGAGCTGCTGCAGCAGCTCGAGCACGATGGTCTTCTGTCCTTCCACGCGCCACGGATTGATGGAGTTGAGCAGATAGATGCCCAGCTCTCGCGACGCCTCCTGCACCAGACGCAGGCAGGCATCGAAGTCGCCGCGCACCAGCAGCGTCTTCGCGCCGTAGGCCAGCGTCTGCGCCATCTTGCCCAACGCCACCTTGCCGGCGGGGACGAACACCAGGCCGGGAATGCCCGCCTGCGCCGCATAGCTGGCCAGCGCCGCCGACGTGTTGCCGGTGCTGGCACAGGCCACCGCCGTGGCACCGGTACGCACCGCCTGCGTGGTGCCCACCGTCATGCCGCGGTCCTTGAACGAGCCGGTGGGATTGTACCCCTCGTGCTTGAGCAGCAGGCCATCACACCCCGCGAACTCACTCACCCGCCGCCGCGTCATGAGCGGCGTGTTGCCTTCCGGGTGACTCGTGATCGCCTCGCCCGCCCCCGGCATCACCAGCGACTCGAAGCGCCAGACGCCGCTCGGATGCCCCATGGGCAGGGCGCAGCAGTGCTGCATGAAGCCGTGCTGGATGGCCTTGGCCGACAGCGGGGCGCCCATCACGTCCATCGGCGCGCGATGGAGAATGGCCAGCAGCCCGCCGCACGCCGGACATTCCGGGGACGGATCGAGCGGCGACAGGTCGTGCCCGCAGGCATCGCACCGCTGGATGCATGCGTGGCCCAGCGCCTCGTGCGCCGAAAGAAAGACTGCGTCGGAGACGCTCATGAATTACGCCGGAGTCAGCTGAAGAATGTCGTTGAGCACGCCGGCCGCGGTGACCGCCGGCCCCGCACCGGGCCCCGTGATGACCAGCGGATGCTCACGATAGCGCATCGTGGTGAACACAATCTGGTTGTCGGTGCCGCGCAGCCCCGCCAACGGGTGCGACGGAGATACCGCCTGCAGCCCTACCTGCACCTTCTTGGGTGTGGCCCGCAACACGTAGCGCAGCACCCGCCCCTGCTTCTGTGCCGCTGCCTGCCGCGCCGCCCACATGGCATCCTGCTGCGCCAGCGTGGCCAGGAACTTCGCGGTGGGCATGCTGCGGTACGCGTCCGGCACCAGCGACTCCACGGTCACATCGGTGAGGTCGCCCGCAAAGCCGATCAGCCGAGCCAAAATGAGCGCCTTGCGTGCCACGTCCATGCCCGACAGATCGTCGCGCGGGTCGGGTTCCGTGTAGCCGCGCGCGCGTGCGTCGTTCAGCGCCTCGCTGAAGGGCCGCCCGCGGCCGATCTCGGTGAGCAGAAAGCCGAGCGTGCCGCTGGTGCACCCTTCGATGCGCAGCACCTTGTCGCCGGTTTCCACGAGCTTGGCGTAGCTGTCCATGACCGGCAGGCCGGCGCCCACCGTGGTCTCGTGCAGGATACGGACGCCGTGTTGCCTGGCCAGGTCGCGCAGCGCCTCCACCTCGGCGCGCGGTGCCGACAGCGGCTTCTTGTTGGCGAGCACGATGTCCATGTCGGCAGTGATCGCCTTGCGGATGGCGGGAAGGGTTTCGTCGGCGGTGACGTCCACGAGGACCGGCCGCGCCAACGCGTGCCGCCCAATGTACGTCACCGCGTCGGCGGCGGTCGCCTTGTGCGCACCCGGCAACGACACCAGCGACTGCCCGGCGGCCTTGTGGTCGACCGCCTTGGCCAAGTGCCGCGGCGAGAGCCCATCCGGCTCGAACACGAACCCGCTGCGATCGATGAGCCCCACGATGGTGGGCTTCACGCGCCGGCGCGTACGCGGCAGCATGCGCAGCAGCTCGCGCCCAATCTGCCCCACACCCAGCAGCACCACGTCGAGGCGGTCCTCGCTGCGCAGGCCGCCACCGCCGATCTTGTCGAGCTGGAACTCCTCGTGCACCGCCCGCGCCGCCGCTTCGGCATCGCCTTCGCCGATGACCACCGAAATGTTCAGCTCCGACGACCCCTGCGCGATGGCCACGATGTTCACCCCGGCGTGCGACAGCGCCGTGAACATGCGCGAGGCGATACCCGGCGAGCCGGCCATCCCCAGCCCCACCACCGCCAGCGTCGCCATGCCGGTCTGCACGTCCATGCCCTCGAGCTCGCGGCGCGCCAGCTCGCGCTCGAACGCCTGATGCAGCGCCGTCCGCGCGTCATCCCCGCGCTCGGCGGGCACGCACAGACAGATGGAATGTTCCGACGACGCCTGCGAGATGAGCGTCACCGAGATGCCCGCCTGCTGCAGCGCCGCGAAGGTGCGCGCCGCGATGCCGGGCACGCCCAACATGCCGTTGCCGGTCACCGTGACCAGCGCCTGGCCGCGCACGATGCTGAGCGCCTTGACCGGATAGCGCTGCAGCGTGTGCCGCGTGGAGATCTCCGTGCCCGGTGCCTCGGGATCGGCAAAGGGCCGCACGAACACCGGCACCTTCACGCGCGCCAGCGGAATGAGCGCCCGCGGGTGCAGCACCTTGGCGCCGTAGTACGCCAGCTCGGCGGCCTCGCGCACGTTGAGCTGCGGTACGATGCGCGCGCTCGGCACGAGCCGCGGGTCGGTGGTCATGAGCCCGGGTACATCCTTCCAGAGCGTGATGCGCTGGGCGCCCAGCGAGCGTCCGAGGACGGTCGCCGTGAGATCGCTGCCGCCACGCCCCAGCGTCACGACCGCGCCGTCGGCCCCACCCCCCACGAAGCCCGGGATGACCGGAATGATCCGCCGGCGCAGCAACGGCCGCACCCGCTCGCGCACCCGGCGATCAGTGGCCGCGAGGTCGGGAAACGCGTTGCCGAAGACCCCGTCGGTCACGATCAGTTCGGCGGCCTCGAGGTACTGCGCCTTCGCGCCCCGCGCCGTGAGCCCCGCCACGACGATGCGCGCCGAGAGCTGTTCGCCGCGCACCACCAGGAAGTCGCGCGTGCGCGGCGTGAGTTCGCGCAGACTCGCCACGCCGTGGGCGAGCGTGCGCAGCTCCAGAAAGGCCGCGTCCAGATCGCGCAGCAGCGCGGCGCGAAGCGCCCGCACCCCGCCGATGCCCTCCGCCACCGTGCGATGCCGGGCGAGCAGTCGGTCCACGGCGGCGTCGACTGCGCGCACCTGGCCGGATCGGGCCAGGTCGGCAATCGCCAGCAGAGCATCGGTGACGCCGGCGAGCGCCGACACCACGGTCACCGTGCGCGTGGCCCGCGGGGCGAGGATGATGTCGATGGCCTGCCGGACGGCGGCGGCATCGGCCAGGGAGGCCCCCCCGAACTTGTAGACCTCGACCGCGCCGGAAGCGGTGACGCGGGCCTTGGGGGAGCGGGAGCGCGATGGCATCAGTTGGTCAGTGTCAAGGGACAGGTCGAGCCCTGTCCGACACTAGTTTGGCCTGCTTTCCCTGTCCACACCCCGGTACATGGGCATAGTTTTCTCGTGGTTGTCCGAAGACCGCCATTCGGGCTGTTTTCTGAAACACCATGCATACATCCATGACCGCACCTGTCGACGCTCCCACGGCTCCGTTCGTCCCAGAAGCCGCCCCGCTCCCCGGGCGGCTTGCCGGCCTTGCCCTTCTGGCGCAGAACCTCGCCTGGAGCTGGAACCGCGATGCGCGCCAGCTCTTCAAATCGATCGACGAGACCCTGTGGGCGCGTCTGCGACACAACCCCATCCGGCTGCTGCAGGTGGTCGAGCCGGCCCGTCTGGAGGCGCTGGCGACCGACGCCGTCTTCTGCGCCCGCTATGACCGGGCCATGCAGTGGCTGTCGGCGGAACGCTCCGACGAGCACACCTGGTACGCCCGGACCTTCCCCGAATTGCGCGGGCGCACGGTGGCCTACTTCTGCGCCGAGTTCGGCATCCACAACTCGGTCCCCATCTATTCGGGTGGCCTCGGGGTGCTGGCGGGAGACCACCTCAAGACGGCCTCCGACCTGGGCGTGCCGCTGGTGGCGGTGGGCATCCTGTATCGCAACGGCTACTTCGACCAGCACATCCGGGTGGACGGCTGGCAGGAAGATTCGGACGCCAGCATCGACTTCTCGTCGGTGCCCATCACGCCGCTGCCGGGCCGCGACGGCGCCCGGCACCTGGTGACGGTGAACACGTTCGGACGCGACATCCATATTCGCGTGTGGAAGATGCAGGTCGGCCGGGTCCCGGTGTATCTGCTCGACTCCGACCTCGAGGAGAACCACCCCGACGACCGGCCGCTGCTCTCCAA
This sequence comes from Gemmatimonas sp., assembly GCA_040379205.1. Classification (GTDB taxonomy): domain Bacteria; phylum Gemmatimonadota; class Gemmatimonadetes; order Gemmatimonadales; family Gemmatimonadaceae; genus Gemmatimonas. Next base: position 75,868 of record JBEILM010000003.1, read on the forward strand.
GCTGTACTCGGGCGGGCCGGCCATGCGCCTGCGGCAGGAGTGGCTGCTGGGCGTGGGCGGGGTGCGCGCGCTGCGCGCCCTTGGGATCGAGCCGGCCGCCTGGCATGCCAATGAGGGACATGCCGCCTTCATGATGGTCGAGCGGGTGCGCGAGCTGTGCGTCGCGGGCGTGCCCTACCCCGAGGCGGTCAAGCGCGTGCGCAACTGCAGCGTGTTCACCACCCACACGCCGGTCCCCGCGGGGCACGACCACTTCGCCGTGCAGGAAGTCCGGCAGTGCGCCGACGGTGTGTGGAACGACATGGGCATCGATGCCGAGACGTTTCTGCGTATCGGGTATCAGCCCGAGTCGGGGACCGGTGTCTACCACATGACCGCCGCTTCCGTGCGGCTGTCGCGGCGCATCAACGGCGTGTCGCGGCGCCACGGCATCGTGACCCGGGAGATGAGCCGCTCGCTCTGGCAGGGCCGCCCTGCCGAGAAGGTACCCGTTGGGCACGTCACCAACGGCGTGCACCTCGCCACCTGGATGGCCAACCCGGTCATGCAGCTGCTCGACGAGCATCTTGGACCGGCGTGGGGGCACAGCAACGACCCGGCGCTCTGGGAGCAGGTGCTTACCCTCGACGATGAGCAGCTCTGGTTCATTCACCAGCGTCTCAAGCATACCCTCATGCGTCTCGTGCGGGAGGAGGCGCGCCGCGCCTTCGCCAACGGGGTCATGGACTCCACGCAGCTCGTCGGCGCCGGCACGCTGCTCGACCCCAACGTGCTCACCATCGGATTCGCGCGGCGCTTCGCCACCTACAAGCGCGCCAACCTGATCTTCCGCGATGTCGAGCGGCTGCAGAAGCTGGTCACCAACGCCTCACGGCCAGTGCAGATCGTCTTTGCCGGCAAGGCGCACCCGGCCGACAATCCGGGCAAGCAGGTGCTGCAGAGCGTCTACCACTTCACACGTGACCCGCGCTTCGAGGGGCGCGTGGCCTTCGTCGAAGACTACGGCATGCACCTCGCGCACCTGCTCGTGCAGGGCGTCGACCTGTGGATGAACCTGCCGCGCGTGCCGCTCGAGGCCTCCGGCACCAGCGGCATGAAGGCGGCCCTCAACGGCGTGCCGCAGCTCTCCACGATCGATGGCTGGTGGGAGGAAGGGTACGAGGGGAACAACGGCTGGGCGATCGAACCCGAAGTGGACGACGACGCGGGCTGGAACACCGCGAACCGTCTCTACGAACTGCTCGAGCAGGAGGTCGTGCCGCGGTTCTACGATCGCGACAAGCTCGAACTGCCGCGGCGGTGGCTGAAGACCATGAAGCACGCCATTCGTGTGGCCGGCCAGCAGTTCACGGCGCGGCGCATGGTGGAACAGTATGCGCGGGCGTACTACGCGCCCTCCATTCTCGGGGATTCCCTGCCGGACGATCCGCCGATTGCCTGACGGCCGCCACCATCGGCGTGGTACAATAGAGAGATGAGCAACGCGTCCATGCCCACCCCGAGCTTCGGATCGCCCCTCGTGCGGGCGCCGGAGCACGGGGCCCCGACCATCGTGCACCTTACAGCCGAATACAGTCCGTACGCCCGCACCGGCGGGTTGGCGGAGGCGGTCATGGGGTTGGCCGAGTACCAGGTGAAAGGCGGTGCGAACGTGGTGGTGTTCGTGCCGCTCTACCGCACGGTCCGCGACTTCGCTCCGGATCTGGCGCCGCTCGGCCGTGCCATCACGATCGAGTTGGGCTTCCGTGGCGAGGAGGTGCGCTTTTTTCGCGAAGTGCAGCCGCGCAAGGGGCCCAAGGTGGTGTTCGTCGACATCCCCAGCGCCTTTGCGCGCGGCGGCCTGTATGGCGAAGGAGGCCGCGACTTCGCCGACAATGCGCGGCGGTTCGCGCTCTTCTCACGCGCCGTGCTCGACGCCATTCCGCGGCTCATCGCGGGCCCGGTGCTCGTACATGCCCACGACTGGCACACCAGCCTCGCGCTCATGTACATGCGCAGCTATGCCGAGCTGCGGGAGCGCTTCGCCGGCACCCCCACCGTGCTGTCGGTGCACAACGCCGGTTACCAGGGGCACTTCCCCGCCTCGATGCTCAACGACTGCGGCATTCCCCCCGAGGTGTACACCTTCCGGCACCTCGAGTGGTACGACCGCATCAACTTCCTCAAGGGTGGGCTGACCTTTGCCGACATGGTCGTCACGGTGAGTCCCACGCATGCCCAGGAGCTGCGTACTCCCGGCGGCGGCTTCGGGTTGCAGGAGGTGTTCACCTGGCTGGGCAACCGGTTCACGGGCATCACCAACGGCATCGACCAGTCGGTGTGGGATCCGGCCGTCGACGACCAGATCACCGCCAACTACACGGTCGACGATCCCTCCAACAAGGTGCGATGCAAGGCGGCGCTGCAGCGATCGTTCGGCCTGCCGCAGCGCAAACGCACGCCGCTCCTCGGCTTCACCGGACGCATGGTGACACAGAAGGGGCTCGACCTGCTGCTCAACTCGCACCTCGTGTGGAATCTCGACGCCCAGTTCGTCTTCCTGGGAGCCGGTGAGGCGCGCTACGAGCGGGCGCTGCTGGCCCTCGCGAAGGCGCGCCCTCGCCATGTGGGGGTGCAGCTCGACTTCACCGACCGACTCGAGCACCGGCTCATGGCCGGCGCCGACATGTTCCTCATGCCGTCGCAGTACGAACCGTGCGGACTCACGCAGCTGCGCGCGCAGCGCTACGGTGCGCTGCCCATCGGCCGGCGCGTCGGCGGCATTGCCGACACCATCGAGGATGATGGCACCGGCTTCCTGTTCGACGAGTTCCAGCCGGCAGCCCTCGATCGCAGCATCTCGCGCGCGCTCGCCCGCTTTCACGATCCGGTCGCCTGGCTCCCGCGCATGAAGGCCGCCATGCGCCGCGACTTCGGCTGGGAGCGCTCCGCCGAGCGCTACGCGGCGGTGTATCAGCGCGCCATCGACATCGCGCGCCAGCGCGGCTGACGCCCAGCCCTCCGCATGCACTCCCTCATCGTTCATCAGCACCTCTACCAGCCACCACGCGAGGATCCGTGGCTGGAAGTGGTGCGGGCGGAGCCGTCAGCGACGCCCGACCACGACTGGAACACGCGCATCAACCGCGAGTGCTACGCCCGACTGGCGGCGGCCGAGGCGCACCTGCGGGATGCCCGGGCGGCGGTCCGCGATCCGGATGCACGGGCCGGCATTGCCCGCGTGGTGAACCTCTACGCCTGGTGCTCGTTCGACGTGGGCGCCACCCTGTGCGAGTGGCTCGATCACGAGGCGCCGGACACGCTGGCGGCCATGCAGGCGGGCGACGCCGCCAGCGTTCGGCGCTGGGGGTTCGGCAACGCCATCGCCGCGCCGTATCATCACGTCATCCTGCCGCTGGCCTCACCACGCGAACGGCGCACCGAAATCCACTGGGGCATTCGTGATTTTCAGCGCCGCTTCGGCCGCGCGCCCGAGGGCCTGTGGCTGCCAGAGTGTGCCGTCGACGAGGAGACGCTGGAGGCGGTGGCCGCCGAAGACATCGCCTTCACCATTCTGGCGCCGTACCAGGTGCATGGGCACGACGGCAGTGGCATGCCGGTGCGTTGGCGCGGGGCCTCGGGGCGCACGCTGACCATCGTGCCGTACGACGGAGCGCTGGCCGGCGACGTGGCATTCGGCGGGTTGCTGCGCGACGCGGTGGCGTTGGCGCGCCGGTTCACGCCGTATCGCCACGAGACGCTCGACGCGCCACGGTGCACCACGCTGGCCACCGATGGCGAAACGTTCGGGCACCACCACAAGGGGGGCGAGACCACGCTCACCGAAGCCCTCGCCCTGCTGGCGCGGCGCACCACGACGCGCCTCACCAACGCGGCAGCGCTCATCGCGCAGCATCCGCCGACCACCGAGGTCACACTCGTCTCGCCGTCGGCGTGGAGTTGCGCGCACGGCGTCGAACGGTGGCGCAGCAACTGCGGCTGTCGCCTCGATGGCAGCAAGCCGCCGGCCCAGCAGTGGCGCGGCCCACTGCGTACGGCCCTCGAGCAGCTCGCCACCATCGTGCACGAGACGTTCGAGACGGAAGGGCGATCGCTCTTCCGCGACGACCCCTGGGTGGTGCGCGATGCCTACGGCGAGGTGGTCGGCCAGGAGGGTGAGGCTCTCGAGCAGTTCGTGCGCCCGCACCTCGTGGACCCGTCCAGCGATCGCCAGGTGGTACGCGCCCGCGAACTCCTCGAGTTGCAGCGGGCTTCACTGCGGACGTTCACGTCGTGCGCCTGGTTCTTCGACGAAGTCGATCGCATCGAGGTGCGGCAGGTGCTGCGCTATGCGGCGCGGGCGCTGGAGCTGAGCGGACAGGCCGCACGATTGACTCCCGAGCTCGTTGCGTGGCTCGGCCGCGCCACCACGGGCGCACCGGGCGCAGGCAGCGCCGGCGAGCTGTTCGTGCGCGAAGCCATTCCGCACCGGGACAACACGCTGTGCGTGGCAGCAGCGGCCATGGCGCTGGCGAGTGCCGGACTGCCGCCCAGGCGTATCGCGGTGTTCGACATCGAAGTCGCCACGCACCCCGATCATTACCTCGTCCACCTGCGTCACCGCCGTACCGGCGCGATGGCTGCCTTCCGCGGGTTCGTGCGCGGAACCGGTACCGGCCTCGCTGTCACCCTTGGCGATATCGGCGCCGACGCGGCCACCTGGGCCACCGTGAGTCCGCACGAGTTTCCGGAGCACGAAGCGCGGCTGCTGCTGCGGAGCCAAGCGGGTGAAGACGACGCGCTGCTGGGCGAACTCGCGCCGCTCGCGGGCGCGGACTGACCTGGCGCCGTCCGCCGGTTACGGCGTCCGCACGAAGAGGATGCGCACACCAGCGTAGAACTGCCGGTCGAACGCCGGCGTCCACAGCGCCGGCCGCTGGCCGAGCAGGTTGTTGCCGCCAAACGACAGCTCGGCCTCGGGGGTGAGCGAAAGGCGCAGCTGCGCATCCATGCTGAACAGCGCCCCCTGCCGCCCGATGATCCCCTGCTCGGTGGAGAAGGGACCGGTGATCGGCGCTCCGCTGGGAATACCGAGCAGCGCGGCGCTGCCGGTGTAGCGCGCGCTCACGTCGGTGAAGAGCCCTCGCCGCACCGGAAACTGGCGCGACAGCCGCAGCCGCGCCGTGTGCGACGCGCGGCGCGACAGCGGCAGCCCGGTGTTCAGGTTCCGGGCGTGGAGCCAGTCGTACCCTGCCGTGATCTCGGTGCCGAGCAACTCGGCGCGCACGCTGCCTTCGATGCCCTGGGTGCGTGCGCGCGCCACGTTCACATTCGCGTACTGCTGAAAACCGGCCGCGTTGTTGCCGCGAAAGCTCCAGTCCACCAGATCATCGACGTCGTTGCGGTACGCCTCCACGTCGAGCGAGAAGCGGGTCGACGGCGCCCACGTGCCGCCGGCGCTCGTGCTCCAGGAACTCTCCGGGCGCAGCTCCGGATTGCCGACGATCTCGTAGCCGCCAGCCGGGTTGAAGAACGTGTAGCGGATCTCCTTGAAGCCCGGGGCGCGGAAGCCACGGGCCACATTGGCACGGAGACGCACCGCGGGGGCGGTCTGCCAGGCCATGCCCACCGACGGATTGGTGGTGCTACCCCAGAGTGAACTTTGCGTGTGACGCGCGCCGGCAGTGAGCAGCACGTCGCCCAACGTCCAGGAGTCGCGCAGGAACACTTCGGTCACCAGCTCCCGCGCACTGTCGCCGTCGACCTTGGTGGGCGCGATGAGCGTGCGCCGCGCATACTGCACGCCAGCGTCGATGGCGTGGCCCCCCGCCACCTTGGTGTATGCCAGCAGGAAGCGGTTCACCCGCTCACGCTGCTCCACCGAGTCGGCCGAACCGCGAATGGGCAGCAGCCCGCGCGCCTGACGGTACTGATACTGAAAACGCTGACCGAAGGCGCGCATGCGCACGCGACCGCCGAGCGCGGGGCCCTGCAGTTCACCGAACCCCTGCCCGCCCCGGTTGTCGATGAAGCCGTTGAAGTTCGCATCGAGCGGAAAGCGCTGCCGCTCCTGCGAGCCCTGCACATCGAGTCGCGCCGTCCATGCGCCAAGCGGCACCCGCACATCGCCCTTGAGATCGAAGAGGCGATTGAAGGTGGACCCAGCGGCATTGTAGCCGGTGACCCGGTCCGACTGGCGCCAGCCACCGTTCACCCGGTAGCCCACCCGGCCCACGGTCTGGCTCACGCCGAGCGTGGCCTCCTCGCGTCCAAGCCCGCCCTGCCGCGCCACGCCATCCACCGTGAGCGCCTTGGTGGGCGCCGCCTGCACGATGTTGATCACGCCGCCCAGCGCGTCACTGCCGAATTCGACGCTGCTCGGCCCCTTCGTCACTTCGATGCGCTCGGTGGCCACGGTGCTGAGCCGCCCGATGTCCCGGCTTTCGATGAGGGAGCCAGCCACCGGTTCGCCATCGACGAGCACCAGCACGCGCGAATCGTCGAAGCCGCGAATGGCGATGCTCGTCTTGCTCGGCGGCGCGGGCAGCTCCTGCAGGCCGGGCAGCTGACGCAGCAACTGGTTGGCAGAGATCGCCGCCACGGCGTCGATCTCCTCGCGCGTCACCACCGTCACGCTGCGCGGCGACTCGCTGGCGCGAATCACCCGCTGACCGATCGTGGTGGTGAACACCGGCAGCACCGTGGCCAACGGCGTCATGGTCACGCGCACGGTGTCGCGTGCGGCATCGAACGTGCGCGGCACCACCACCTGCATGGCGCGGAAGCCGAGGGCGCGCACGAACAGCGTATCACCACCGCGCGCCGTGATCAGGAAATGCCCCTCGGCATCCACCCGGGCGCGCGCTGACGAGGCCGCGCCGCTGCCGGTGCGGACCTCCGCTCCGGCCACCGGCGCCCCATCGGGAACGCCTGTCACCCGGCCGGGTACAGCCACGCCGGAACGCGCCTGCGCGACGAGCCCCGTGGCGGGCACCAGCAGGCCCGCCACGAGGCGCAGCAGTCGCGGCGCCGAGCGCACGACGCGCATGATCAGATCGCCGCGGCCGATCAGCGGATGCGGGCGTACCGCAGCGTGGGGAAGCCGGGGGCGCCCGTGTTGCTGTAGTAGTCGATCACCTGGAACTTCCAGACGCGCGTACCCACCTTGGCGAAATAGGTGTTGAACGCCGGATGCAGGCGCTGCTGCCCCGTGAGGTCGTACCGGAAGGGCGCCCGCACATCGAGAATGGAATTGGGGATCGGCCCCACGAGCTGCGAGAGGAACGGCACGTACTGCGGCGCGTCACTCGCCGTGGTGAGCCCGGCGAAGGTCGGCGACGCACTGCCGGGGTTGGTGCCGACGTTGCAGGCCGTGTTCACCGTGAGGGCGAGCTGACGCGGGTCGGGGTTGAACTGCAGATCCCAATTGCAGCCGTTCGGCACGACCACGCTGTTGGTGGTGAGGCTGATCGCCCGCGGCTGCCCGCCAGGTACCACGGCCAGCGTCTGCACGACGCCGAGCGTGCTGCCTGTGTGCAGTCGGGACTCGAGGTACAGCGTATCGGTCACGAAGCCGGTGAAGCGGATGCGTGCGTTGCGGAACGCGGCGAACTGCCCGTTGGCGAGCCGGATCTTCCAGAACTGTCCGGCGTTGGCCACCGGCACGCCGCCCAGCACGATGTGCCCCTGCGGGTTCTCCGCGAGGCGATCGGTGACGAACAGGCTGTCGGCCGGCACCTGCGCATCGCGAATGGCGTCGAATGCGCTGCGGGTGTTGGCCGGCGTGAACGCGAGCACCTCCGCGTTGGAGGCGGTGGCGTTGTTGGCCATGGTGTAGCCCAACACGGTCTTGCCGGCCCCCGTGGCGGGCGACGCCAGGCGCACTTCGAAGCGGCGCAACGCCACGTCCCAGTCTCCCGACCGGGGTACGAGGGTGCCGTTGGAAAAGCTGAAGTAGACGAGCGTGTCGTTGCTGCTCGCGTTGAGGGGCGCGGTGGTGACGATCTCGTTGAGCGCCGGTTCGCGGACGCCGGTGCCGGGGCCGGTGGGATCGGCTTCGGACTCACAGGCGGCGAGGAGGGCGAGGGCGGAAAGTCCCAGCGAAACGCGCACGCGCAAACGGCGGTGCGCGGGAATCAGCGAAGAGGTCGGATGCATGGCGTGGAGGCTACCAAGGTGCACCGCCCGATGGCATTCGTACTTTTCCGGTATGCGGGCCGCGAGTCCTTCCCGGGCGCCGGCCCCCTAGCTTTCCCGCATGTCCTCACTTGCGCTTTCGCCCGCCCGTCCCGTCGTGGTCATCACCGGCGCCAGCAGCGGCATCGGCGCCGCCCTCGCCCAGCGTCTCGCCCCCACCCACGCCCTGGTGCTGGTGGCCCGCCGCTCCGACGCCCTCCATCGCGTGGCCGGCCCACTCGGCCCGGCCGCCCTCCCGATCACCGCCGACGTCACGAGCCGCAGCCAGGTCGAGGACGTGGTGGACACGACCCTCTCCCACTTCGGCCGGCTGGACGTGTGGGTGAACAACGTGGGCCGCGGCATCACGCGCCTCCCCTCGGCGCTCACCGACGACGATCTCGACGACATGCTGCGGGTCAACGTAAAGAGCGCCATGTACGGCATGCAGGCGGTGCTGCCGCACTTCCGGCTCGTGGGGCGCGGTCACGTGATCAACGTGTCGTCGATGCTCGGGCGAATCCCGTCCGTGGTGCATCGGTCGGCGTACAGCGCCGCCAAGCATTTTCTCAACAGCCTGACGGCCAACATGCGGACCGAAGTCCAGGCCGAACACCCCGACATCCAGTTCTCGCTGGTGTCCCCGGGGGTGGTCCACACCGACTTCGGCCTGCATGCCCTGCATGGCGGCGTGGACTCGCGCACCCTGCCCGATGCCCAGTGCGCCGACGAGGTCGCCGCCGTCATCGCGCAGGTCATCACCGATCGGCGGCCAGACGTGTACACGCGCGCCGGCATGGCCGAGCGGGTGGCCGCGTACTACGCGGCGAAGGGGGAAGACGGAGGGTGATCGGGGGCTCTGGTAACGGCGGGACGGCGCGAGCTAAAGGGCGCGAGCCGGGCAGCGCGAGCCAGGGGGCGCGCCCGTTAGCTCGCGCCGTTTAGCTCGCGCCGTTTAGCTCGCGCCGTTTAGCTCGCGCCGTTTAGCTCGCGCCGTTCCGCCGTTCCCACACCCAGCTCACGGCACCGACGCCCCTCTCACTGCCGCATTCGTGGGCGGCGTGAGCGCGTGCATCGGC